>NZ_CALKTC010000034.1 GCF_937996225.1 uncultured Campylobacter sp. | reverse complement strand
AAAATTTATCTCCAGCCATTTTTCTAAAGCAAATAATATCCACATTTTATATCCTTGATTTTTATATTTAGTGTGGCTATCCAATAGCTTCTGCAAGAAAATTTTAGATATAAATTCATCTATCATAGCTTTTTTAAGCAATAATTCCTTTTGATACCATATAGGCATAATATTTTGTAAAAAAGGTGTTAAGAGCATGCCGAAACCGACTTTTAGCTGATTTAAAATATAGCTAGGAAGCTTATTTTTTGCTATTTCTTTTAAAATACTCTTGGCGCCATATTTCATCTTTGTATCGAACGATAGGCTAGAACTGTATTCAATAAGAAGATGATCCATAAAGGGGCTTCTTGCTTCTACGCTTTGAGACATCGTGGAATAGTCTATCTTCTGCAAGATAAGCTCGGGGAGTCGCATTTTATATTCAACATTAAGAATTTTTCTTAAAAAACTATCAGGCAAATCATCTCTTATTTCAGACATATAATTATGTAGAATTCTGTATGAATTAAAAGACTTATCGCTCAACCAAAAACTTCTCTTTTCAAATTCGGTAAAGCCGTGTATGTGGCGCCTAGAAATAATGTCATTATTATAGAAAATATCAAACTTTCTAGCAAATTTCTCTGGCAGGCTTTTAAACATAAAATTTAAATTCTTAAAATACTTCAAAATATTATATTCTTTATTTAATTTTTCATATATAGGATAACTGCCTATCTCATCGCCACCTTCGCCGACGATCATAACTTTAAGACTATTGCTTTTACTAAGCTTTGATAGGAAATACAGCAATGTGGAATTTACATCCCCGGTAGGGCTATCTATTTGCTTAGTCATATATTCTTTCGCCAACTCTTCAAAATCGTTGGCAGAAATAATGCTTTTAATAAATTTTACGCCAAGTTCTTTCGAAAATTTTTGCGCTATTTCTGATTCGTCATATATATCATCCGCATCATAACTTATGTTAATCGCATCTACCTTTCCGCCTTCTTTACTTGAATAAAACAAATTTAAAGAGCTATCTATACCGCCGCTAAGCGCTACAGCTATATCGACGTCTGCTATATTTCTATATTTCATTGATTTTACAAGCAGATCTTCAGTTTTTTCGGTAGCCTGCAAAAAATTATCCGCGTTATATACATTAATAAAATCCGCAATATTCCAATACTTTACTTTTTCTATTTTATTCTTTGTAATTCTTAAATAATGACCACATTCTAATTTATAAATATTAGCGAAAAAAGTATCAGGAGCATTGGTTGTTAAAAATGTCAGATAATTATATATCGCCTCCTCATTAATACGCTTCTCAACTACGCCCGCCTTAAAAAACGCATGAATTTCTGAAGAAAAATATAGAGCATTATTGCTCATAGTAAAAAACAACGGCTTTTTGCCCATCCTGTCTCTAATAAGAATAGTTTCCATTTTTACTTTATCGTATAAGGCAATAGCAAAAAAACCGTTAAAATATTTTATGCATTCTAGCCCCCACTCTTTATAAGCATATAAAATAGTCTCGGTGTCAGAGTGATTCGTTTTAAAATTATATTTTGATTTTAATTTCTCTCTAATCTCTAAATGGTTATAAATTTCACCGTTAAAAATCAAAACTAAAGTATTTTCGTCATCGCTCATCGGCTGATTAGCTGCAGCGGATAGATCTAGTATAGATAATCTTCTGTGTCCAAATGCAACATTTTCATCAAAGTAAAAGCCTTCGCTGTCAGGCCCTCGATGTATTATTGCGCTTGACATATTTTTTATATCATCAATATCTTTCTGTGTTATTCCTTTGTAAGAGACCTTACCGACTATTCCGCACATTATTTTGATCCGAATTTACAATATAAAGCTTATCTCCGTCGTCTGCACCATATCCCAAAGCTCTATCGGCCAGCCTTTTTTGCTTCCTTTTAGAGCCTCAAATAGTGCCTCAAGCTCTTCTGGCTGTCCCTTTTGACTCACGTTTGTTGAAATTTCTTTCAGTCCCACTCCGTATCCTTTTAGGCTTTTATAATCGTCCAAAACGATGCTCTTGCCGTCAAAGTGAATCTCCATAAACTCCTTACTTAGCTCCTTGCTGCCGTTTGCGAAATACTCGATATTTGCCACCGAACCGTCTTTGTATTTTAAGACGATGGATTTGTTATCCTCGGAGCTATATTTTTCATTGCTCGGCGTGATAGCCTGCGAAAATACGCTCTGTATCTCGCTGCCCGTTAGCGCCGTCATCAAATCTATTATGTGGCATGCTTCGCCTACCATTCTGCCGCCGTTTTCATGCACCCAATGATCCATCGGTATGTAGCCCGCGTTCATTCTATATCTGATTATCATCGGATTTATTCTAGCGCTCGTGTGCTTTTTTATCTCCTGCGCATAGGCGCTAAATCGCCTGTTAAATCCCACGAATAAAAGGGGCTTGTCGCCTCCCCCTTCGTAAAATTTCTTTATCTTTTCAAGCTCCTCTTTGTTTGTCGCAAGCGGCTTTTCTACAAATACGTTTTTGCCCGCTTCAAGCGCCTTTAAAGTAAGCTCCGCATGGCTATCGTGCCTTGTGGAGATGATCACAAGATCGACATGTTTATCATTTAAAATATCGTCTAAATTTGAAGTAGCGTAATTCGCTCCATATTGCTGCGCCACCGCCTTTGCTTTATGTCCGCTTCGGTTCATGATCGCGTAAATTTTATATTTATCCGTAAGCTTTGAGATATTAGGCAGGTGCATACCGGTGGCAAATCCGCCGACTCCGACGAATGCGACGTTTATCACATCCCTGTTTACTGGCGCAGAGCTTATGATGATTTTTTTATCGTGATTTAAATAGCTATCAAGCTCGGTTAAATTTGCCTCGCCGTAGTAAAGTAAAACCATAAGCGGCTTATTCTGCGAAGTCTGTAGCGACTCAAACGCCTCCGTTACCTGCTCGATAGGGTATTTTGCGTCTATGAGCTTATCCAGCTTTATCAAATTTTCATTTACCAGCCTTAGATACTCGCTCATATTTCGATTTTCAGTCCATCTTACATAGCTAAACGGATAATCGAGCCCCTGCTCTTCGTAGCTCTTGTCGTAGCGACCGGGGCCATAGGATGTGGAGATGAGGAAATCAAGCTCCTTTTTATACATATCCTCTCTATTGATCTGCATGCCGGCAACGCCTACAAGCACCACTCTGCCCTTTTTCTTGCACATCTGAAAGCTTTGCGACAGCGGCTCGCTACTGCTCGTAGCAGCGGTAAATAGCACTCCATCAGCGCCGTATCCGCCGCTCCAAGATGAAACGACATCCAGCAAATCGTCTCTTGACGGGTTTATAACAAGCTCGGCGCCGCACTCTTTAGCTATCTGCAAGCGCCTATCGTCAAAATCGCTAACCGCAACCCTCACGCCTGAAATTTTAAGCATCTGCACCGCAAGAAGCCCTAAGATCCCAGCTCCCACGACTACGCAGGTCTCACCCAGCCTTAGATCAATCCGCCTAACGCCCTGCATCGCTATGCCGCCGAGCGTCACGGTGCAAGCCCGCTCAAAGTCCATATCCTGCGGCATTTTCATAACTAAATTTTTAGGCACGTCTACGTATTCTGCGTGGTTTGCAAGCCCTGCACCAGCTGCGGCGACGCGCTCTCCAATTTCAAAATTTGAAACGCCCTCTCCGACCGCTATGACGACGCCGCTAAGCGAATAGCCGGTCGGGCTTCCGCTATCAAGCTTGCCCTTTACCTTAGCATAGGCGTTTGCGATGCCGTCTGATTTTATCATATTGATGACTTTTTTTACGTTCTCTGGCTGCTCCAAGGCCCTTCTGATCAGGCTCTTTCCACTATTTGATACGCCGCTTATCTCGGTGCCCGCCGATATGCAGCTATTTACTACTTTTATAAGAACGCATCCCTTTGAAACGCTTGGAGCAGGGATCTGCTCTGCCAAAACCTTACCTTTTTTAACTATTGCTTGTATCATTAACCATACCTTGAAAAATATTAAATATTAGTATTTCGCACGCCGCAAAAATCCAAAACTTCTTTTTCTATTTTCAGCCCTTTAAATTCCTTATGCCCGACTAAAAATACGATAATATCCGAAATTTCAATAGCCTTTTTATAATCCACTATCTCAAAATCTTTGTGAGCCTTGATATTAGGCTCTACAGCGATCACATCGACGCCGTCTGCGATCAGGCGTCTGGTTATATTTAGCGCAGGCGACTCCCGCAAATCGTCGATGTCGGGCTTAAAAGTAAGCCCCATGCACGCTACTTTTGGCTTTCTGCCGTTTTGCAGCTCAAATTTCAAAGCGGCGTTTTTGATTTTTTCAATACACCACTCGGCTTTGTGATCATTGACCTCTCTTGCGGATTTGATCAGCCTCGCTTCGTAGCCGCCCGCATGGACGATAAACCACGGATCGACCGCTATGCAGTGCCCACCTACACCGCAGCCCGGACTTAAAATATTAACTCGCGGATGACGGTTTGCTAGCGAGATAAGCTCCCAGACGTTAATGCCGAATTTATCGCATAAAATGCTAAGTTCGTTTGCAAAGGCTATGTTTACGTCGCGGAAAGAATTCTCTGTAAGCTTTGACATCTCTGCAGTTTTTGAGTCAGTCTGTAAAACTTCGCCTTCTACGAATTCTGTGTAAAATTCTGCTATTTTTTTAGTAGCAATTTTTGCAGTTCCGCCCACGATCCTATCGTTTTGGGTGAGTTCTTTCAAAATTTTACCGGGCAAAACTCTCTCAGGGCAATGAGCGATATAAATTTTAGAAATATCAACACCGCCATTTTTTAAAATTTCACCTATCTTTTCGGTAGTACCTACCGGCGAAGTAGATTCTAAAACGACCATATTATCGTCTTTTACGTATGGTATTATAGATTTTGCCGCACTTATGACATAATCGATATTTGGCACGTATCCGTCTCGAAACGGCGTCGGAACAGCTATGATAAAAACGTCTGCAAAATCAGGCTTAACGTCTGCTTTTAAATTTCCGCTCTGCACTGCTTTTTTAACAAATACATCAAGTTCCGGCTCGACGATATGAATTTTGCCCTCATTGATCGTATCTACGACGCTTTGCACTACATCAACGCCGTGGATTTTATAGCCCCTATTTGCCAAAAGCGCCGCCGTCGGCAACCCTATATACCCAAGACCTAAGATGCAAACTTTTTTCATAATATTCCTTTTAAAAATTCCAGTATTTTTTTACAAGCTTTACCGTCGCCATACGGACTTACACTTTTACTCATTTTATCATATTCATCTTTTAAATTTAATAATTTTTGCACCTCTTTTATGATATTTTCGCGCTTGGTGCCGATAAGCTTAACGCATCCTGCCCTTATCCCCTCAGGTCTTTCGGTAGTTTCTCTGATAACTAAAACGGGCTTGCATAGGCTCGGCGCCTCCTCCTGGATGCCGCCGCTATCTGTTACTATCATATATGACTTGCTCATAAGATAGACAAAACTATCATACTCTAGCGGATCGATTAAAAATATATTCGAAATGCCCGATAAAATTTCTCCCACAGGCTTTCTTACATTTGGATTTAGATGCACAGGATAAACAATGTCGATATTTTCATTTTTTAGCGCTATTTCACGTAAAGCCTCACAAATATTAACAAAGCCTTCTCCGAAATTCTCTCGTCTGTGTCCTGTAACGAGAATAAATTTTCTATCACTAAACTTATATTTGGAATTTATAAAGGATAAAATTTTATTTTTTAGCAGCTCGTTGTTTTCGATTTTATCTATCGTCCACAAAAGTGCGTCTATGACGGTGTTGCCGCTAACGATTATATTTTTTGAATCTTTGCCTTCTTTTAATAGATTATCTCTTGCGTCGGCAGTCGGCGCGAAGTGATATTTAGCGATGAGCCCCGTCATCTGCCTATTTATCTCTTCAGGAAACGGCGAATAGATATCATGCGTCCTAAGTCCAGCTTCGACATGTGCCACGTCGATCTTTTGATAATACGCCGCTAAAGAAACGGCATAAGTAGTAGTAGTATCTCCATGCACAAACACGATGTCTGGGGTATATTCGCTAAATACATCGCGCATACCAAGCAAAACACCCGACGTAATATCGTACAGATCCTGCCCTTGCTTCATTAAATTTAGATCAAAATCAGGCTTGATCTCAAAAAATTCAAGCACCTGATCGAGCATCTGTCTGTGCTGCGCCGTAACGCAAACCTTCACTTCAAATTCCGCGTACTTTTGAAATTCCTTTATCAACAGAGCCATCTTAATGGCTTCCGGGCGCGTTCCAAATACTATCAAAATTTTTCTTTTCGTCATAAATTCCCCTAAATATCGGTTTTTTAACCAAATTTATCACCGTAATTTTAATTAAATTTTGCTATATCGGCGCTTAACAATACATAAATTCACCTATTTGTCGTTACTTGGATGGTATAGAATGTTCTTTCCTTCAAAGATGACTAAGATTTATTTTAAATTATCAAAAAATTCTATCGCAAAATCATCAAAAATTTTACCTTTCAAATGCGCTTTGCAAAATTCCACGATGAGTCCATGAAATAGTGCATATGCGCCGTTTTCGTTCTCCAGCTTATCTGCTTTTGCCGCCGCATCGCAGGGAAGATTAGCAGAATTTACAAGCTCATAGATCCGCTCAAATTCCAGCTCGCCGAGCCACGCGCTAAGCTCGTCGTAGCTTTCAAACTCATAGCCTAAAGCCTCAAGCAGCCGCGCCGAATAGCTATCCGCAACCATCACCGCACGCTCGCACGCGTAGCACAAGATCGCATCGCAGCTCTCCGCGCCGATCCCTTTGCGCGCTAGCAGCCACTCGCGGCTAACGCCTGATTTAAAGCTCTCAAAATCCCCAAAATCCGCGATTATCGCTTTGCAAAGCAAGCTTAGGCGCCTAGCTTTTTGATTATAAAATCCGCTTACTTTGATGATCTGCGCAAGCTCCGCTTCCTCTAGCCCGGCGATGCTTTCTAGGCTCAAAAGCCCCTTGCTACGCAAGTTTTGCAATGCTGCATCGGCATTGCGCCACGCTGTATTTTGGATCAAAATCGCCCCCACGACCACCTCAAAGCTTCCAAATGCGGGCCACCAGCGCAAATCCTTGATTTTCACGGCGCGAAAAAGCGCGATAAAAAGCTCGGTCGCGCTCATTTCGCGCCTCCGAAATTCCTGGCATCGTTTCTAAAATTTCGCGCGGCGGCGATTTTTTGCGTAAGCTCTAGCACGGCGATAAATTTTACGCCAAGTTTAAATTCGCGCGCCGTATTCATCTGCCGCCGCCCTTTAAATTTGCAAAAAATTCCTCGCCAAAGCTCAAGAAAAACTGCTTTGCCGCGCGGCCGCTGCGGCTTGCGCGAAGCATCGCAAACTCCCTCGCCTTTGCGTGCAGCGCGTCTAAATTTGCAGCAAAGCTCAGGCGAAATTCCGCCGCGCTCATGCCTTGCGCAGCCGCAAAATAGGCATCTACTATCCCTAAATACTCCCGCATGCTCCCGCCGTAAAAGCTTAGCTGCAACCCAAAGCGCTCGCTAAGGCTGATTCGCTCGTTCGCCGCATCGCTTAGGTGCAGCTCGCCGCGGCTTATCTGCGCGGCGTCGTTATCGCTTGCGCATTCGCCTACGATGTGGCGGCGGTTGGACGTCGCATACATCAGCACGTTGCGCGGCGCGCGCTCTAAGGATCCTTCTAGCAGCGGCTTAAGGTGCTTGTAGCCGCTCTCGCCGAGCTCAAAGCTCAAATCGTCGCAAAAAATGATAAATTTAAAGTTCGTTTCGCGGATCGCGTCGATTATATCCGCGAGATAACTCAGATCGTCTCTACCGATCTCGATGATCTTAAGGCCTTGCGGGATAAATTTAGAAAAAACCGCCTTCGCAAGGCTTGATTTGCCGCAACCGCTCTCGCCCCACAAAAGCGCGTGGTTGGCGCTTGCGCCGCGCAGGAAGGCGTCCGTGTTTTTTATAAGAGCCGATTTTTGGCTCTCTAGCCCCACAAGCGCGTCAAGATCGGTAAAATCGATGTCTCGGACGATCTTTAGCGCCTTTTTGCTCGCGCGAAAGACGGCGACCTGTACCGTGCGCCAATCAATCGCGCTAAAATCGCTGAAATAAATTTGTTCGCCGACGCTGCTCTGCGCGTTTTTTAGAACGGCTTGCGGCGCTAAATTTAAACCGCTTGCCGAGTCTAAATTTAGCCCTTCACTTCTACTTTTGCTCGCGCTTTTTTTGATATTTTCATCGCAAGTTCGCATTTCTTAGCTCCCTTCGCAGATAGATTAAAATTTCGCTTATCACGTCGTCATCATCGCACGTCTGCGCCTTTAATCGCACCTTATCGCCGTTTGCAAGAGTGATCAAGATATTTTCGTCCATGCTCGAAATCATGCGCAAGCCAAGCTTCGTGGCCAAAACCTTAATCATCATCACGTCGATGAATTGCTTGGTATAAACATCCGCGCGCCCGAAACGATCCTCGATCTCGCCGGAAATTTCAAGCACTTCGCTCGCCTCGGCGCACTTGCTAAGCCGCCTGTAAAGATCCAGGCGCAGGCGATCCTCTCTGATAAATTCCGAGTTCAAAAAGGCGTTTACCGAAATTTTGAGCTCCACGCTTGCAGCAGCGCTCTTTCTGTTTAGCAGCTTGCCGATTTCTTCTTCGAGCATCTTTAGATAAAGCGAGTAGCCGATCGCTTCGATATGCCCGCTCTGCGCCTCTCCGAGCAGGTTTCCGCCGCCGCGAATTTCAAGATCGTGATACGCCAGTACCGAGCCGCTACCCAAAAACGAGTTGCTCTCAAGCGCTACGAGCCGCTTTAGCGCGTCCTGCGTAAGAGCGGTTTTATCCTCGATCAAAAAGTAGCAAAAGCCCTGTTTGTTGCTGCGCCCGACGCGGCCGCGCAGCTGATGCAGATCGGCGATACCGAATTTATCAGCGTTTTCGACGATGATCGTATTTACGCGCGGCATATGAATGCCGCTTTCTACGATGCTGGTACAAAGCAGAAGATCGTATCCGCCCGCCACAAATTTTAAAATTTCATCCTCCGTAGTTTTAGCGTCAATCTTGGAGTGTAAAATTAGAATTTTAAGGCTCGGCAAAATTTCAAGCAGCTTCTTTTTGGCGCTTTGCATCGTCGCGATGTGGTTGTGGACGTAAAAGATCTGCCCGCCGCGTCGCAGCTCGCGCGAGATCGCCTCTTTTACGATCTTTTCGTCCCACTGCTTGACGAAGGTACGCACATCCAGGCGATCCTGCGGCGGGCTAAGCAGCGTGGAGTAGCTTTTAATCGAGCTTAGCGCCATATTTAGACTGCGCGGTATCGGCGTAGCGGACATACTAAGTAGGTGCGAGGCGGCGCTTTTCTCTTTGAGCCGCTCCTTTTGCTTAACGCCGAATTTATGCTCCTCATCGATGATTATAAGCCCTAAATTTGCGGGGTTTAAATTTAAAAGTGAGTGCGTGCCGACCACGACGATCGCCTCTCCGCTTTGTAGGCGCTTTGTAATCTCGCTCTTTTGCCTCGTGCTACTGAAGCGATCGAGCTTGAAAACGGGAATTTCAAACTCCCTAAAGCGCTCGCTAAGCGTAGCGTAATGCTGAGAGCTAAGCAGCGTCGTAGGCACGAAAAACAGCACCGAATGGCCGCTGCGGATGCAGGCAAAAATCGCATTCATCGCAACCTCGGTCTTTCCAAAGCCCACGTCGCCGCTAAGCAGGCGGTCCATTACCTTGCCACTTTGCAGATCCGCCAAAATCGCGCTCACCGCCTTTTGCTGATCGCTCGTATAGCTAAAGCCGCTTGCGCTTAGAAATTTCGCATAATCCGCGCTTTCGTTTTTGATGACGAGCCCTCGCACCAGCTCGCGCTTTGCCGCCAGCGCGATGATCTTTGAAGCGATCGCAAAGAGCTTTTCGCGCACTCGCTCTTTAATTTTTGAAAAGCTCGCCCTGCCCAGATGATCCAAGCTCACCGCGCCGCCGCTTGCGACGTAACGATCGATCTTATTTAGATACTCTACCGGCAGCAGCAGCTTGTCGCCGCCCTCGTAGAGTAGGGACACGAACTCCTTGCTGCGTCCCATCACCTCGATGAGCTCAAGCCCGTTAAATTTAGCGATACCGTGATCTTCGTGCACGACAAAATCGCCCACGTTTAGCTCATCCAGAGCTAGGCTCGATCTTCTTACGCGCTTTTTAGGCGCCGCTTTGTTTAGCGAAAGGATGATCCGCTCGGCGCTTATTAAATTTACGACGAAATCCTCGCGTAAAATTTCGATATTGCTAAATCCGCCAAGATCAAACGGCGCGAGCAGCGCGTCGTTTCGCGCAATCAGCGTGATAGCCTCGCTGCGGTGGAATTCAAAAAATTCCTGCGACGGCGTCACGGCAAGGTCTTTAAATTTACGCGCCGCGGGCAGCACCTCGATCGCGTCTAAAAAATCCAAATTGCGCTCGGAAAAAATTTCATCCTTTTTGATCTCGTGCAGCAAGACGCAATCAAACGCCTCTGTGTAATCTACGAAGCCCTCGATGAACCAAAACCCGAGCGAGCCCAGATCGCGCGCTAACGCGTCGCTATCCGCGCGCGATATCTTTTCGCTCACGCTCTCAAACTCGTCCTCGCTTAAATTTGCCAAAAACGGCGCTATCTCTGCTTGCGCAAGTTCATCTTTTTCGCTTTTTTGCGTAGCGACGTCAAATCGCCTGATGCTCTCGACCGTCTCGCCGTCGAGTAGAATTCTAACCGCGCTTTCGCTGCCTACCGAAAAAATATCGATGATCTCGCCACGGAAGCTAACCTCGCCCATGCTTTCGACGATGTCGCACACGTCGTATCCTAGGCGCAAAATTTCCTCTTTCAGCTCGCTTAAGTTTAACTCTTCGCCAAATTTTAAATTTAGCGGGCGCAGATGGCTTGCGGCGGGGAGTTTATTTAGGATCGTGCGGACGGGCGAGATTAAAATTTTTTTGCCGCTTGCTTTGTAAAACGCGCTAAGAGCGGTGCTGATACCTGCTAGCTCACCCATGTAGCTACGCAGATCCTCGCCAAAGCTCGCTCTAAAATCTGGCAGGCAAAAGGTCGCGTAGCCCATAAATTTTAGCACCTGTTCGCACGCCGCGGCTTCCTTTTCATCCTCGCAGATCAAAAGTTCTTTTTGGTTTTGCAAAAAGTATTCGTAAACCTCGGCTTGCATTATTTAAACCTTTCGATCTGGTGCTGCACGACGTTTGCGATCTCCTGCCACGATACGTTAGGCTCCAAGGTCGAGATATTTTTGAAATTTTGCGCGTTCCAGCTCATAAAATTTGCAGGATCGACGCTTTGAGCCAAAAACCTAACTTCGTAATGCAGGTGCGGGCCGGTGCTGTAGCCGGTGTTACCGCTATAGCCGATAAGATCGCCTTTTTTAACCCAAGAACCGGGCGTTACGACCGCAGAGCTAAGGTGGCCGTAGCGGGTCTCAAAACCGTAATTGTGCGATAGAATCACTAAAATTCCATATCCGCTGCCACTGCCGCCTGCAAACTGCACAAAGCCCTCTGCCGTCGCAAACACCGGAGTACCCTCGCTTGCTCGCAAGTCGATGCCGTGGTGCATCCTCATAACGCCGCTGATCGGATGAGTGCGCATCCCAAAAGGGCTAGTTACGCCGCGATACTGCATCGGAAGTCCATTAGGCACAGCGCTAAGAATCGCGCTCGCCGTTTTTTCGCTAGCTGCGATATGCGCGCCGGAGCCCTTTTTACGCTCCTTTTTCATCTCATTCATCGCAAGCATTACCTGGATATCACTATCCAGCCCGCCTCCATCGTCTTCGCGTCCGTCCAGCTTGGCAAGCACCTCCTCATTTTTGCCCTCAAGCGCGATATTTTGCTCTTTTAGCGCGAGATTTTCGGCGTATAGGGTTTTGTTTAGCTCTTTTAAATTTGAACGGTCGCTCGCGAGTTTAAATATCGCAAAAAACAAAACAAGCAGAAAAATTACGAAAAACGCAGATAAAATTTTAAGTTGAAATCTAAAATTCTCGCCAAAATACAGCGTCTTGGTGCCAAAGTGATCGCTTAGGGTAAGTTTAGTTTTAGCCACGGCGCGCCTCAAGCCATAAAATGAAATTTTCTACCAAATGAAACGAGCCAAAAACCAAATACTCCTCGTCCGCTCTAAGCTCGTCGCGAAACGACGAATGCGGAATTTTAAGCGCGTCAAGCGCGCGAGTTATCGCCTCTGCCGCCATTTCGCGATCCGCAACCTCGTAGTTAAAGATCTCCACGCGCTCTACCACGGGCGCTAAAGTCCGCAGCACAGCAGCTACGTCCTTATCGGCAAAGGCGTTGTAAATCAGCACGATCTTTCTGCCCCTGTAGATTTCGGTAATTTCACGGGCGACTTGCTGCGCCGCAAGCTCGTTGTGTCCAACATCCACGCGCAAATTCGGCGCCAAAACTTCCATCCTGCCGCGTAAATTTAGAGGCGGCAGCTGTGAAATTTCAAATTTCAAATTTAAAAATTTCATCGCGGCAAGCGCTAGAGCTAAATTTGAAATTTGAAATTTAGGCAGATTGTTGCGTGCGCAAAACTCCGCAATCTGCGCTTGCTCGCTCTTGCTTAAAAGCTCTGCTGCAAACCTCAAATGAGTTCCTTTTTGCTTTGCGATCTGCTGCGCGATACGAAGCGGAACCTCGCTCATCTCATCGCTTAAAATCGCTTCCTTATCCATCGTAATGAGCTTGGTGTGGGCGATCTGCTCTAGATTTTGTCCTAGCATGCCCAAATGATCGGTGCCGATCGGTGTAAAAAGCGACAGCGTGCGCCCGAAGCTCGACGTAGCGTCAAACTCGCCGCCCATTCCAGCCTCGATCACGCAGTAATCGCAATCCCTAAAAAGCACTGCCGCCGCCAGCGTGAGATACTCGAAATACGACAGGCTATCTTTAAACTCCGCGGGCAAGCTCTCTTGCAAAAACTCATGCGCGAAATCAAGCTCCTCATCCGTAGCATCGCGCCCTAGCGAAATGGGAAGCGAGCTTTGAGCGGATTTAAAATTTGATCTTAGCGGAGATTTAAAATTCTGCTTCGGCGAGAATTTTAAATTTTGCTCAGACGACGATTTGAGATCTTGCGAATTCCATAAATTTTGTGTAGAAGCAGAATTTTGCGTATCGATCGAATTTCGTGCGACAGAATTACGCTCGCTACAAAAATTTCGTGTGGTAGAAACGAAGCTTTGCAGGGCAGAATTCCGCTCACCATGCGAATTCTGCATGGCGGAATTTTGCAAATTAGAAATATAAATTTGTGAGGCGGAATTTTCTCTGTTCGCAAAATTTTGCATCTTTGCGGAATTTTGTTTTTCTGTAAAATTTGACGCCGAAGCGGAATTTCGCTCGTTTTTAAAATTTGAAGTGCCGGAATTTAACGCAAAAACTGGGATTTGCGCGATGCGTCCGCCTAGATAGATGCGCTCGTTGAGCCTAAAAACGTGCGGGCTGGTGTAGTGCCCGACGTTAAAGCCCGCTGCAGCGATCGCGTTAGCCAAAAATCGCCCGGTGCTGCCCTTGCCATTGGTGCCGATGATCTGAATGACGTTTTTGAGCGGAATTTTATCTTTAATGGCGGCATATGCCCGCGGAAAGCGCTCGTAGTCGATTTTTTTGTAATAAATCGGGCGATTTTGCAAAAATTCTTTAATGCTGCGCCCGCTCAAGTCTAAATCCCCTAATCGCAAGCGTCGAAATAAACTCGTCAAACGCCTGCGCGGAGGCATTTTCGATCGCCTTGTAGCGGTCCTTATCGCTAATGATCGAGCTCGTATCGTAGCTATTTTTGACTAGGCGGCTAACTTTAAAATCGTAATCGCCCACGCAATCCTTGCTGAAAACCTCGCCGTTTTTAAGCTTAGTGCTAAAATTTACGATGAGATTTGCGCGGTAGCTAGTGATGTAGCCGAACTGATCGTATGAAAGCTCGCTAAAGCTTAGGCTTTTTATGCTCGCTACTACAATCGTCTGCGCCGAGTTTTTATCCGAAAGGCTCATCCCTAGGCGCTGAACTATACCCTGCCTGATTGCATCTTTGATCGCGACGGTGTTTTGCGGATCAGTTTTGCTCATCATCACATCCACAAATACGCTTCCACTCATAGTCTCTTTCGCGATCCTTGAAACGGGCTTGTAGCCGCAGCCGATTAAAAAAATCAAACAAAAAACGGTTAAAGCTTTTCTCATCTTCGCCTACTTTATCACCAAATTTACAAGCTTGTTTTTGACATAAATTTCTTTTACGATGCTCTTGCCTTCTAGCCATTTGGCGCAGTTTTGTTTCGCAAGGCTTAAAATTTCGCCCTCGCTTAGGCCAGCGCTCGCCTCAAACTCGGCGCGCTTTTTGCCGTTAATCGTGACGGCAAGCTTGATAGTATCGCTTTCGAATACCTCTTCGCAAACTCTCAGCTCGCCGAAATTCCGTCTTTTAAACAGCCGCTCGCTAAGCTCGGCGCAGATGTGCGGCACGATAGGCTCGAGCAGGTTTAAAATCACAAAGTAACCCTCGGTGAATACGTCTTTGTTGCTCTGCGCGTTTAGGGCGTTTAGCGCCTCCATACACGCGGCGATTAGAGTATTAAAAGCAAAGCTGCTCTCATAAACCTGCTGTGATTTCTTAAGCGCCTCGTAAACTTTGAGGCGGGCATATTTTTCCTCTTTATTTAAAGCGGCGTGATCGATCTGCGGAATTTTATCAGTAGCGTAGGCGTTTTCGGCGCGATCGTATAGGCGGCTAAGAAATTTATATGCACCCTCTACCGCGCTGTCGTTCCACTCAAGCTCCTTTTGAGGCGGTGCGGCAAAAAGTATAAAAAGTCTCGCCGTATCGGCGCCGTAGGTCTCGATAATGTCGTCGGGATCGACGGTGTTGCCCTTGCTTTTGCTCATCTTCGCGCCGTCTTTTAGCACCATACCCTGAGTTAGCAGCCGCTCAAACGGCTCGCTATCGCGCAGATAGCCTATGTCGCGAAGAGCCTTTTGGAAAAATCTCGCATACAAAAGGTGCAAAATCGCATGCTCGATGCCGCCGATATATTGATCGACGTTCATCCAGTAATTCACGCTTTTCTCGTCAAACGCCCGCTGCTGCCACGTCCGTTCGTCGCTTGCGTAGCGCGCGAAATACCATGAGCTTTCAAAAAATGTATCGAGCGTGTCGGTCTCGCGCACCCCGTCGCCGCCGCATTTAGGGCATTTGCAAAACTTCCAGCTAGGATGCGCGTCGAGCGGATTACCCTTGCCGGTGATCTTGACGTCCTGCGGAAGCTCTACGGGCAGATTTGAAATTTCCTCGCTTACTAGCCCGCATTTTGGGCAGTGGATCATCGGGATCGGCGCGCCCCAGTAGCGCTGGCGGCTCACTCCCCAATCGCGCAATTTAAAATTTACCACGCGGCGTCCGAGCTTTAACTCCTCAAATTTTGAGATGACGGCGCTTTTTGCCTTCTCGCTATCCATGCCGCTAAACTCTTCGGAATTTACCAAAACTCCGCTCTCTACGTAGGCTTTGCTAGCGTCGTAATCACCGCTTTTTGGAGCGATGCTTTGAACGATCGGCAGGTTAAATTTCTTTGCAAACTCGAAGTCCCTCTCATCGTGCGCAGGCACAGCCATAACCGCACCACCGCCGTATTCTGCTAGGACGAAATTTGCGATCCAAACGGGGATTTTTTTGCCGCTTAGCGGATGAAGCACGCTGATCCCGAGGCTCACGCCGTCTTTATCGCTTGCTTGACGCTCACGCGGGCTTTGATTTAAAATTTCTCTCACCTTCGCCGCAGCTTTGGCGTCAAGTAAATTATTATCAAAAAGTCTCTTTACGACCTCGTGTTCCGGCGCAAGCGCCGCGTAGCTCATACCGTAAATCGTATCGGGGCGCGTCGTAAAGACCTTAAAGCCCTCGATGCCGCCAAGTTTGGCGCTGCTTTGCTCGTCAAATTTAAAGCTAAATTCTAAACCCTCGCTGCGCCCGATCCAGTTTTCCTGCATCGTAAGCACCTGAGCGGGCCACTTGCCCTCAAGCTGCTTTAGGCAATCCAAAAGCTCCTGCGCGTAAGCGGTGATTTTTAGATAATATCCAGGCATCTGCTTTTGCACGACCTCGTTGCCGCAGCGCCAGCACCTGCCCTCCTCGACCTGCTCGTTAGCAAGCACCGTCTGATCGTGTTCGCACCAATTTACCACGGCGCTTTTTCTATAGATAAGCCCTTTTTCAAAAAGTTTGATGAAAAATTCCTGCTCCCAGCGCGTATAAAGCGGATCGGAGGTAGCGAGCATACGGCGAGCCGAAAAGCTAAAGCCAAGGCGGTGCAGCTCCTTTTTCATATAATCGATATTTTCGTAGGTCCAAGTTTTAGGGTGAATGCCGTGTTTGATCGCCGCATTTTCCGCAGGCATACCGAAGCTGTCAAAGCCGATCGGCTGAAGCACGTTGTATCCGCGCAGCCTATAATAGCGACTCAGCGCGTCGCCGATGCTGTAGTTTCGCACATGCCCCATGTGAATGCGGCCGCTTGGGTAGGGAAACATCGAAAGGATATATTTTTTAGGCAGGCTATAATCGTCCTTAGGCTCGAAAACTCCCTCTTCATCCCAAATTTTCTGCCATTTAAGCTCAATACTTTTACTATCGTAAGGCATTTTGCGCTCCTAGAATTCGTCTTTAGTTTTTGCCGACTCAATCGCTATTAAAATTAGCGAGAAAAAGTTTGCAAGTAGCGCGCCGATCGCAAGCGAGGTCACGATCGACAAATCTCCCGGCGCTACTACAATCAAAACGAACGCCGGTATGAGATGCAGATCCGCTACGAGCGAGCTTGCAAAAAGCTCGGCTGCTAGCATATTTCGCACGCCTACCTTCAAAAGCGTCGAGACTGCATTCACGCTGGTTGCTATGAAAAGTAAAATTTCATTCTTCTCATACAAAAACCCGCCTATCGTAGTCATACTCATCAGCGCAAAAAATATGTAAATTACCCTTCCCCAGTTCATCTTTCATCCTTACACCGTGCCTTTTTCATACATGGCGCGATTCTTTTCTTTCTCTTTGATACGGCGCTGTTTTTCAGCCAAAAATGCGCGGTATTTCTCGACATTAAATTTAAACAAAATCAGCATCGGAGCAGCTACAAATACGGAGCTGAATGTTCCTGCTATGACGCCTATTAGCATCACGAAGCTAAAGCCGTGGATCATCTCGCCGCCCCAGACGAATAAAATCACGATGACGATGAGAGTCGTAAGCGAAGTAAGCAACGTGCGCGATAGCGTATGAGAGATCGATTCGTTTATAACCTCTTCAAGCTTAATCGATTTACTATCTTTTACACCCTCTCGAATTCTATCGAAAACAACGATAGTATCGTTAAGCGAGTAGCCCATTATAGTTAGCAGTGCGGCTAGAATTTCAAGGTTGAAATCCACGCCAGCTAAAATCATCGCACCTACGGCAACTACGACGTCGTGCAGATCCGATAGTACGGCTGCAATCGCAAATCTCCACTCAAACCGCAGGGTGATATAAACCAAAATGAGCGCAAACGACACACATACCGCTAAAATTCCGTTTGTGCGAAGCTCTTCGCCGACTTTAGGACCTACGATATCGACCTTGCGAATGTCGAAGTTTCCGCTGCCTTGCAAAATTTTTTGCGCCGCTAAAGCGGGATTATCACCCAGTTCGCTCGCAGCACCTGAATATCTAATCGTGACCTCTTGATCGCTACCGAATTCCGTAACGTTGATATTGCCTAAATTTGCCGCTTCGAAGCGCTTTCTGATCTCATCAAGCGGTGCTTTGGAGTCGTATTTAACCTGAATGAGCGTACCGCCGCTAAAATCGATGCCGTAATTAATGCCCTTAATGAAAAACAGCGCAATAGAGCCTATTATCAAAACAGCAGAAAGCGCAAAGGTAAAATATCTAAATTTCATAAAATCATAAATTTTGCCCTTATCGAACACTTGCATTTGCGCCTCCTCTTACTTTATAACCGAGCCAAAGCGCGGTATTTTTGCTCTTTTCCATCTTATCCATTACTAACTCAAACATTCCGTGAGTGCCTAAAATAGCCGTTATCATCGACGCTACGATACCGATGCTCATCGTGACGGCAAAGCCCTTCACTGGACCCGTGCCGTAAGCATAAAGCGCAGCAGAAGTAATTAGCGTAGTGATATTTGAATCCACGATCGCGCTCATCGCATTTTCATAGCCTTTATTTATACTTTGGCGGATCGAAACTCCCGTCCTTAGCACCTCTCTAACGCGTTCATTAATGATGACGTTCGCATCTACCGCCATTCCGATAGTTAGTACGATTCCAGCCATTCCAGGAAGCGTTAACGTTGCACCAAAAAGCGCCATACAAGCGATCAGAAATAAAATATTGACTACAAGCGCGATGTCGGCAAAAAGCCCCGCTACGCCATAGTATAAAATCATAAAGATTAAAATCGCAACTGCCGCAAGGCTAAGCGCTGCCATACTTTTATCGATACTATCCTGTCCGAGGCTAGGACCGATGCTGCGCGTTTCTGAGACTTTGACCGGAGCCAAAAGCGCGCCGCTTCTAAGCGCGATCGCTACGTCATGCGCCTCCTCGACGCTAAATCCGCCGCTGATCTGACCGCTGCCGCCGCCGATACGCTCGTTTATGCGCGGCGCGGAATAAACCTTACCGTCAAGCACGATAGCTAGACGTTTGCCGACATTTTTACCGGTAAAATCGCCGAAAATTTGAGCGCCTTGGGAGTTCAGCGTAAAATTTATAACGGGCTGATTGGTGTGCTGATCGAAAGCTACCTTCGCATCAACTAACATCGCGCCGTCTAGCACCGGAATTTCGTTTATGAGATACTTGTAATTCGGATTTTTAACGTCCGGGTAGATCACGTCTCCGTAAGCTCTGGCATCCGCTGCGCTGATAGTCTGCGCGCGGTCTTGGCGCACATCGTCCACCGCCATAAGCTGCAAGTGAGCTGCTTTGGCGATCAGATCTTTGGCGCGTTGCTCATCCGCTGCACTTTTGACGCCCGGAAGCTCAACCAAAATATAACTCTCGCCCTGCTTTGCTACCGTTGGCTCCGCAAGTCCGAATTGATCCAAGCGGTTTCGGATAGTCTCGACGGCCTGTTCGATCGCGTATTTTTTAGTCGCTTCGACCTCCTCAGGCGTTAGCGTGACGCGGTATTTTTCGCCAGATTTTTGAATGTCTAATCCGCTTGCGGCGCTATGCAAAATCGCATCAAATTTAGAAGCCTCATCTGCGTCTAAAATTTCAAACTCGAACGAATCGCCTTCCAATTTTAGCCCGTCCATCAGCAGATCATCGCGTTTGGCGGCGTAATTGACGCTCGCGGCGATCGATTTGATCTTTGAAACGACCGCTTCGTCGCTTTGAACCTCAAGCAGCATATGCAAGCCGCCTTGAAGATCCAAACCCAAGTTTATCTTGCTTCCCTTTTCGGTCTGAAAGATCGAAGGCGCGGCAAAAATCGCCGAAAAAATAACCGCAGCCAAAAAGATCAGCAGGCGGTATGAAATTTTACTGCTCATCTAATTTTCTTGCCACGAATTGTTTATCTAGCTCAACCATGACCTCATCGTTAAGCTTAACTGTGATAAAATCATTGTTTGTTTTCACGACCGTGCATTTTATGCCACCGCTAGTTATGATCTTATCGCCTTTGCCGAGCGCATCGACCATCGCTTTATGATCCTTGGCCTGCTTTTGCTGCGGTCTGATAATCAAAAAATACATAATCGCAAAGATTACGACGATAGGCAGGATTGATGCAAAGAAATTTCCTTGTTCCATGTGTTTCCTTCATTAGAAATTTAAAAAGTAGCTATTTTACATTAAGTTACATAAATAAAGGCTTTGTTCTTGCCCTTGCGCTTTCAAATTTTATTTTCGTAGAAATTTTAAGCTCTAAATTTGACGGCTTAATCGCCTTGGCGGCGGAATTTTTCTCGCCTCTAATTGCGATAGCGGCACTTTTTTATCTGCTAAAAGCAAGCAAGGCGGAGTGGTTTTGGTGCGGATTTTTTATCGGCGCGCTGTGGATGCACTGGATCAGTTTCAGCCTGATCTATTTCGATCTTGCGTTTTTGATCCCGATTGAAATTCTTGGAATTTGCCTCGTTTATGCCTTTATTTTCCGCATCTTTGCAATATTTGACGCGCCAGTTTTGCGCGCCGTGTGCCTTTTGACTCTAAAATTTATCCATCCTTTCGGCTTTGATTGGCTAAATTTTGAACTACTGCTAAGCCATGGAATTTTTAGAGCCGATCTTAGCGCGCTGGCTCTGATTTTAGCGGGACTTTGCGCGGTTTTGTATCTACGTGGGCGCGGCGCCCGGGCTAAGCTTAACGCCGCGATCTTTGCGGTATTTTTGATCTGCGCGCTGCAATTCAGCCAAAAAGAGCCCGAACCGCTACCGATTAAAATTTTACTTGCAAATACCGATATTTCGCAGCATGACATCTGGGCGAAGGATAAAATTTTATCCGCCGCGTTGGCAAATTTAGCCCGCATCGATGATGCGATCGCAGCGGGGCAGGATGCGATAATTTTGCCCGAGAGCGCCTTTGCGATGCCGCTAAATTTAGAAAACGTACTAGTTGAAGCTCTAAAGGAAAAATCGCGCGCAATTACGATTGTAGCGGGCGCGGAAGCGTATGAGAACGGGAAATTTTACAACAGCGCCTATCTTTTTGCAAACGGGGAAATGAAGCGCTTTGATAAGCACATTTTGGTACCGTTTGGCGAAATGGTGCCGCTGCCGGAATTTGCGCGAAATTTCATCAACCGCGTGCTGCTAGGCGGCGCGACCGATTTTTCCACAGCTAGCGGCTTTAGCGACTACGAGCTTGGCGGGCGAAGCATAAGAAGCGCCGTTTGCTACGAGGCTACGCGCGCAGAGCTTTACGAAGGCTCGCCCAAATACGTCGTAGCGATCAGCAATAACGGCTGGTTCGTGCCGAGCTACGAACCCTATTTGCAGCGCCTCATAATCCGCTACTACGCGAGCTTGCACGGTACATTGATCTATCACGCCGTAAACGGCAGCGCTAGCGAGATAATCGCTCCGAAAAAGATCTGGATAAACCGCCTTAAAGATCATCTAAAATAGCCTAAAAAGTTATTTTTAAACGACTTTTGGGTAATATTTTAAAATTTTATTAGGAGCTAAATTTATGGCTAAATACAATCGCATACTCGTAAAATTTTCGGGTGAAGCGCTAGCGGGAGAGAACGGCTTTGGGATCGACAGCGAAATTTTAAAATTTATCGCTAAAGAGATCAAGCAGCTCGTAGAGGGCGGCATCGAAGTGGGCATCGTAATCGGCGGCGGCAACATCATCAGAGGCGTAAGCGCCGCGGCTAGCGGTATCATCAAGCGCACCAGCGGCGATCATATGGGCATGCTAGCCACCGTCATCAACGCAATCGCGATGAGAGAAGCGCTAGAATACGCAGGCATGGATGTACGCGTGCAAAGCGCGATAAAGATGGAAGCGATCTGCGAGACCTTCATCATCGGCCGCGCAAAAAGGCACCTCGAAAAAGGGCGCGTCGTGATATTTGCCGCAGGCACCGGAAATCCGTTCTTCACGACCGATACCGCAGGTACGCTCCGCGCGATCGAGATCGGAGCCGACGCTATCATAAAAGCCACTAAAGTGATGGGAATCTACGACAAGGATCCGCAAAAATTTAAAGACGCCAAATTGCTTTCCAAAGTCACTTACGACCAAGCCCTGCACGATAACATCAGGGTGATGGACGATACAGCTATCGCGCTTGCTAAGGATAATGCGCTTCCGATCATCGTATGCAATATGTTTAAAAGCGGAAATTTATACAAAATCGTCGATGGCGGAGATCTAAGCTCCTGCTCGATCGTAAAAAACTGAAATTTTAAATTTAAGGAGAATTGATGAGAACCGAACAAATTGTAGCCAAGGCTTTAAAAGTAACGGGCGGAGACCGATATAAGCTATCTTTGATGATAAGCAAACGCGCCGAGCAGCTAGCTGCAGGCGAACCACCGTTAATAGATAACGTAGATACTCGCAGGATGAAATTTGCCGATATAGCAATCTTGGAACTAGCCGAAGGTAAGATCGCATTAGATGGAATCGTTGACAAGGATTAATGATAACTTTTTAGAAAGTCTCATCGACGATGTCGTCGATACCAAAGACATTCAAAGCGCCAAGCAGCTGCTTTATAATCTAAAAGAGCCCACTCCGTTACTGGTGGATGCTATAAATTTATGCATCGCGCAGCATGACGGGCAGTTTCGCAAAAGTGGCGAGCCGTATGCGATCCATCCGATTTTGGTAGCTTGCTTCGTATCTTTTATGGGCGGAGACGACGCAATGGTGATATCTGCGCTACTACACGACGTAGTAGAGGATACAGATTACAGCATCGAGCAGGTTAGACAAAGATTCGGCGACGAAGTAGCCAAAATCGTAGAGGGGCTTACTAAAATCGTAAACATCAGAGAGGATAAATTAGCCCCATCCAGCGATAGTAACGCCAAGCTACGCACTACCGCGCTTACCTTCCGTAGGATGCTGATGATCTCCATTAACGATCAGCGCGTCCTAGTCGTAAAGCTCTGCGATAGGCTGCACAATATGCTAACCCTAGACGCACTTCGCCCCGATAAACAAAAACGCATCGGCGAGGAGACGCTTTTAGTTTATGCGCCGATCGCGCACAGGCTTGGAATTTCATCGATCAAAAACGTGCTTGAAGATCTTAGCTTCAAATACGTCATGCCTAAAGAGTACTCGGCGATCGCCGATTACGTCGAGGAGCATAAGCAGCAGCTTCAGATGAGCTTGAGCAAATTTAGCGAAAAGATCAAGGAGTATATGCTTTCAAACGGCTTTAGCGAGGGCAGCTTTGAGATCCAAAAGCGGATGAAGCACTACTACTCGATCTTTTTAAAAATGCAGCGCAAAGGAATTTCGATCGAGGAGGTGCTCGATCTTTTAGCTATACGCATCATTGTGCAAAAGCCGATGGATTGCTACTTGGCTCTTGGCATCATCCATACTAAATTTAATCCGCTCATATCGCGCTTTAAGGATTATATCGCGCTTCCTAAGCAAAACGGATATCAGACGATCCACACAACAGTCTTTAACGAAAGTATGATCGTAGAGGTGCAGATCCGTACCTTCGATATGCACAACACCGCGGAATTCGGCGTCGCCGCTCACTGGAAATATAAATATAGCGGCTCAATCAATCCGAAGCTTGATTGGCTAAACGACATCGGCATGCAGGAAGAGGACGACGCCAACGCCGAGGATCTTTACGAATATGCTAAAGACAGCCTCTACGTCGAGGATATCGCCGTGTATTCGCCCAAGGGCGGAATTTTTACATTGCCGCGCGGCGCTACGGCGCTTGATTACGCCTACGAGATACACTCTCAAGTGGGCTTAAAAGCAACCGAGGCCTTTATAAACCGCGTCAAGGTGCCGCTATTAACGGAGCTAAAAAACGGAGATATCGTTCATATCATTACCGGAAGCGAGCCACACTACCGCTGCAGCTGGCTAAGCTCGGTCAAAACGGGCAAGGCGCGCGCGACGATAAAGGCGTTTTGCAAGCAAAAGATCAGAGATATAAATTTCGAAGTAGCGATTAAAATTCTATGCGCGATCTTTACGACGAGCAAGGAGAGCATTCTAAGCTGGCTTGAAAAAGAAAATTTAAACAAAAAGATCGGCAAAGCTGCCTACGACTCGGTATTTTTAAAAGACGTCGTAAATGCGCTGAAAAAATACCCGCTCAAAGAGAAATTTTTCAATATGAAATTTCGCAGCAAGTATGAGATCGAGAAGCAGAAATTTGACAACATTGTGGTGTATTCAAATTTTAAAATCGACGAGGTTGAGTTTGATTACTGCTGCAACCCAAAGCGTGGCGACGACATCATCGGCTTTCGCAACGGACACGGCGTGACGGTGCATCATAAACTGTGCGAACGCGCAAGCGAGCTAATCAAAACCGATGAGATGATCTTCGTAAAATGGACGCGTAATGCGCCGCACCGCTACAAGATCATATTAAATTTAGAAAACAAGCGCGGCTCGCTAGCGACGTTTTTGAACTATTTAGTCAAGCTTGAGGTCGATCTGGTGTCGATAAGCCTCAATGAAAATAGCGAAACAACGTCGGATTATTTTGAGATCATCATCGAGCTAAACGAAAATTTAGACTCCACGGAGATTAAAGATAAACTCAAAAACCGCTTTAAAATCGTGGATTTCGTATCGCTTACGGACGTATATAAAAACTAATAAGGGAGAGCAAATGGCTGACATTCAAGGCATTATGGAAAATTTCAAGCGCGGCGTCGCGGAGATCATCGGCGAAGAGCAAATAGAGGCACTGATTAGGCGCTACTACGACAGCGGCGAGGTCTTTTACGTCAAAATCGGCATGGACCCCACTGCTGCGGATCTACACCTAGGACACGCCGTCGTGCTAAATAAACTTGCATTTTTGCAAAACCACGGCGCGATCGTGCAGTTTCTAATCGGCGATTTTACCGCTCAAATCGGCGATCCTACGGGCAAGAGCGAGACTCGCAAAAAGCTAGCGCGCGAAGTCGTGCTTCAAAACGCCAAAACTTACGAGCAGCAGGTTTTTAAAATTCTAAATCCCGCCAAAACTAAGGTAATGTTTAATTCCGAATGGACCAACCGCCTGGGTGCTAGCGGTATGATCGAGCTATCAAGCACTTTTAATGTTGCCAGGATGCTCGAGCGCGACGACTTTGAGAAGCGCTACAAGGCCGAGCAGCCGATCAGCATCAGCGAGTTTATGTATCCGCTACTGCAGGGATACGACAGCGTTTGCATGAAATGCGATATAGAATTTGGCGGTACCGATCAGAAATTTAATCTTTTAATGGGTCGCCAGCTGCAAAGAATTTATGATGTCGGCAAGGAACAAAGCGTCGTGATGATGCCGCTTTTGGTAGGTACCGACGGCACGAATAAGATGAGCAAGAGCTTAGGCAACTACATCGGCGTAACCGATACGCCGCATGATATGTACGGCAAGGTGATGAGTATCAGCGATGCGTTAATGTGGGATTGGTATAATCTACTAAGCCAAAAAAGCAGCGAAGATATCGAGCTCATAAAAGGCTTTGTGGCGGATGGCTCGATCCATCCTAAGGCGGTTAAAGAGGAGCTTGCCTCCGAGATTGTAACGCAATTTTATGACGAAAATACCGCCTTTGAAGCTAAGCAGGAATTTGACCGCGTCCACGGTGCTGGCGAGCTCCCTAGCGAGATCAAGGAATATCACGTAAGCTCGCCTGCATGGATCGTAAAAGCGCTAATTAGCTGCAAGCTTGCCGTCTCTAGCTCGGATGCGCGCAGGCTGATAAAATCAAACGCCGTCAGTATCGATCAAAATAAAATTTTAGATGAGCAGCTTCAGCTTAGCTCGGGCGAATATACACTCCAAGTAGGGAAGAAAAAATTCGCCAAATTAAAGGTGGATTAATGAGTATAAAAATAGGCAAACACGAGATTGCGCACCCGATAATTCAAGGCGGGATGGGACTTGGCATCAGTTGGGACAATCTCGCCGGCAATGTCAGCCTAAACGGCTGTCTAGGCGTCATTAGCTCGGTCGGCACCGGCTACTACGAAAATCTTAAATTTGCCAAAAAATCGCTCGATGGCAGACCATATCAAAGCGAGAATTTTTATAGCAAAGAGGCGCTTTTTGCGATAGTGCGAAACGCCCGTAAAATTTGCGGCAATGCGCCTTTGGGGATGAACGTAATGTGCGCAGCGAACGACTACGAGCGCATCGTAAGGGATTCGTGCGAGGCAGGTATCGACGTTATCATTAGCGGCGCGGGACTTCCTACCAATCTGCCGGAATTTACGGCAGATTTTCCGAACGTCGCGCTCGTACCCATCGTCTCTTCCGCCAAGGCTCTTAAGATCATCGCCAAGCGCTGGAAACAGCGCTATGATCGCATCCCGGACGCCGTAGTGCTGGAGGGTCCTCTTAGCGGCGGACATCAGGGCTTTACCTACGAGCAGTGCGGCGATCCGGGGTTTGCGCTGGATAATCTAATCCCGCAAGTAAAAGCAGAAATCTCGCAATGGGGCAGCTTCCCGCTATTCGTCGCAGGCGGAATTTGGGATAAAACCGACATCGATCGCGTAAAAGCCCTAGGTGCGGATGGCGTGCAGATGGGAACGCGCTTCATCGGCACCTTTGAATGCGACGCTGCAGAGGAATTTAAACAGGTGCTTCTTAACGCCAAAAAAGAGGACATCGAGCTTCTAAAATCGCCCGTAGGCTATCCTGCGCGCGGAATTCATACAAATTTACAAGATATGATCGCCGCAGGTACGGCGCCTAAGATCCGCTGTATCAGCAACTGCGTAAGCCCTTGCGAGCGCGGCAAAGGCGCTAATGCCGTAGGATACTGTATCGCAGACCGCTTAAGCGACGCATATCTTGGCAAAACGCAAAGCGGTCTGTTTTTTACCGGCGCAAACGGATGGCGATTAAACGAAATAATATCCGTGAAGGAATTGATAGAAAAACTTGTAAATGGCGAAGATAGTTAAAATTTTTCTAATCGCGGCTTTTAGCTGCGTATTGGCGTTTGGAGCTTCCAGCGAAGCATTTTTTGC
This sequence comes from uncultured Campylobacter sp., assembly GCF_937996225.1. Taxonomy (GTDB): domain Bacteria; phylum Campylobacterota; class Campylobacteria; order Campylobacterales; family Campylobacteraceae; genus Campylobacter_B. Next base: position 18,693 of record NZ_CALKTC010000034.1, on the reverse strand, counting down.
GAAATTCGACAAGGATTTCATCGTAGCGACGCCGAATTACAAGCGCTCGCTGCACAAAGAGCTAAAATCGCTCTACGAAGGCGCGTCGCAGAAGGAAGTCCGAATAAAAGCGCTAAAAAGGCTGGTTTATAGCTCGAAAAATTTAGGGCTCGACTCCTCGCCCTATGAATCTGCGCTAGCCAAATTACAAGGCAAAGCAAGCGATAGCAGCACGAATTCTAAAAAGCTCAAAGATGAAAACGCAAAAAATTCCAAAAGCTCGGACGAGAAAAACGCTTCAAATTTAGCGCATAGCCCCAAAGCCTCCGCCTCTAAAAATTCTAAGAATTCAAAAAATTCCACTTCCAAAAATCTCAAAAAGGCGCACGCGCCAGAAGAAGCCGATCTAAGCTCGCTATCTAGTGAGGATTTGGAGTTTTTACGCTCGACTAGGCCCCGCGGCGCAGACGACGCAAAAAATTCAATAGACGATGCACATAGTAGCGACTCAAGCGAAAATTCCGCAGGAGCCGACGACTCCTTACAAGCGCAGAATTCCGCAGGTAGCGCTGCGACCGAGCGATTAGATTCTGAGCTTCGCAAAAGCAGCGTAAAAAAATCCGCCCTCGATGCCAAACTCGCTCTAGAATCGCTGCGTGGCGATGGGGATGAGATCGTGCTTGAGTTTAACCGCGATCTAAAGCGTGGCGATTATAAAGATTTTACGATCGCAAGTAGCGATAATTTTCGCTTCGTGATTGATTTTAACGCGCGGCAAAAGTCACAAAAAACGCGGCTTAAAGATAGCTTCGTTAGCGATATACGCGTCTCGCAATACAACGATAAGACCGTGCGCATCGTACTTAGCGACCCGAAAGAATTCAACGCAAACGTTGAAATTAGCGGCAATATGATGATTTTAAGTACAGCTGAAGGCTTAAAAGCCGCAAAATCCGCGCGCGCAGAAAAAAACAAAGATCAAAAATCAGGGCGCAAGCGCGGACGCGAGCAAGATAGCGAGCTGCAAATCAGCACGATAGATGAATCAGGGGGTGCCAAATCGGTCTCCGTGGCCGCCGGTAAAATTTACAAATCCACTAAGGGCAAACTCATCGTAATCGATCCGGGTCACGGCGGCAGCGATTCTGGCGCGGTCGGAAACGGGCTAAAGGAAAAAAATGTCGTGCTAGCCACATCCAAAAAGCTCGGTGCGCTGCTTACCAAGCGCGGCTACAAGGTGCTTTATACGCGCAGCACCGACGTTTTTATAAATCTACGATCGCGTACCGCTTTCGCCGCTAAAAGAAATGCTGATATGTTTATTTCGATCCACGCAAATGCCGCTCCTAACGCTAGCTCAGCACTTAAAATGAGCGGTGTGGAGACCTTTTTCTTAAGCCCGGCTAGAAGCGAACGCAGTAAAAACGCTGCCGCGCTCGAAAACAGGGGCGATTTGGAGGATATGAACACCTTCTCGAAGCAGACCTTCCTAAATTTCTTAAACCGCGAGAAGATAATCTCTTCAAACAAGCTTGCCATCGATATTCAAAGCTATATGCTAAGCTCGGTCAAAAAGAGCTTTTCAAGCAGAGACGGCGGCGTGCGCGAGGCGCCATTTTGGGTGCTGGTGGGCGCTACGATGCCCGCAGTGCTCGTGGAGATGGGCTACATCACGCACCCGCAGGAGGGTAAAAATTTAGGCAAAAGCGCCTATCAGGATCGCATCGCCCAAGGTATCGCAAACGGCGTGGACGCGTACTTTCAGAAAAACAAGTGATGAAATTTTACGCGCTACGCATTTTGCGAGCTAGATGAAATTTTATTTCGGCGCGAGATTTGCTCCGCGGATATAGTTTGGCGAGCGGCACAGATCTTGCGGATAAACAGAGCGCGAAGGCGGTAAATTTAAAATTTAAAGCCCACCGCGCTAAATTTAAAGCAAAATGCGCGGCGCTTGGGTGCAAAATTCGCTCGCATGCAAAATATTTACTACGGGCGGTAAATTTTGCGGAGCGTCTTGCGGCGCCACGAGCTAAGGACGTATACGGCTTAGGCGCGGAATTTTAACGCGGCTCGGCGTAAAATTTTAAAGCACGGACTTGGCGCTACTTGCTCAGCAGAGTGCGACTGGCGGTAAAATTTACCGACAAAATCACATTTAAGCCGCAAGAAAATAACGATTTGGTCACGCTAATGCGAGCCGTCTTTCAAACCGCGTCCGCGCAATTAAAATTGCGCTTTAAGCCATTAGCATGCGTATCGCTCTAGTCGCACAACGACGCGGTAGCGCTCTGAAATTTAGCGCCATGTTCACAGAGCGGCAATATTTGCGCTCTATGCGCATAAAAGGCGCAGCTGAATCGTAAATTCACAAATTTAAGTTTAGTAGCCTAGATTTAAATTTGTGAATTTAAAAAATTCGGTATCAACGATACTGATAGGATTTAAATTTGACAAAAAATAAATTTTAAGGATTAAATTTTGAGAATAAAAAATAACGGTATAAAAATGAAATTTCTAAAAATTGTAATAGGCTTATTATTTGCATTTGTATTATTGGTAGCTGTAAATATCGTAACAAAGGCATTTGAAATAAATAAAACTTTACAAAAAGATTACATTGAATTATCGGCAAATCCAAAAATAACACAAGAATTTATGACTACTATGAAGTATAAAATTTGGATTTCGACACTACACAAATATGTAAATTATGATAATTTTTTAATGCGACCGCTTTTTTCAAAAATGGATTATCACTTTAAAGAAACAAAAGCAAATTTAGAGCAAAATAGTATTGATGATATTATTTTATGGTGTTTGTTGTATGGTGAAATTTACGGACTTGCATATAATGATGATAACTCGATGAATTTTAAAAATTTAGATTATGAAAAGTTAGAAATTTTGACAAATGAAATTTATTTGATGATACAAAGATTGCCATACGGAGATTTAAAAATATTTCAAATTCAAGATAATTTGTTAATGACAATGCTAAATTTAACAGATTTTTATTTTAATGCAATGTTTGAAAAATATGAGCGAAATTGCACTAATAAAACTGATTGTTGCGGAGCAAAATTGTATTATTTGGATAAAAATAATCTTTCTGTAAATGAAAAATTATATAGTTATTTACAAGATGGATACAATAAATATATTGATAAATCAGCTTTAAAAGATACAGTTAAAATCAAATTTAGCCAAAAATTATCAGATATAGAAAATTTCTCAAATATTGTTATTAAAAATTGTGAAAGCGTTAATTCTAAATAACTCAATGAAAGGATAAAAAATGAGTGTAGAGCAAAAATTGTTTAACGAGATAGATAAAATCTGTAAAGCAACAGATTTATTGTAAACTTTGCCACTTGGTGAAAAAGTAAAATTGCTAGAATTTAGGACACATTTGTGTGACATAAATGGTGCCACAAAAGATGCTTTGGATATTGTGCTAAAAGCAGAAGATAATGACGATAAAATACGAACTTATTTTATAGAAATCAATGGTGCTTTGGCAAAAACAGTAACACAAAGTTCAACTGAAACATACGGAAACGCTGTTGCTTTTGGCATAACTAGTGCAATATTAGCCGATAATTGGGATAATCCTTTTGCTTGGTTTATGGCTCTTGTTACAGCTGGTGCATATCACTTGCTTGGTAAAGTTACAGCAATTCCGCTTGGAGATAAAGCAGAAAAAGAAGCAAAAATAGTGGCGACAAATTTGTATGATAGTTATATAAGTTTAGTTAAAAATAATAAAGATAGTAATTTGACTATTCAAACTGATAAATCTAAATTAGACACTTTTACAAAAGAAAATTTTGAAAATATTTTAACCAAACTTCCGTCAGATGCAAATTTAACAATAGCTCATAATGGTGGAGATTACACGATTGATGTAAATACTTCCAAAAAAGAAATCGATATTAATTCTAGTGTAAATTTGAATGAAAAAAATAAAGAAAGTGAAAATTTAAAGATAAACTTAAAAGGTCCAAAATGAAAAAAATCGTATTTTTGATCCTGCTTTTCGCCGCTGTCGCGCTCGCGCTTTACATCACTTCGCGCATAAATCCGAGCCTTTTTGCCGAGATCAAAGTCCTAGGCGCGCTGCTAAACGCCACGATATTCGGCGTCGCGCTCATCGCCTTAGCGATCGGCGAAAAGGAGCTCGTGCGCTTTCCGTTTCTTACCGCCTCGCTGCTGGCGCTATTTTCGGGGCTGGTAGAGGGCGTGCTGCTCTTTGAAAACCGCTACTACATCGCGATCACGGCGGTAGCGTTCGTCGCCTTCGTCTTTTATCTACAGATCAGGCACAAAAGATTTTCAAACAAAATTTATGAAAATTCTGCGGACGAGAGCTCTAAAAATTTAGACGGCAACGAGAGCGAAAATTTAAAAGACGCGGGTTTTGGCGGCGCAAAAGAGGCGCAGGAGCCGCAAAGCAAAAGCGCTGCGGCGGATGAAATTTTAAGCTTTAAAGGCGGCGATGAAATTTCAAATTCTCAAAGCGAGGATGAAATTTTAAACTCCAGTGGCGATCTTGGTAAAAATTTCGCAAGCGGCGCAGATGAAAATTCTACGCATCGCGCGGGTGAAAATTCCCACAGAAATTTTAAAATTTCAAACGACGGCGCGGGCGAAGGCGGCGAGAGCAAAAATTCCGAGCAAAATTTCAATCAGAGCGGCGAGAATTCCAAGCTAGGCTCGAACGAAAATTCCGCGCCCGACGCAAGGTGCGATAGATGATCAGATCCGCGCTCATCGCGCTTGCGGTGATATTTTTACTGCTTTTAAATTTAGCCAATCTTTTCGGCATGGTAGGCATAAGCGGGCCGGTGCCCGCGATGATCTGGTTTGCGATCAGCTTCTGCGGGGTTTTTTACCTATACAAATTTTGCGGCGCAAAGCCAGTTGCGGCACGGATCAGGATCTTTGCCGTAGCCTTCGTGGGCGGATTTTTCACGAGCGTTTTGTACTACGGATTTTTTAATTCGCAAACTTTGGAATTTGCCTTTACATACGCCTTTTTCGCGGTGGTTTTTACGCTCGGCATCGGCGTGATTTTGTAGCGAGCTTTAAATTTAGCCCGCTGCTTCAAATTTCACCGCCGAGGCTCAAAATAAACTCGCGCGATTTTGTAGAATTTCAAAATTTATCCGCGCGGGCTAAATTTACATCCTGATCTTATAGGTCTTATAGTTATCTTTCATCCTAAACGTCAGCAAATTTTGTAAAATTCCAAAAAGGATCATAAAGGTGATGAAGCTGCTGCCGCCGTAGCTGAAAAACGGCAGCGGCACGCCCACGACGGGCGCGAAACCTACCACCATCGAGATATTAACGCCTGTATAAATGAAAATGAGCGAGGCAAGCGCGCTCGTAAAGACCCGTATCAGATAATCGCTTTTGAAATCGTAGTTCAGGCTCAGCAGATGCAGTATCAGCAGCGCATACAGCGCGATCAGCGCGGCAGCCCCCACGAAGCCGAAGCGCTCGATCGTATAAGCGAAGATAAAATCGCTCGTCGCAATCGGCAAGAATTTAAAGTGCGTCTGCGTAGCTTCGTCTCTATCCTTGCCGTAGATGCCGCCGTTTCCTATGGCAATGATCGCTTGCTTGACCTGATAATTGGGCTCCTCGCTGATAAAATCGGCGATGCGCTTTTTTTGATAATCGTGCATGTTTTCGTACAAAATCGGCGAGCTGGCCACAAAAACGATGATCAGCGTAAGCCAAATTTTTTTATCCACGCCGATGATGAAAAGAATAGCAAATCCGGTCAAAAAAAGTATCGCGGCGGTGCCCAGATCGGGCTCTTTAGCGATCAGAACAAAAGGCAGAAGTATGTAAAAGCTAAGGCGCAAAAAATCCTTCAGCCCATAGCCGTTTTTAGGCGGCGGATTTTTGTGTATCAGATACATCAGCATCAGGATAAACGCGGGCTTCATCACCTCGCTGGGTTGCAGCGTAAAATGCACGAAAGGAATCTCCAGCCAGCGTCTCGCTCCTAGCTTGCTAACGCCGAAAAAATCGACGCTGAGCAGCAATATGATGTTGGTCCAATAAAATATCGGGATCAGATATAAAAATTTGCGTATCGGAAAGAGAAAAAACAGCATAAAAACGGCAAATCCTACGCCGAAATAAACGACCTGCTTAGAGGACAGCACGTCGTTTGCCTCGCTTATTAAAACGTATGAAAAAACCACTATCGGCACGATCAAAAAAGGTTGAATGAAATCAAAATATGCTAAAATCTTTTTGTCAATTTTAAACAACGCTTAATCCTATTAAAATTTTGACGTAAGAATAGCCAAAAAAGGTATAAATTTGGATAATCTAATAGCACAATGCAGCGAAAGGCTCGACGTTTTTTTAAGCTCGCAGCTTGGAATTTCGCGCAATCAAATATCAAATTTAATCAAATCCGAAGCGGTAAGAGTGGACGGCGTCGTGCGGAGCAGGCCCGGCTACAAGCTAGCTGCGGGCGAGCTCGTGCACATTGACTATCCCGCTCCTGTGCCGCAGCAAATGAGCGAGGAGAAGCTAAACTTCGACGTTGAAATTTTATACGAGGACGAGGATCTGCTCGTGGTAAATAAGCCCGCGGGCCTTACCGTCCATCCCGCCGCAAGCGTCAAAGAGCCCACGCTCGTGGACTGGCTCAAATCTCGTGGCTATCTGCTTTCCACGCTCGGCGGCGAGCTTCGCGCGGGCATCGTGCACCGCCTGGATAAGCTCACCAGCGGCGCCCTGCTCGTCGCCAAAAATAACGCCGCGCACGCCGCGCTTTCGGCGCAGCTAGGCGATAAGAGCATGGGGCGGATATACCTCGCACTCATCGACCTGCCGCTGAAAGAGCCCTGCGTGATCGAGCGCCCGATCTCTCGCAACCCTGCAAACCGTCTAAAAATGGGGATCGTACCCGGCGGACGCAGCGCAAAGAGCGCGTTTTATGAAATTTTAAGCGGAGCGGAACTAAGCGAGCTTCAAAACTCCGCCGAGAGGTGCGATAAAATTTTAAGTACGAGCGCGAGCGATAGTACAGCTGCGGGCAAGAGCGCGGGGGCGGATAAAATTTCAGCCGCGAACGCAGGTGTAAGCGCGACTTTAGCTGCAAACAAAATTTCAACAGGTGCCGCGGGCAAAATTTCAGCTATGTATGGGGGCGGAGATAAAATTTTAAACGCTAATAGGGACGCAGATATGAGTAAAATTTTAGCCACCGACGGGAGCGTGCGCGGGAACGAAATTTTAAATGCAGACCCAACTGCGGGCGCAGATAAAATTTCGACTACCGACGTGAGCGCGAGCAAGAACGCGGGTATGGATAAAATTTTAAACAAATACGCGGACAACGCAGATAAAATTCCAAGCAGCTGCACGGGCAACGCAGGTAAAATTCCAAACAATCTCGTAGATAGCGAGGATAAAATTTTAACCGCCGATATGAACGCGGATCAAACCCGTACCGCCCGTCTCGCCGAGAATAAAGTTTTAAATTTTAAAAATCCCGCTCAAAACCAAATTCTGCCACCGATAAACCCAAAGAGCTTTAATCTCGTCGCGGCAAAGCTCTTCACGGGTCGCACGCATCAGATCCGCGTGCATTTAAGCTCGATAAATCGGCACATTTTGGGCGATCATTTATACGGATTTAAGAGCGAAAACGCTAAAATTAGCAGGATTTTGCTCCATGCCTATTTGCTCTATTTCATCCATCCGCGAAGCGGCAAAGAGGTGAAAATATGCGCGGGCTTGCCGAGCGAATTTCTAAATTTTACGACAAATCAAAAGGTAAAGGATGAAATTTATGAAAAAATTTTACCGACTAACGTTGAGCGCTACTTTAGCGATACTAGCGGGTGGCTGCGCTATGTCTAGCGCGCCTAGCGCAAGCGACGAAAGCCTGCCGCGCGTAGAGGGCATTAGGACGATCACGAGCGACAATGAGATTGGGCTTGAGTGGCCTAGATACGACAGCAATACCGCCGTACTGGGCTTTGTCGTTTACCGAGCGCCTGCAAGCGGCGGCGAAGCCAAAAAGATCGCCACCATCGCAGATCCATACTCCACTCACTACGTAGATACGAGGCTGCAGCCGGGCACTTCGTATAAATACACCGTGCGCACATACGGCGCCAAGGGCGTTTCAGCTCCTTCTCCGGTCGCTATCGCAAGCACTGCGAAGATGCTAGAGTCCGTGCCGTTTGCACAGGCGATCTACGGGCTTCCGGGCCGCGTAAAGATCATCTGGCGCCCGCATCCGGATCTTCGCGTAAGCTCCTATCTCATCGAGCGCCGCCCTAAAGGAGGCGAGTCATGGAGCACGATTAAAGAGGTTCGCGGCAGACTTAGTGCTGAATATATCGACAATATCGATTATGGCGAAGGATATGAATACCGCATCACCGTCAAAACCGAAAACGGAGAGCTGTCAAAGCCTAGTGCAGTCATTGCCGCAGCGCAGGCAGAATAAAGTTTGCCGAATTTCATAACCCAAAGCGTGAGCCTGCCGCCGCTGCCGGCTAGATTCGGCGAAGTCGAATTTTTAGAGACGGCGCGCGGCAGAAATTTAACGCTCGTGCGAACCAAAAGCTTTGATAGCGAGTTTTTTATCACCCTGAAGCCTAGCGGCGACAAGGTGATAGTAAAGGGCGAAAAGATCACCAAGCCCGCTAAGATCGGCCATCTGCAACGAGCGCTCGAAATTTTTAAAGAGCGCTTCTGCGGGCGGATCATCTCGCAGGCATTTGCTTATAAAGACAGCTCGCTTACCGAAAAAACGCCGCTGATTTTGGACGAGAATGAAATTTTATCCCTCGTAAAAAGCTCTAAATTTAATAAAATTTTCATCGAGATCGGCTTCGGCTCGGGCAGACACCTGCTTCATCAAGCGCGCTCAAATCAAGACGCGCTGCTAATCGGCATTGAAATTTACAAGCCCGCGATCGAACAGGTCGCAAAGCTAGCGATCCGCGAGGATCTGCAAAACATTGCGTTGATTGCCACCGACGCGCGGGTTTTGCTGAGCCTGCTTCCCGCGGGCTGCTTGCAGCGCGTATTTTTGCACTTCCCCGTGCCGTGGGACGACGCGCCGCACCGCCGCGTCATAAGCGACGAGTTCGCCTCGCAGATCGCACGCACGCTCGGGAGCGGCGGCCGCTTCGAGCTTCGCACCGACAGCGAGGAGTACTTCCTCTACGCGATGCAAAAGCTCTCGCCCTACGTGCAGCGCAAAGCGGGCGAAATTTCGCATTTTAAAAACCGCAACGCCGCCGTAGCGAGCAAATACGAGGATAGATGGCGCAAGATGGACAAAGACATCTACGATCTGATCTACGAGAACAAAACCGCGGGCGTGGACGAACCGCAGCAGTTTGAGATGGAATTTTTAAAATTTGACGCGGCGGCAATTGCGCGAAATTTTAAAAATTTCACCTTCAAAGGCGAGGATTTTTTCGTGCATTTTGAGGAAATTTTTTACTTTGACGCGCAAAAAAGCTTGGATGCGGGCGGGGCTTACGCGGAGCGCGGCGTAAATTTAAGCGGCGCGGACGAAGCTATAAACGACGAGGCTATAAATTTAGACGCGACATGCGGCGGAAATTTAACCGAGCGCGGGAGCATGGATGAAATTTCGACAGACTGCGGCAAAATTTCAGCTACGACAGCAGGCGATAAAATTTCAGCTTGCGCGAACGCTACGCAAATTCTAAAAAAAACAAGCGCCGTGCCTTGCAAAAATGAGCCGCAAGCCGAACTAAAAAACGAGCTAAACCGCGCTGCTGAGTCGCAAGCAGAATTACAAAATAAGTCAAATTCTATCAAGTCGCAAATCGGTCACCGAAGCGAGCTAAGCCATGACGAGCTACAAGCCGAACACCAAGGCAAATTAAATCGCGCCGAGCGGCAAGATAAAAGGCAAAGTGAACCAAGCTACACCGAGCAGCAAAACGAATGGCAAAGCATGCCGTGCACCGCCGAGCCGCAGGATGTACTAATCCTGCTTTCGCTCGGGACATTCGACTTTCCGCAGCAGTGTTTCATCCGCGCAAATGCAAGCGGCACGCGCTACTTCATCCGCCGCCCGCTTCCTACGCGCGAAAACCACGCGGCACATCAAAAAATTTCGGAGATATTTTCACAATGGCAGAGATAACGGACGATTACAACATCATCACCGCAGCGGGCCTCACTCTGGGCTACGAAAAGGCGGGCGCGGTCATCCAAGACGCGAGTTTCGGCATCGGCGCGAAAGACTTCGTCATCATCACGGGCAAGAGCGGCAGCGGCAAATCCACGCTGCTTAAGTCCTTCTACGGCGGCATCGACATCATCGGCGGCGAGCTGAACGTCTGCCTGTGCGACCTAAAAGGCATCACAAACTCCGATCTGCGCACCCTGCGCCAGCGCATCGGCATTATCTTTCAAAACTACCGCCTGATCAACGAATGGACGATCGAGCGCAACATAATGCTTCCGTTAATGATAATGGGCTACAATCAGCAGGTCTGCCAAGACCAAGCCAAAAAGCTACTGCGCCACGTCGAGCTCGGGCACAAGATGGGTAAGTATCCGCTCGAGCTTAGCGGCGGCGAGCAGCAGCGCGTGGCTTTGGCGCGCGCGATGGCGCATAATCCGCGCCTGCTGCTGTGCGACGAGCCAACGGGAAATTTGGACGACTACTCCAGCGCCATTATTTGGAATTTGCTGCGCTCGGCGTGCGAGTCGTGGAACGCCTGCGTCGTCATCGTAACGCACAAAATGCCCGCTACGCTGCGTTTTAGGCACCGACATTTTGAGATTAAGGACGCTAAAGTAAATGAAATCGATTAAAACCCATTTCGGCGTGATCTTTTCGCTCGTCGCGCTGCTTTTTTCCGTGCAGTTTGGAATTTTTATGAGCAATCTGACCAAAAGCTACGAGCGCTCGATCCAAAACGAATACAACATCGTGCTAGTCTCCAAAACTCCGCTCAGCTTGCAAGACGCGCAAAAAGCGGTGCCGAAGATCAGCTCGATTAGCGAAATTTCCACAGCAGGCATCACCGAGCGGCTGAAGGGTAAAATTTCACAAAACGCCTTTGCCGAGCTTAGTAAAAATTTGCCTAAATTTTATAGCGTTAAGCTCGAAAGCTTCCCCGACGCCGCACAGCTTGCAAAGATCGAGCAGGATCTAAAATCGATCGGCTCGCTTACGCGAGTTGAAATTTTTAAAAAGACCCACGATGAAATTTTTAAAATTTTACTGCTTATCAAAAGCCTCGTTTACGGCTTTGCGTTTCTCATCGTGCTTTTAGGCGTGATGTTAATTCACCGCCAGATGCGTATCTGGGTTTACGAACACAAAGAGCGCATCGAGATCATGGAGCTTTTCGGCGCATCGTTTCTAATAAAAAGCGGCAAGCTCTACCGAATGGCGATAATAGACTCCTTCATCGCCACGCTGATCGTGACCTGCTTCTACATAGCGCTTCCTTCTTGGGAGGTGTTTTCGACCACGCTTAAGGGTATCGGCGATCTGCGCACCGCCATAGTGCTACCTTACGACGCGCTGATTCTTTTGGGTGTCGCCTTGGCACTATCTATCATCGCGGTAAGTTTTGTGATGCTGCAAATCGGAAATAAACGAGCATGAAAAGGGCTTTTTTAGCGCCGCTTCTTGCGCTGGGGCTTGCCGCGGCTCTTACTTATGCCGCGCCCGCAAAGCAGCAGAGCACGAAAGATAAGATCGCCAAAGCGGGTCAAGAACTCAAAAGCTCGCAAAAGGAGGGTATGCAGCTATCGCAAAAGATCGACGAAATCGCAGGCCAAATCGTAAAGGAGCAGGAGGGCTTTAAAAAGCGCGAAGGCGAGATCAAGCAGCTAAGCGAAACGATCGAAGGGCTAAAGGATCAATACGCCGCCGAAGCGCAGGAGCTTGAGAAGCTCAATAGCCAAAACGTCACGCTTCTTAGCGTGCAAAACGATCTGGAGAGCAAGATCATAAGCGTGATCTCGCAAGAGCTATCATTTGATCTCATCACCGACGTAAATTCCACAACCACGCCCGATTCTATCGTGGCTAGCGAAATTTTAGAGGGGCTCGGCGTCGTTATGAACGACGAGCTGAAAGGGTTAGTCAAAGACTACGAAAATAATCAAAATTTTATCAACGAGCAAAACAAAAAGATCAAATCGATCCAGGCAAGCATGGCGGGCTACGATAAGAAAAAAACCGATCTCAACGCCAAGCAAACCACCCAAAAAGAGAAGCTCGCGCAGATGAAAAAGGACAAAGAGGACTATATCGCGCGCCTGGAGAAGATAAACGACGAGCAAGACGCCATATCTAAGACCCTGCAGGAGCTTAAGATCATCGACGACGCCGAGGAAAAAGCCAAAGCGCAAAAGGAGGAAGCGGCACGCCAAGCAAAGCTAGAGGCGCAGAAGCAAAAGGAGCGCCAGGCGCGCGAAAAAGAGTATGCCAAAGCAAAAGCGGCTGCCAAAAAGGCGGGCAAACCCGAGCCTGCGCCACCACAGGAGCCCGAGCCCGAAGTGAGCGAGCCGGCGGATGAGCGCGTAAGCAAGATCAACCAAAAGGTCAAGCAGTACGGCTCGAGCTATCAGTCATCGCGCGTTAAAAAATACAGCGGAGCCAAGACCGCAGCGCCTCTGAACGGCGCGTATTTGAAGCGAAAATTCGGCAACTACAACGATCCCGTGTATAACATCAAGCTTTTCAACGAAAATATCGTGCTGGGCTCAAACAGCGGCGACACGCAGGTTAAAGCGGTGCTGCCGGGCAAAGTGGTCTTTGCCAAAGAAACTGCCGTGCTCGATAAGGTCGTGATCCTAGAGCACAGCGGCGGCATCCACACGATCTACGCGCATCTAAATCAGATCCCGCCTACCGTGCGCGTCGGCTCCAACGTCAAAAAGGGCTACATCATCGGGCGCATCGGCTCGGATCTGACCTTTGAGGTGACGCAGCAAAACTACCACATCAACCCGCTCGATCTCATCAGCCTGAGGTGAAGCCGTGAGCGGGGGAAATTCTAAATTTAGCGGATCTTGCAAGGACGCAGAAAGTTTAAATTTAAGCGGGCAGAATTCGGACTGCGATTTAAATTTAGACGAGCAGAATTCTTTAAAAGGGCAAAATTGCGCCGCTTCAAATTTGGGCGATGAAGGCTCTGTGGAAGCGTTAAATTTAAACGGGCAAAATTCCGCCTCGGCGCTAAATTTAGATAACTCGAATTCCGAAACGACGCCAAATTTAAACAATCAAAATTTTACCGCCGCAACGAGCGCCGAAGAGGTATCGAAGACAGCGGCGGGCGCTGTAAAAACAGAAGCCGTGACAGCCTCGGAGACAGCGCAAAACGATATTGAGGCGGCAGAGGCAGGCGTGGAAACAACACGAAACACTACCGCAACGGCAAAAATAACGACAGCAGGAGCAGCGATAGCAAAAGAAGCAGAAGCGGCGAGACCGCAAATCCAAGAGCTCACCAATTTTCTTAGCGAATACACCGCCAAGATGCTTAGTATCGGCACTTACACCGCGCGTATAGAGCACTGCGTGCGCAGGATAGCGGACGCTTACGACTATGAGGCTAGCCTGATGATCTTTGTGCGCCACTTCATCATCAGCGTGATGGATCCTGCGGACAACTCTATCCGCCGCACCTACGTCAAAACGGGCGCTGCAGCGCAGATCAGCTTCGATCTGATCTCGGAGCTAAGCGCGCTTAGCTGGGAAATTTACGACGAAAAAATCCCCCTTGCGCGCGCCAGAGCCTCATTTGCCGAAATTTTAGCCTCGCAGAAGAAAAGCTTTGCCAAAACTCTTGTTTTGCTAAGCGTCGCAAACGCCGCATTCTGCGAGCTGTTTGGCGGTGACGGTGGCGCGATGACGCTCGTTTTTGCGGCTACGGCTTTTGGAATTTGCGCCCGCTATCTGCTTAGCAAGCTCAAAATCAACCTAAAAATCCAATACATCGCAGTTTCGTTCGCAGTCTCCTTCATCGTCTCGCTAGGCGCTCGCTACGGGCTTAGCGCCACGCCCGACGTCGCCGTGGGATCGAGCATACTCTTTTTGATCCCGGGCGTCTGGCTGATAAACTCCGTCTTTGACATCCTAAACGAAAATATGCTCGTAGGCATCAGCAGAGGGCTAAACACGGGGCTTTTGATCATCTGCATCGCAATCGGGCTCTTTCTGACGCTTAGCATCTCAAATTTGGGGCTTGTAAATGTTTGATATAGTGTTTTTGGTATTTAAGGATGCTTGCTTTGCCGCTGCGGCGGGGCTGGGGTTTGCGTATGCGTGCATGCCGCCAAAAAAGACGCTCATTTTCTCGGCGCTGCTTGCGGCGGTTGCGCATTCATGCAGGTTTTTGCTGATACAGAGCCAAATTTTTTCGATCGCCGCCGCGACGCTTTTTGCGTCGTTTCTGATCGGCGTTTTGGGGATGCTCTGTGCCAAGCGCCTCAAGGTGCCCGCAGAGATCATCGCCTTTCCTGCGCTGCTTCCGATGATACCTGGCATCTACGCCTACAAGGCGGTTTTGGCGCTGTTTTCTTATATCAGAGCCGTGGGCGCAGAGCATAAACTCGCCCACCTCATCTCGTTTTTCGACAACGCCCTCGCCACGATCTCGATCTCGCTGGCGCTAGGCACGGGCGTTTCAATAACGCTGCTAATTTTCTACGAGCAGTCCTTGATGATCACTCGCGGCGCAAGAGGCAAATAACGCTAAGCAAGAAATTTTAAAGCAGGCGCGGCGGGTAAATTTTATAGATTCTATTTTATTGCTCTTGTTTTATCTCTTTGGTTTTTTCATCGTAATAATATCCTTGCTCCACACCCAGCAAATTATCTTTTATATCGTATTTATATGTATAATTTTCATCAAAAATACCTAGATAAAAAGCATACCGACTATATTTTCTACCTTCTAACTCAAAAAATGCTTTATACGGTTTTATATCTTTCTTTTTAAAGTTATATAAATTACAAAAGTTATCGTATTTTTTATCTATTAGGCTTACATACATATCAAAAAATAGCATGTCGGTTGGAATAGAAAAAATTTTATCATTAGGATATTTGTGGTCGTATATTTTAGGATTAATTTCATTTAAAAATATTTTTTCCGTAAATAACATATCAAATACATGTTTATCATTTTCTAATCCGCTAAAATATAATTTGTACTTTAAATTTCCATCCGATAAGATTAAACTATTATTATTTTCCCAGGGGTAAACAACTTCGCCTTTGAGCATGGACATATTTACAAAATCTTTGAAATTTGCTACGGCTTGTTTACCGTTGCAAGCCCTGTCTCCCAAACCCATAAAATATTCTAAATTTATATTGTCATCTACAATGAAAAATTCGCAAGCTTTATCTGGACGATTATTTCCACCGCATCTTTCCGCCAACCCGCTATAAAAATTATAAAATTCATCGTCCACTTTACCGTATTGCTTCTTTATTTTTCTTTCCATATCACGGAATTTCTCCGCTGAAATATTTATAGATTTATAGGTCTTTTTAAGCATGCACTTTAGCGCCCTATCTTTAAGCTGTATATCTGTAAGATTGCCATCTAGATCGCATACCCATTCATATGGATCGGTTTCAATTTTTTCGGCTGAATTTGGGTATTTATACTCTGCAACAATCGAAAGTATCACGCACAAAGCGCATATTATTATGATGCAGACCAAGCACAGATAATATCTCGTTTTCAAATTTCGCTCCTAAAATTTTCCGCAATATACCTCACATAGACTTAATCCGCGATAATTTTAGAATGTCTCAAATATCATTAAATCAGGCTTTTGCTTGATCTACTCTAGCAAATTTCATCTCAATGCTTTGTAGGTATTCGGCTCTCTTGCGCCGCTCGTCGCACCTCTTTGCCGTGAGGGTAAAATTTAGTTATATCTGCCATTTATCGCCCATTATTCGATATTTGTTTTATTGTTTTCTCTTTTTCATCGTAGTAATATCCCATATAGCTCAAAAGCATATTTCTGTAGCTCAAGATATATTTAAAGCTCTTATCTATCAATATGATATAAAAATCATATGTTGCATAATTATCTCTATATTTGAAAGCTATTTTATTGAATGGGCGGCTAGTGTCTATATCGCTATTTTCATAAATTTTATAAGTCATGCAAAATTCTTCCAAATTATTTTTAAAATTTCCATTTTCTTCACCATTAAGTGGTTTATATAAATTAAGAAATAATAAATTTATAGGGATTATGAGCGATGCTTCGATATTATTAATATCTATATTTGGATCTTGTAGATCTATCTTATACTTATAAACTCCATAATTTATTATTGCTTTATTCATGTCGCTTTCGCTAGCAAAATATAGATTGTATCTTAAATCCCCGTTTTCCAAAACCAAACTTTCCTTGTCTTCCCAAGGATATACGACTTCGGTATTAAAAATTTCTTTATCTATATGGGTTTCGGCATCTTGTATAGCTTTGCCGTTTCTGCAAATTTTTGAGCCCAAATCCATAAGATAATCTAAATTTAATCTTTTATCTATCTTGTAAAATTCGCATTTATCATCGGGGCGTTTGTCCCCATGACATTTATTATAGATGCGTGTTAAATAATCTTTTAATTCTATATCTTTAATATCTTCTTTGATGTGAATATTTTTATATTCTGTTCTGATATCATCTATTTTTTTAGCGATTTTTTCTTTAGAAAAGTTTTCGCTCTCATGCATCTTTTTAAGCATACACTTTAACGCCTTATCCTTAAGCTGTATATCGGTAAGATTTCTATCCAGATCGCATACCCACTCATACGGATCGGTTTCAATTTTTTCGGCTAAATTTGGGTATTTATACTCCGCGATAATCGAAAGTATCGCGCACAAAGCGCATATTATTATGATGCAGACCAAGCACAGATAATATCTCGTTTTCAAATTTCGCTCCTAAAATTTTCCGCAATATACCTCACATAGACTTAATCCGCGATAATTTTAGTATGCCTCAATATCGTTAAATCAGGGCTTTTCTTGATCCGCTTCGGTAAATTTCATCTCAATGATTCGTAGATATTTGGCTCTCTTGCGCCGCTCGTCGCACCTCTATCGCCAAAGTAAAATTTAGCCGAGCTTTTCTGACTTAAACGCCCTTTTTGCTGTCATATAAAAGCCGCTAAAGATAAAAAGCGCCATACAAAGCGAAACGAGCGACCATAAAATTTTACCCGCGAGCCCAAAAAAATAGCCCGTATGCAGCTGATAGTTCGCGTCTTTAAACTCGCCCACGGTGATACCCTCCGTCTGCTTCTGCTGTGCGACTTTGCCCTCCTTTAGCTTCACGCTCGCGCCTTTTGGACGGGCGGTAGCGGGCGCATCGGGCTCATAATACCTGACGCCGATCTTATCTCCGGCTGCGAGCATTAGGGTAAATTCTTTATACTCTATGCCGCTTGATCTGAATATCTCATAAGCCCTCTGCGCATCGCTAAATTTATACGTAGCGGGCTTTTTGCTCTCCTCTTTAGCAGGTGCGGCGGCGTGATCTTTAGAAGTGGCGGCTTTAGGTGCGCTAGCTTGCGGCAAATTTTGCGAACTTACAAAAAGCTTCATCACCGCATCGTTATACCAGCTATACGACCAATTAAGCCCGGTTAGGCAGATAAGTAGGTAAATCACTACACTCAGCGAGCCTAGACTCGTGTGCAGATTGTAAAAAAGAGCGTATTTTTTGAGTTTAAAATTTGGCTTTATCGCCTCGCTAAATTTACGCTTTAGCCTTGGGAAATACAGCCAAACGCCGCTTATTACGAGCAGTATCATCGCTGTGGCGCTCGCACCTACGACCTGTTTGCCGACCTCGGCTGCGGTTTTATTGCCGCTTAGCGCTAGGCCTAAATTTCGATGCAACGCCATCACCGTTAGCACAAAGCCCGTGCCGCGATCCTTGCCGATGATCTGCGCGGTGTACGGATCGACCAGATACGCATCATTTCCGTTTGCGTAAACGACGAAGGCTTCATCATCGCTTTTGGGTACGACGAGCCTTACGGGCTGCTTAGCGCCCGTTTGCTCGCTAAAGCTTTGCAGGATTTTCTCTACGCTTTGCATTTCGCCCGTTTTTTCGACCTTTTTAGAGCCCGCGTTTATTAGCGCCTCAAACTCGTGCTGATACGATAAAATCGCGCCCGTAACGCCAATGATAAGCAGCGGTATAGAAAAAACAATCGATAAAATAAGATGGACGTTAAACAAAATTTTATTGCGCTTCAAAAGCGAGCTCATTGTAGATCCTTGCGAGATAAATTTAATCTTTATTTGATTGAGGTTCGCAATTATATTGTGCGATTTTAAATATTTAGATAATTATCATTAAGATTTAGACTAAGAAATTTTAAGGCGCTTTATAGCATCACAAGAGCGCCCAGGTATCTCGCGCAATTTCATAAACCGCGCGCTTTAGGTTCTCAAAGCCAAAAATTTAATCCGCCTTTCGCTCGGCAAGATCACGCCGGTGAGGTAAAATTTTCTAAGCGCACCTGATCTGCGTAAGACTAGTCCGTATTTATTTTAAATGAAACATTGGTTTTGACTTAAGAAGTCCGAAATTACAATATCGAAATAGTAGTTTTTGACCCATTTTTTGATATAATCGGCATCTAAATTTTAACGAAAAGCGGCCACC
>NZ_CALKTC010000033.1 GCF_937996225.1 uncultured Campylobacter sp. | reverse complement strand
ATTTTCGGTGGCGGCAGTAGCGGCGCAAAGATCGGCGAGGTCGCGCTCGCAAACGGCGGCGAGCTGTTTTTCGACGAGCTGCCGCACTTCGGCAAGCAAATTTTAGAAAGCCTGCGCGAACCGCTGGAGGATAATAGAATTTTGATTTCGCGCGTAAATTCCAAGGTCGAATATCAAACGAAATTTATCTTCGTCGCGGCGCAAAATCCCTGCCCGTGCGGAAATCTATTCTCCAAAAACCTCACCTGCACCTGCTCGCTAAACGACATCAGGCGCTACAAAAACACGATCTCCGCACCACTGCTCGATCGCATCGACATATACGTCGCGATGGACGAAACCGGCGCGGATGACAGAAGCGACATTTGCAGCGAAGAGATGGCTGATGCGGTGTTGCGGGCGTTTCGCGCACAAAAGGCTCGCGGACAGAGCGAGCTAAACGCAAAGCTGCGCGACGAGGA
This sequence comes from uncultured Campylobacter sp., assembly GCF_937996225.1. Lineage (GTDB taxonomy): Bacteria > Campylobacterota > Campylobacteria > Campylobacterales > Campylobacteraceae > Campylobacter_B. Next base: position 22,432 of record NZ_CALKTC010000033.1, on the reverse strand, counting down.
AACCGAAAAATTTTGTATCTGCGAAAGCGCTGCGCGGGATGTTTTGCAAACGGCGATCACCCGCTACGATCTTTCGCAGCGCGGCGTGAATAAGACGCTAAAGCTTGCGCGCACGATCGCCGATCTAGCAGGCGCCGAAATCATCGCTAAGGCGCATATTTTGGAGGCTCTTAGCTTTCGCATAAGGAGCGAAATTTGAAAAAAATTTTCTTTAGCACCGAGGAGCTCGACGCGCGAGCGAGCGCGAAATTTGGACTTGGCGAGCAAATTTTAATGGAAAACGCCGCTTGCAGGATCGAGGGCGAGATCAGAAAGCGGCTCAAAAAGGGCTCGCGCATTTTGGCGCTTTGCGGCGGCGGAAATAACGGTGCGGACGCGATGGCGGCGCTACGAAAGCTAAGCGGCGATTTTAGCTGCACTGCGCTTTGCGTGCTGGAAAATAGAAGCGCGGCGGGTAAATTTCAAGCTGATGCGGCGCGGGCTGCGGGCGTTAGGCTTATCGACATCGCGAGCGCAAAAGACGATTGCGGGCACGCAGACAACGCATCTAGCAAGGACATCTGCACGCATGAAAGCGCAAGCGGCTCCTCTTTAAAGGGCACCAGCTCTTGTGATGACAAGCCCGATAACGAGCACGAAAGCCTAAACGGCGCAAACATTTCGGGCGGCGGCGATAAATTATGCGCGAAATTTACGAGCGCTAAATTTGAAACCGCGGAGCACGGCAGCGATTTCGGCAAGCTAGGCAACGAATGCGACAATCCAAGCGGCGTCCTGCGCGATAAGATTACAAGCGCAGACTGCATAATCGACGGAATTTTCGGCAGCGGTTTGAATAAACCGATAAGCGCTGAAATTTGTGAAATTTTATCTATCGCAAATAGCGCGAAATCCCTAAAAATCGCAGTCGATGTCCCAAGCGGTATCGATAAGAGCGGGCGCATTTTAGGCGGTGCGTTTTGCGCGGATCTGACGATCGCGATGGGAGCGCTCAAACTCGCGCTGTTTTCGGACGCAGTAAAGGATTACGTAGGGCGGATCAAGGTCGCAAATCTTGGAATTTCGCGCTCAAATTTTGAGGAGCGGAGCGAATATTTTCTGCTTCAAAAAAGCGATCTGAAGCTGCCGCTGCGCAGGAAGCAAAACACCAATAAGGGCGATTTCGGGCACACTTACGTCGTAAGCGGGCAGATGAGCGGAGCGGCGCAGATAGCGGCTCTGGCAGCTCATGCGATCGGCAGCGGGCTCGTTAGCGTCGTTAGTGAGGGGCCGTTAAACTTAAGCCCGATTTTGATGCAAAAAAGCTCATTCGATGCCGCGCGGGTCGTGGTCTGCGGCTGTGGACTGGGAGAGCGGAAGATTGATCTTGCCACGCTGCGGGGCAAAAGCTGCGTCATCGACGCCGATCTGTGCTATGAGAGCGAAATTTTAAGCCTACTTAACGTCAATTCAAATTTAATCCTAACGCCCCATCCAAAGGAGTTTTGCTCACTTTTAAAGATCGCGGGCATCGCAGATCTTAGCGTGAGCGAGCTGCAAGAGCGGCGCTTCGAGTTTGCGCGGGCGTGGAGCGATAAATTTAGCGGCGTGCTCGTACTAAAGGGCGCGAACACGCTCATCGCCCAAGCTGGCGTCATCTATGTCTGCGACAAGGGCAGCGCTGCGCTCGCAAAGGGCGGCAGCGGCGACGTGCTCGCAGGGCTCATCGGCGGGCTACTCGCGCAAGGCTACTCGCCTCTGAAAGCCTCAATCTGCGGCGTTCTAGCCCACGCACTCGCCGCGCGAGCCTTCGCCAAAAACTCCTACGCGCTAAGTCCGCTCGATCTCATCGAGGAGGTAAAATGGTTGTGAAAAAGCTCACCGTGCTTTTTAGCGGCAGCGGCTCAAATTTAGAAGCGATCTTGCAGAAGCTGCACGGCAAAATTTTTGGCGAAACCAAGATCGAAGTTGCGCTAACGCTAAGCAACAAAGCGGACGCGGGAGGCATAGCAAAAGCCGCAAAATTCGGTCTAAAAAGCGTAATTTTAAATCACAAAGACTTCGCTAGCCGCGAGGAGTTCGACGCCGCGCTCGTGCGCGAGATCGAAAAAAGCGGTGCGGAACTTACGGTGCTTGCGGGCTTTATGCGAATTCTCACACCCGTTTTTACAAGCAGGGTTCGCGCGATAAATTTGCACCCGTCGCTGCTGCCGCTTTTTAAGGGCGCGCACGCGATAGAGCAGAGCTTTGAAAGCGATATGAAGGTGGGCGGCGTGAGCGTGCACTGGGTCAGCGAGGAGCTCGACGGCGGCGCGATTATCGCTCAGCGCGCGTTTGAAAAGAGCGCAGGAATGAGCCTTGAAGCTTATGAGGCCAAAATCCACGAGATCGAGCATGAGCTATTGCCGCAGGTGATCGTAGAAATTTTGTGCCGAAGCTAAATTTTACGCTAAATTTAAAGAGCGAAATTCCGCAGAATTTTGTAAATTTTAAAGCTTAGTTCTTTAAATTTAGGGGCGGTTCGAGGCTAAGCTTTAAAATTTGCTAGCTAAATTTAGAAAGAGAAAGATGACCGCAAACGAACTGGAAAAACTAAGGCTTGGCATCCTGGATGAGGCGGAGCAGCGCAAAGGTACGGCGTTTTCGATAATAGTACTAGCGGTGCTGGCCTCGGCGTTATGGCTATTTTTCAATTTTAGAGATCAAGAAGCAGCAGTAGGTCTCTGCTGGATCATAGTGATATTTAGCTGCGGCAGCATCTCTTTCAGAGTAGTGAATAAAGATGCAAATATAGTGCGCGTATTTATCTTTTGCACCTTGCTGTGGATGCTTGCCAAAGGCGTAGAAATGTGCGAGAATGATACCTTGCGCTTCGTCATCACACTCGTAACCATCTGCCTTTCTTTGTTTAATATCGCGGATGCCGTGCTGGAGCGGATCAAATACAATAGATCCAAAAAATTCGTCCGCGCCTTTAAACACCAATATATCGCGCCTTATATCGCGAGCCTGGGCTGCCGCTATGAAATTTCAGGCTCGTTTCGGCCGGCGTATCTGCGCACTAGCGGCCTATTTGTGGACGGCATAAGCTATTTTGATTGCGAAGATAAAATTTCCGGCGTTTATGACGGAGTATTTTTCAGCTTTGCGGATGTTTGCGTGACTCATACTGACGAACGACGTAGCAGCAGGGGGATCTTTTTCTACGCGGAATTTAAAAAGCGCATAAACTCTACGACCGTGATCTTGCCGCTGCTCAGCGCGAAACCGACGCTTGGCGGGCTTAAAAAAATCGCGATGGACGATAGCGAGTTTAGCTCCGCATTTAGCGTATATAGCGCCGATGCGGTGTCTGCAATGTATGCCCTCACGCCCGCCTTTATGCGGCGCTTGCTTCGCTTTAGAAGCGGTGCCGGCGGACCGATCAGTTTAAGCTTTTCGGGCAGAAACGTCTATATTTTCATCCGCACGGGATACGATAGTTTCGAGCCTAGCGTGGATCGCAGCGTATTTGGCTTTGATCCCGCCGCGTCTATCAAGCACGAGCTTCTATTCTTTCTCTCCATCGTAAAAAGCCTGAAGCTAAACGAAAATATCTGGCAAGATTAAATTTAAAGCCCGACTTAAGGTATAGATCGCTGCAAAAATTTTAGGCTTTTGCTTTAAATTTACGCGCTACTACGCCGTAACTGCTGCAACAAAATTCTATTTGAAATTTCAAGGGCATTTAAACCATGGAATTTATAGGATTGTTATAGCGACGCAAATTTTGTGACATAGGATTTAGGGCTTTTAGCTATTTTATCCTAGCATATTGTGACAAAATCAGCGATCTATTTTAGCTCTAAAAGCCGTTTAACATCGCCCTTGCTTAAATACGGCGCAAATATATGCTGCGGCTGCGAACCACTTAGTTTTACTAGCATATCGCCTGCGCCTAGAAGCTTTTCGGCTCCGCTTTCGTCCAAGACAATCTGAGAGGCTTTGGCATTTTGCACTTTTAAGGCGATTCGTAAATCAAAATTTGCGCGCAATTCTTGCTTAAAAATATTTGCATTGGGCGTTTGGGTCGCTATGATTAGATGAATGTCCGCAGCACGAGCCTTTTGTGCCAAGATCACGATACTATCTTGAAGCATCTTAATCTGACCGAAAGCATCAGCAACTTCATCGAAAACCACAACTATACTTGGCATCGGAGTAGAAAGTTCAGCGTTTTTGCTGACACCTTCTTTGGCTAGAACACTATAACGTCTATCCATTTCCTTAATGACAGCATCAATCACGGCTTGTGTATGAGATATATCCTTGACTACTCCGCCAAGCTCGCTTAAACTTCTTAGTTTATCGTAAATACCAAACTCAGCTCCATTTTTAGGATCTATGAGTACAAAGCGTATATTTTGATTTAACATTGCTAGCGACGTAATGAGCGTATGTAAAAGCATGGACTTGCCGCTACCGCTAGTACCACCGATAAGCAAGTGCTGTGATAAATCAAAGAAAAATGCCTCATTTTTGATATTGCGACCGCAATAAGCGGGCAAAGCGTAGCTTTTTGTATAGCTAGATATATCGAAACCAAAATCATCTGCATCAAATTTTTTCCACTGACTTTTAGGTCTAGGCAAATATAAATTTAAGCTCATCTGTTCACCTGCGTATTGTGTTGAAGCATCGGAGTAAAGACCAAATTTTACCTTGTAGTCATCAACTTCGTTTTCAACCCGAGCATAGTCTTTCATATCTTTAAAGCGGATTTTAAATACGTCGTGACGCAATGCATGGTCACTAGATAGAATTTCTGCTTTTATACCGGCGGAAGTAAAATATTCTCGTATCTTATCCTCATCTAACCTTTCAGAAATTGATTCTTCTGCAGGTAGAATTTTTGGCTCTATTGTAACGCTAAATTCATCAATCAGGAATTGATAAAAGTCATCCTTGCTTTTGTAGAGATTATTTAGCTCGTAAAGTCCACGATGGATATATTTTTCGATAACACTAATAAAAATTGCATCGTCGCTAAAATCTAAATTCTCGCTCTTATGCCTTAGCATAAAAGCTGCACGTAAAATATCTGTATAGTCTTTAGATTCTTTGCCACTGCCAGTTACTTGGGACATATTATATTCTCCACCCCCACTAGAAAATCCATCGTATAGGATGAAATTAGCATAACATGGATTATCTAAACTTTTATATTCTAATCGAAAGGATTTGTTGATTGCCATCCTCAAAATTACATATTTAGGCACATCTATGGCGAGAGAATTTTTTATAATATTAGCAATGAAATTTTCTTCGCCGGCTTTGGTATAAATTTTCCCTAGCATTATTCTCTCCTTGGTTTTATGCTTGCACTATCTCGTGAATCTTTATCATTAGTGATGTCGTAAATCCCTGCGATTTTACCACTTGCAAATTCCAGCTCTCTTTGGCTGAATTCAGTATCTGTAGGTAACACGATAACTTGATTGGACGCATTTGCATAATAGTTTTGAATGACATTCTTACGGTTAGAGGCATCTAGTCTGGCTAGCGGAGTATCAATAATAAGAGGCAAGCATCTATCGCTTAACTTAGATAACGCCCAAAATATGCTAATCGCAGCAATTTGTTTCTGACCTGCACTCTGGCTTCGTACAGCAATAGCTTCTCCGCTTGCATCGATAAATTTTACGATGAAGTTATCGATCTTAATGTCCGCTACGTTGTCCTCAGAAATTAGATGCTTATAATTAGACAAAATTTTATCTTTTAGTCTCTCTCCAGTTCTTGTTATGCGTCCCGATTTATAGGTGATAATCTGAGTCTTAATCTCCGATAGCAAATTCAACTTCTTTTTAATACGCAAGTCGCGGGCCGCTTTATCTTTTAACGCAGCAATTTCTATTTCTAGCTCGCTTATATGCTTTTCAGAATTGGTTTTTTGTTCGATATTTTTTCTTAGGTTCTCGCTCGCTTCCAACTTTTCTACCTCTAACGCCTCGATCTCCTCGTTTAGACTAGCCAATTCCGTATCAACCGATGAATCTGAAATGAGATCATCTAGATTGCGTGAGATACGAGAGATATCAGACTTAGCATTTTTAGCGTCTCTTACGGCATCTAAAAGTTTAACGGAATTTTCTTTAGCAGCGCTATAAACGATAGGAATGGTGCTTTTATTAATTCCTTTAAATTCTCCGTCATTATTTTTGATAAATTCTAAAAATGCATCACGTAAATATGTATTTAAATCTATCGCGTCGCATTTAAACCCTATTTTTTCACGCAATAAGTAATCTGCGCTAAATTTGGCTAACTTAGTAAGGCTTTCTTTATTGAACCCGCTAGTATCACTACTCTTTTCTATCCTAGATAAAAGTTCCAAGAAGAATTCGTCCAATCCTGCGAATAAAATTTCACCACCGAATTCTGCAATACTTTGCTTGGCTCTTTGCAGGTTAGCCATAGCAACATCTTTAGCATTTTGCAGGCCCTCGCTTTCTTTAGAATTGCTCCTTATCTTACCTTCCAATTCTTTCTTTTTAGCAGTTATAGCGGCAGATTTATCGCTCACTTGAGCTTCGTAAAATTTTATATTTATTTTAGCATTTTGCAAGCGCTCTTCCTCGCTTTTTTGTCGGCCCTCACATAAGTCTAGATCAGATTTAATTTTACTTGCCGTATTACTTTGTGAGATTAGTTCTCTTTCCGCCTTATTGATCTGATCTGATAATCTATCTAATACGGCAATATTCAACATGCTTTGAATTTTATCTTTTAGCTCGGTGCTGACCTCGTCTGCCATCGCCTCAATCTCTTCGCCGTCGAATACAAAAAACTGTAAAAAATTTAACGGTAGAATTCTCTCGATCTCCTCGCGAGCTTGATTGTTTTCCAGCCGCTCGCCATCTTTTATAAAAATTAACTTTTCGCATAGATCAGGAAATCTACTCCACTCTCTCCTAATGATTATCTCGCGTTCATCTTCATCAAGCGCTAACTCAATATAGAATTTATTCTCGTCGTTGCTAAGCGCACGACGGTTAAAAGCGCCTCGCCATCCGTTTTCGCTATTTTGACCTAGCAGTAGGACCCTAGGTGTAAAAACACCTCTACTACGTGTGCCAGTAAAATTTAATACGACCTCCGGTACATTTTCGCCTACATCTAGCATTCCGCTTCCTGCAAAAAGTAATTTCACGCTTCTTATAAAGCTAGTCTTGCCGAATCCATTCCTTCCGAAAAGTAAATATATGGGCTTGCCTTGTGACAAGGTAAATTCTACATTCTGTTCACCATAATAAGCGAAAAGATTACAAATCGTAATGCGTTTATAAAATATCATCACTCTCTCCTAGCTTCGCCGTTTCATCATCAATATTTTTCATAATGATCTCATAAATTTCGTTATCCTTGATACCTTCTTTTCGCACTATTTCTGAGATAATGCGCTTTGCCGCCTCTCCACCCTTACTTGTCGTATCGATTAAATCAATATCCTCTAATATGGGCGTTGAAATTTCAATATTTTGCATTCTGCCAAACTCCTTTGATATTGTAATACACGAGCTTTCGCTATCAAATTCTTTTTCCCAAATCTTAGCTATCATTCCTAGTTGTTCGTCACTAATTAGCTCACTGCCGCCGCACGCCTTAAATTCTGCTTCGGCGCGTAAAAGCCTTCTTAGAATTTCTTTTCGCGCCGAAGACGTAAAAGGCCCTGGACGAAAACTACCATCTTTTTTGAAATCGCACCTCATTGAACGATTTTCCCTAGCCTCCTTTATAAAATTCCGAAATTCATTTAGTACCACCAGAGAGCTCTCACCACTTTTTATGAAGCCTTGCATAGATTTATCTTCGTTTACCAGCGTACATACCCAACATCCAAAGCGGCTTCCACCGCAGCTACTTTGCGACTTATCGATTATAAACTGACATTCATCGCCACTAGCCTGCGAATAAAGCGAAAATAATTTAGCGTGACTAATGCCCCAAGGTGGTGGATTTTGCGTAGTAAGATAGCTCCAAACATCCTCTGTAAGCCACTCGGTGATCGGCGAATAAATTAGTACATTCTCGTAGTCATCATGCTTACTAAATCCATCCTCGCTAACAGTGCGCTTTTCTATACTTCGACGACGATTCATACTCTCACTTTTTCGTACACCTAGCGTCATTATTGCGCTTCCATGCTTTTCTACGATACTTTTTACAATCGATTTCATAGGATTTATTTTTAGACGTTCTGTACACCATCGAAATATACGCGTAGGACTTGGATAACCTTTACCAATAAGATTTACCCAAAATTCATTTTGAGGCGATGGATGAGCAACTATTATTTCAAAAGGAAGTCCACGCATCTTGGCGTCTAAATTTATCGCCTTTACAATATTTTTAAAATAAACGGCTACATTAGGAGCTTCTACTAAAGTATCTGAAAGTATCGCATAAGTAGGATTTAACTCATCTTTAGGTAGCTTGGTTATCATTTCATACATTAACTGCAAAACACAGGTAGAATCCTTACCGCCGCTAAAAGTAACAATCCACGCACGTTTATATTTTTTATAACGTGCTAAAATCTGTGCTCTTGTATCGTTTAAAAGCGCAATAAATCTATCATCACTAGAGGTAAATTGCACGCCGCTTTCTTTGGCCTCAATTAAATTGCCGTCGTAAAATTTTACTAACGGATTATCTATTTGCTTTGCTAAATTTTGCGCGCGAGTCGAACTAAAGCAACAAAGAATATACTGAGCCTTTGGATTTCGCTCTATAAAATCTAAAATTTCATCCTTAGTAGTTAGGTTTACAGAATTCGCAATATGATCTGCCAGATAAGCACTGCGCGACCTGATATCTATAATAGCGCTATTTTCAAGAGAGGCTAGAGAGGAAACCGACAAGATTCTAGATCTTACGTTGCTTTTTAGAATGCTTGATCTGGACACAGCCATCTCCTTTTTTGTACTTTCGTAAATTATAATATCCGCAGCGTAAAATTTTACTGAAACCCCAAAAAATTTATACAACAACTCCATGTAATCATATGAAACAATAGCGGTACTTGCTTTGAAAAATTTAGCCGCATGGAAATTTTTTGCTAAATTTTACTTCTAGCCCAGAAATTTATACCTGTATAAAATTTACTTTGAATAGCATATTTGACCTCTCATCGCTACCGCTTGCGATGCACGATCTTTATATGAGATTGCGACGAGGCTTTATGCGCTTCGAATTTCATCAAACATTCTAAAATTTTATCGCTTCGTAGCGCGTGAATAGACTCAGGGTAAATTTCGTTTCGCTATTAGTGCGACAACGCGTGCCTTTTCTACTCACTTAATATATCAAGAGCCGCTTTTAATTGCTCTTTAAAGGTTTCTCTCAGATCTTTTGGTTCTAGTATCTCGATATCTGGAAGCCACTTTTTTATAAATGGCAATATCTCCATATCCTGAGTAAAATCTATGCTAAAAATAATGCTACCATCATCTAGCTTCTTTTTAAATTTTTGAGTTGGGAAAAACAGCTTCATACCCTCCTTAAAATATATAGCCACTTTCGGGGAGGCTTTTAATAGCGCCCTTCGCAATGGCTCGGAGGGCAAGCTCATAGCGTTTTGTATTTTATTGAAATACGTTTCATATTCCTTCAAGATCTTTTCTTCGTATTTTTTTGAGCTTTTGCTAAGCGATATGATAAAAGCCACTCTTAAAAGTCTAAAATTTCCCTCGGCATCCTCGATAGCCAAATACCAATTACTATCGGTAAAAACTATTTTTAGGCATTTTGCATCGATTAAATTCTCCATTTCACCGATATATTTATACTTGATATTTCGGCATTCTTTATTTTTAACGGCATTTCGAAGCTCGCTCAGATATCTTTTACTTAGCTCGTCTTGCAAAACCTCAAAAGGATTGGTTCTAAATAAAAATACGTCCGAATCCTCTTTTAATTGTTCAGATACCTTCTCTTTTTCATGTTTATCTAAATCGTTAAACAACCTAGGATCATTTTCGTTTAATAAACTAATTAACCAGCCTAGATCATTGCCATATTCTAAAAGACATTTTAAAACGCCGATTATATCTTTGTTTTTGTCATATACTCTTAATACTTTTACCGGTCTCTTGCCATGCCCTATGAGCTTGCTTTCTATCCTAAAAGCATATGGAAATAGCTTGTCGATTTCGCCCATATACCTTCTAAGCGTTCTTTCCTTAATCCTTAACTCATCTAAAAGCTCTGTATCGGTAAGATAAATTTCTTGCTTTGCAACTAACTTTTTTAAAATTTCAAAGATAACTATCGTTTTATTGTCTGCATCTGATGACATTATAACTCCTCGTATTCTCTAAATCTTGCGTGTTTAAATTCTCGTTTAATTACGGCTTTGCCATTTTCTACTTGCTCGCTTGCGATGCGGTTAGTAGTTGCGTATACGGCGATCAGACCCATATTTTTAGCAAACCTTATCATATTATAAGTCGCTCCGAAATCACCCTGCACCAGCAATACGTCACCCGATTTTGCTTGCTTTTTAAGTTTATCTTTATACGCTTCAACGAATTCTATTACGCTTTTTTCGGACGGGTCGATATCGCTCCACCTCGCATCGGCTATGTTTATGAATTTATCGACATTTAAATTCTTCCTCGCGTCTTCTTCTTGCTCCGACGTCAAGGTGTGGTTTATCAACGTAAAGAAGGTTTTCATTTTTTTGGCGGTCTCTTTTGTAATTTAAAATGTATTTTTCCCATTGCTTTAACCTTTTCTATATATTCTTGTATATTATTTACGCTATTTCTTGGGTTGGAATTCGACCTTCGATTTCCTTCAAGAAGCTTATGAGCGATATTAATCCTAATATTATTAATTTTAAAATATACTTCCGCTGCTTTCTTATGCTCGGGATTGTAATTTTTGCTTCCTCTATATTTGTTTAAAGTATCTTTAGCATCTTCTCTTGCATCTCTATCTGTAGGATCCTTGCCATTTTGTTCGCATATTAAGCTAGGAACCGCCTCCGCTAAAGTCATATATGCCATAGCAAAATTTTTGTTTTTGGCATACCATGAGGCTAACTCTATTTGTAAATCTGAAAGTTTGTCAATCTTAAAAATATCGATAAATTCTTTTATATCTTTAGCTATAATTTTTAAGATATGAGCCTTCGGATCGCTAAAGTCGAAAATTTCTTTGCTTAAAGATTTCACGCTTTTTTGTATTGCACCGATATCGGACATACTTAAGGCGTAAGAAAAATCCTCATAACTATTTTTTATATTTTTGGGTTGATCCGACTTATCTATAAGGGCCATCAACTCATAGCCGTTTCCATAGAATTTTAGATTTTTTATAGCTCTTGACCACTCTAAAATTTCAAAAAGCACTTTTAAATCTACTATTGGAGCGGGAATTTTCGTTCCATCATTTTTTCTTGAGGCTTCAAACATTCCATAATACACACCTTTTATATTTAGATTGTAATCACGCGTATTTGCGTAGAATTCACTCATCACGAAGCTCATTAAAGAAAGAGATCTAAATGAATGCGTTATATCAAGATAAACCTCGTCATCTTTTGAAATTTCACTCATAATTTGCAAGTATTTGTCAAAATTTAACCAAAGCTCGTCTTCGTTTAGTCCATATTTTATAATAAAACATTTTGAGCCTTTCGAGCCTAGTTTCGTTTCTATCTGTTGCTCCACGGGTAGTAAAAAATTCTCATCGCCTCCAGTTTCTTTATCGATATAAATTCTTTCCGCAGTTTCGCTATTGCCGTCGAATTCCTCAAAAACCGACTCCCAAATAGAATCTTTAGTGCCGACTAAAAACAACTTATCTATACGGATATGTTCGCATAAGACGCTAGATATGAAGGTTCTATCCTTATAAATTTTATCATCTATGGCATAGTCGGCTTTTTGATATCCTTTTTTCCTATCACCCATTCCCAATGAACTTATTAAAATTTTAGCCATATTTTACTCCTCATTTTGCATATAAGTTAAATCGTAGTGTTTGACAGTATAATCGCTAGTGGAGACGTACTGCAAATGCCTATCGTTGGGTATCGCAAACATCGCTCCGGCTATACTTATCGCCTTTTGCCCTCCCGTGACATCAAATACAATGTCGTCCTCCATAAAGCCCTCTTGCTTAAGCTGTCTATATACGCTTTCTAAAAATTTATAGACGCTTTTTGCGTCTTCGAAATTCTTTATATATCGCACATTTGCCATATCCGCAAGCTCCTTACCAAAGAGATTTTGCACGCATTTTAAAAATTTCTCTCTATCGCCGTGAGATTTTTCAGAACAAGCGATTATTATCTTTTCAAGCTTGTCTTTATGATAATCTATCGCCGTAAGCGGCATTCTGTAATTATTTTTCTCTCCGAATTCTTCTATCTTCATGAGTTTTAAAGAATTATTCGCCTCCCAGTTATAGCTCAAAAATAATACCAAAGCCCTAGCCTTTTTAGGTCTATCATTTATATCTATATCGACGTTTGGAACGCTTTTAGGAATTATATGCTTAATTGCGCAAAAAATCGCTATAGAACCTAAAATTTGAACCGCCATAGTGCCATCCTTGGCGCTCCATTTTAAAATTTCGCCGCCGAAAATTTTATCTAGTAGCGACGACATTCCGTCCGGTAACCAAGCGAAAAACAGTAATACTCCCGCGATGATAAAAAACGCTCTATATCCTAAAAGAGAACTTCCCAAAAGCGAAACGATTATTTTTTGAAAATTTCTTTTTTCATAATGGGTCATTTTTTATCTCTTCTATTATTTCTATTATTGCCGTGATTTCGCCCATTAGAGCTTTGTAGTGGTTTTTGCGGCTTTGAATACACAACCATACCAGAGTATGGACTTAAGCGCTCATTGTAACTTTTAGCTCCTGAGAATTCGTTATTCTCTTGCCGATTATTTTTTACTTTGAAATACTCAGAATCCTTATTGTCTAGTTGCTGATATTGTAAAATTTTGGTAGGCTTATACTTCACGCTCGCCATCGCGCAAAGCTCCTTTAGTTGTTCTTTATTAAGCCAATTTGGCACAAATTCGTTCATTTGCTTTTCAAATTCCTTTAGATATTCGTCTTGACTATATTTTAATCCTTGTAGTGTAAGCTCTATATCTATTTTTCCGTAACCGTAAGGCTTAGCAAAGCCGATATTATGCATAAATTTATCGCTTCTACCGTGAAAAGTTATTGCACTTAGCAACGCTCCAATTTCAACCTTTTTAAGATTATGAAATATGATTTTACCCTTAAAAACGCTATTTGCAGAAAGCGGTTTAAATTTAACTTTCATCTTTTCGTTATCATTTCCGACACTTAGTTGCTCCGCGCTAGAATGCAGCGGATATCGCTTATACCCTCTTATTTTGGCATCCTTGCTCATAAGTGTCGTGTAAGCTCCACTCTGCTGCTCTAAATAATTTGGATAATAGCTAGGATTTGGCATACCGAATACCCCTTCCTTCGGAGCCTCAAATCGCTCAAAACTCGATTTCAAATGCGAAAAATACACTCGTCCTTTTAGGGCTTTATCGCCTCTAACGGTTCCGAAAATTGTTTCGGCTAAGTCAAATTTTGTTTCGTCGCCTACTTGCTTTGCTGCTTCGAAAATCGTTTTTTTGTAAGCCAGTTTAAAAAGTTGCGTTAATCCGATAGCCGTTATTTTACCGTCGCCATCTCGCGTATAAAATATAGGAATTTTCTCGCCCGCACCCTCGTTAAATTTTTCTTTCCAATACTGCCCATCTACGGATTCTTTATTTTCAAAATAAACCTTTTTAAAATCCTCGAAAATGCTCTTATCTAGTGGAATTTTCTTACCGTTTTTAGCGAAAACAAATTCGTGTTTTTTGTTATCTATCTTGCCCGTAAAAACTAGAATACCTTTTTGTCCATACCTATCAAATTTAGCCCTTTTGATTATTATTCTTTTTCCAAATTTATTGGTCAATTTTTCATCATAAGGAGTAAAATTTATCTCTCTTAGAAAACCAAATTTTTTATATTTATCCTCGGCTGTTTTGAGTTTTTCTATCTCATTATAGCCTGAATCATTACGTAAAGATATTGTTCTAATATCTACGCAATCTTCTATCATATAGCTATTGTCATTTTTAACCAAAAATCCGCAACCCTTAGCTACTCCAACTAAATTTTTTCTATCCGTCATATCTCTAACGCTAAGATACTTTTTATGCTTGCTTTCATCTATGCGAATTTTACTAAAGCTCATTATCTCAAGCACGTTTCTTATCATGCCCTTGATGCTGGTTGCGGGGATATAATACTCTTTGCCTCCATTTTCGTTTATGGAATGGCAAAACTCGCTCGGATTTTTGCCATCCTTTATAAAAATAGGACTTTTGGCGGTTACTTCAAGCTCGATTACGCCGCTCTCGCCGTCTTCAAACGGCACATCATGGATATTTTTAAGAATGTTCTCACTAGCCCAAGGCGGGTAGAAAATTTTATCGTTTAGTGGCACAAAATTATATGGAGCGGTTATCATTTTTTACCCTTTTCATTTTTTGCAAAGCCTGCAAATACTATCTTTTGAAGCTTCAACACCGGCAAACCCTCAAGAGTTCCATTACCTTGAGGCACTTCGCAAAACTCGTCTTTTTCATCTTGCCAAATTTGAGCCATTTTTATTTTAAAATTACCAAATTTAGGATAAAACGTTTTTATATCGCTTTCCTCTAGCGCTACTTTGTTTAACTCCGTCTCATCGACAAACCAAGCGTCGTTTATCTGACGGATAGAAATGCTTTTCTTCAAATTTGCATTAAAAAAATGCGCCTCGTAAATTAGCTCGTCTTCGCCTAGACCAGGAGTTCGCTCGCCCGCTAAAAATAGGTGCTTCTCGTCGATTTTTTCACCCATTAGCTGGATGTAGCCCTCGTAGCCTTTTAAATTTTCATTCACGTATTTTAAAATTTCGTCTTTATTCTTTTTCATTTTCGATCCGTCCTTCGTTGTATTTTAAGACCTTGCCTTTGAAAAATCCATACCCTTTTGTGGTTGCTCCACCAAGCGACAAACGTCCCTGAACTACGTCATCTAATGCCGCCTCAAAGGCGCCTAAGGCGCTATCAAAAGCTTCATTCTCTTTGTCACCGCACACGTCGTTCCTAAGCAAAATTTCTATTATAAATTCGTCTCTTTTTGCGACCGCTTTTTCTTGAAACAAAGCGCTATCGATCGCTCCACCCGTGAAGCGGTCGATGCTAACGTGTTCAAAAACCTTCGTATCTTTTGCTTCATCGTAATCTAAAAAGCAATCGCTGATTAAAATTTTACCTTTGGCGCCTTTATCGTTTTTATTCTTTTCGTAGCCAAAAATTTCTCTTACGGCTTCGTTTTCACTGCCAACTTTGGCTTTTTCGCCGAATTGTTTATTAATTTTATTAAAATGAAACGCCGTTCGGTGTGATAATACGCCCTTTACCGAGCTTGCCGGGATTAGAATTTTATGTTTGCCAAGGCGTTCATTTTTATAGTCGATCACGCTCTCAAGCACCGGCGTTTGATCGGCATCCTTGTCGCCGAATCCGCTTCCAAACATAAAGAAATCATCGGGCGAAATTTTAAGTTCGTATCTGATAAATTTTTGTCTTGCCGAATTACCGTCCGCTGCGCTATCGGGCATAAATTTTACAAACTCATCGGAGCTAAAATTTAAACTGCTCGAGTATCTGTCCAGCTCAAACTCGCCCCATTTTATCTCTAAAATTCCAAGTGAGCCAAAGCCTTTCGAGCTTCCGCCGCCAAGCCTTAGCATAGGATCATAAAGCAGATTTAAAATTTTCTTAAACTCCTCTTCGCTTCCGTCAAGCTCAAGTGAAAATTTAAATCTAGTACCCTTAAATACAACTTCTTCGTCAAATTTGCCCGTATCTTTCGCTACGCCGTTCGCGCCTATGGCTACATGATCTCTGATTGGCAAAATATCAAAAAGTCGCAAAAAGTCGCTCTTTTCTAAAAGCAACTCTTCGCAAACCTTGTTATTCTTATCGACGAGCAACAGAGCGTTTGAGATAATTAGTCTTGAGCCGAGTAAATCTTCGTCTTCTTTTTTATTTTCGTCTTTGCTTACCTTTCCATTTTCGCCCTGATCCTTTTTCTCGCGCTTGGTTCCAAAAATTTCATTCGCGGCATCCTTGCCGGCATTATCTTCAAACGCCCTACGCAAAATCCCTGCAACCGAAGTGCCTAAGATCATCGGCAAGCCGTTCCAATCTCTTTGCACCGGTGCATCCAAAAATAGATCATTTTTGCCGCCGCCGACTTTTAACGGAGTTTTGGCTTCTATGATGACGTGCGCTAAAAATCTTTTCATTGCTTTTCTCCTGTGATTTTTGGCATTTGCATTGATAAAAGTAGAGCAAATTTAAGCGGGCAAGGATCGCCTTCTACTTCTTTTACGAGCGTATCGCCGCACCCACCTTCTACTAAGACACTTTTATCATTTCTTTTTTCGCAGTCCCAATTTGCGCTTCTTACGCCATTTCGCATAAATTTAGATAATTGAGCCGCTATATTTTTGTTTTTCTCTGCGGTAGTTTGATTTTCTATTTCATCGCCTTTATCATTCAATACTTTATCGCTAACGGCAACCTCCTTGCATATTGATCTTATCGCGCCCCATTGTGATTTTGAAATTTTGCTAAATTTATCTTTATGGCTTTTTATAAAATCAGCCACCCTCTCGACTATTTCAAGAGCTTGGTCTTTCGTAGTCTGCTTTTGTTTTAAAAATTTAGCCAAATCACTTTGTATCGGTATTTTTCCGATTGAGCGCTCAGTCTGTGCTTCTTTTTGGAATTCTATCGGGTTATTCTCCGCGTCACCGCCGTCTAAAAACCACGGATTTATCAGCACTTCGCCAAAACCCTCGCTCAAATACGCTCCGACGCCATTTTTTAGCGCGCTTATTTGCTCGGCACTTAAATTTTTCAAAGCAATTACGCTACCTTTATTTATGCAGGCTCGCTCATAATCTTTTGTGGCGCGAGCTCCGTTATAAGGGGTAAAATTTGAAATTCTAATCTGCGTCTTTTCGTAATCGACATTATTTGCATCTAAATTTGGCAAAATATACTTTACGTCGTAGCTTGGATTGCCGTTTTCGTCAATAAGTGCAAGGCGGGATTTAGCATAAACGAAAGTATATTTCTCCGGCGGCGTAAAGGTTTGAATTTTATCCGTATTTTCGCCTATAAATTTAATCTCTACCGCTCCATACTCCGCGCTCTTCGATTTACCGAGTCTAGTTGAATGCTCCAATATTTCTTTTACGCGGTTTATGTCGTCTTCGCTCACGCTAGGCTCAAATTTAACGCTAAACCGCCATTTCATTCCGGCTCTAAACGCCTCATAGCCGTACATTTGGCTATCCTTAGAGCGTCTTTTGCTTTTATCGTATGCGCTCTTTTGAGAAAAATCCAGATCCAGACCAAGCTGCTCGTTGTCGTCGTTTATGTAGCCGCTTCGCATCTGTTTTAGCTGAGTAAAATCGTTAAATTTGTTCCGTTCCTCATCTTTATATTTGCATAATAGATGGTGATTGTAAATTTTGCTGCTATCAAGCTTTTCATGAAAATAGGAAAGCGGAATTTTAAAGAATTCTTTACCCTCTTTGATCGGCGAAGCATCGCAAAATCTCACAGCGCCGCTATGAAAAATTTTAAAAGGATCACTAAAGTCGCTATATCTACTAGCTACCATACCCAAAAATGCACTTCCCGGTATGAAATCAAGCGAGCTCATCTTGCCCTGCGTGTTAGAACTTGCCTGCAAAATAATGGGACTTTTAAAAGTTATCTCAAATCTAAGCTCTCTCATCGTAGCTCCTTAACTTTAAATTCGCATCTACCAAGACCTCGGTTGCGGTTTAGCCCCATCCGCTTTATCATCTCTAGCGCGCGTTTTAAATTTTGAGCGATCTCACCGCTTACATTTTGGATCTCGCCTTTTAAACTTATAGGCAAAACGACCTCTATATCCCTTAGCGAATTATCTGCCGCGATACCGTTATCGTCGATTTTAGTAGCCGAAATGATTTCAAAAAGATTGCGCTGCAAGTTATTTGACGTAATTTCAGTAGCGATTTTTTCATCTATAGTTGCGCTACTAAAATAGCACTGTGCCTGCGTAGTATCGTCGTTTTCGTTTTGCTCATTGCCATTATTTTGCTTATTTTTGCCGCCTCGTGAGCCAAAGCACTCACTTATATCGCTTGGATCCCAAAACAGCTCCGCCGCCCCACGCACAAGTCCTTTTATCGTTTTGCCCGGCACATACGGAAGCCCTGCGGCGTCTTTTACTACATAGCTATCAAGTGCCGCTCCACCGCTAAGGCCGCTACTAACATGCCAATAGTCGAAAAATTTAAGCTCGTAATTTATCGTCATTTTTGCCCTCCACTTTTTTATCTTCCGCGCCCGAAGTAACGGAGAGAAATTGCAATACGTCGTAAATCGGCGTCTTCTGCGTTCCGTCCTTTTCTAAAATCAAATTTCCGCACGATAGCCCGCCGTAAAGAGCATTCAGAGCGCCATCGAATTCACTTTTGTTTTCTAGAATTTCATTTATTCTATCAAGCATAACTTTGGCTAATCTATCGTTTATGCCAAGCTCCTTTATCCACTCTCGCAGTTTGCCCTTGGGGCTTTTTTCGCCGCGATACATTTCGGCTAAATTTATAAAATTTTCTACCTTTGGCTCGTTTTTTGACTTGGTAGTATCTCCTAAATAATAAGGCCCGAAATCACATCTGATTTCGCTAGCGTTTTTGCCATCGGTCGCGCGCCCTTCTTTTTCGCTCCCGATCGTCAGTTCATCTTTTATAAATTTATCCCAGCTTTGGAAATTCGAGCTTTGGACGTTATGAAACATTAAGCAGCTTGGTGCTATGTCTTGTTCGGCATCCTTTACGTAGCGATCCTTGCTATGCTTTTTCGCCGCACCGCAAAGCTCCTCAGCTAGAGCTGCCGCATAATGAAACGGGAATTTTTCGTTACAATAAGCAATCCCCGCGCACATCGTAAGCTTTTCCTTTATGTCGGACTTTTTCTTGTCCGTTTCCTTTTCAAATTCCTCGATGAAATTTTTAGTAAATTCTAACGCTATGTCCGCATCGCAAACCGCCGTCATATCGTCGCCACTTAAAATTAGCGCTTTTATCTTTAGATCATCTTTCCCAAGAGCGATTTTTGTTTTTACTTTAGCATTGGCAAATGCATCTTTTGTCGCTTTATCAAGCGCCTCTGAAAATTTAGCTATAATTCCGGTATTATTATTTTTATTTACTTCATCGGCTAAATTTTTAACCAACACCCCAAGCCCGTTGCCGTCTGCGTGGATAACGGCTAGTTTATTTTTCTTATTTGAAATTTGGCTAAACTCTTTTAATTCCTCAGCTCCCGGGTGCCTCTTAAACCACCTCCCGTGCGCCTCTCTCTTTTGAACGGATGAAATGTCTAATGCATCATCGTCGTCAAATTTTACGATAGGTCGCGCCGTCTTAGGCGCAAGAGCCATAAAATTTATACTAATATCAAGCGGCAAGCTCGGGCGGTTGCGCTGAGTTTTTAGCTTTCGTTCGAGCTCTTTCGATGCCGTTCCGTAGTCGTTGTCATTATAAGGAGCGACAGCTTGAGAAATAGTAATGCCGTAAGCATTTTGCATTATCTTTTTAGGCAGATCCCTGACGATCTTTTTTAAATTTTCCTCGCCATCTACGATCGCTCTAAAATTTCCTGCGGCATTAAGCAAAATTTGCTCTACTAAGCCATTCTCCCTTAGTTCGTCAAAGACGCCAAATATCGCGCCGTTGCGCTCTTGCTTGTCATCAAATTTTTGCCCGAGCGAGTCTATTATTTCGCTGGCACCGATGATCTCTTGTAGCTTATTCGTGGCGTAAATATACTCTTGTATACCCTGGATACTTGCACCGTATAGGTATTTAGCCATCTTGCCTCCTTCGTGTTATATTTTTGAAATTTTATCGCAACTAAACTTAAATTATTTTTTGAAAAATTACGCAAAATGAGCTAGCCGAAGCAACGCCTCGTGCTAAACCGAATTTATTGTCTAGTCCTACCGCAAAAGACATATTGTCCGTTATATCCTTGCCTTTGATGTAAAAATCGAGTGTAGGGACATACGAGCCGTAATTGCTCGGTGCCATATTGGCTAAATTCGGCACCTCTTGCGCTAAAGCACCACTCATAACTCCAGCCTCTGCTAGCGATAACACAATCTTTTTCATTACAACTCCCTTAATTGATCTTCTCGGCGTTTTACCTCCGACTTTGGACGCAATTATAGTAAGCCGTAGTGTCAGATTCTGTCAGCCAAGGGGAAACTTTGAAAAATGAGAGGGAAATTTTAATTAAATCAGGAGGATAGATTGAAAATTTTAGGGGTAAAGGGAAGCCAATCCCCTAGATAGGGGAAATTCTAACCGAATTTCTCGCTACCTAAAACCATTCCTAGCAAAAGCCGTATTTATTGAGCCATTCCAGCTCATTCATCCGACTCTCTTATTTAGTTTAACTCATTATTTTCAAATGCTTTTTTCGGAATTTTACTTAAGATAGCGTTGAGCTTCGCACCGGTATAAGTTGCGGTATGGATGATGATCTTTACTGGCGTAAAGCCATCTTGATAGTTATTGAAAGCCGATTTTACTTCAACAAAATTTATCATCATTGAAGCCATATCTCCTTCCACATCCGTTTCGGTTAGCAAAGGAAATTCGTTAAATAAGCATAGGGAAGTGCCATCAAAGCAGTTCTTTTGCGCTTTTCGGAACTGAGTGTCGAAAGGAACTAGAGCAACAACTTCGGCGTTTAGCCTGCCCGAATATCTTTTAAACTTATTTTTCCCGCTACTCTTAACTGCGCGCTCATAAACGCGCAACGGTGCAGCTCCTTTTGAAGCTAAAAAGCTTTTAACTTCCGAAAGCTTTACATCGTTTTCGTAATCGGCTATCTTAAGCGAATTATCAAAGTAATCGTTTCCATATTGAGATTTTTCGCCCATATCAAATAAGACGATTAGTTCGTTAGCAAGCCTTCTGCTTTGAAAGTTGCTCGTAAACTCATCTTTTCTATTAACCCTTCCATAGTAGCTTTCCGGGTCCGGTTCTACACATCCTATTAAAAATATAGCAATTAATACTAAAAACAGTGTTCTCATAACATTTTCCTTCCTTTAAATTTATAAACAATCGGGCAATTTAAAAAGCTGGTTATTCTACTATCCGTTGCATCGCTTTCCAATTGAAGCAAAGCAAAATTAGCTATCTTATTTAACTCTCGCGGCGAATACTCGATAATCTCAATTGTCAGGTAGTTGAACTTATACCTACTTTTCATTATACGCTTTGTAACCCGCAAAATCATAAGTACTTTTATCGATCTCTTTCCTTGTTTCATAATCAATAAAAATTAAATCGAGTGATGAACCAAGCTCCATTAGCTCGCCGATTTCTTTAGAAGAATAAAGCAATTGAGCCGTTCGCTCTTTTAAAAAGTTAATAAAGGTATAAGCATCTTCGTTTTTTCCATCTTTCTCATTCTGAGCTTTAACTTTATGAGGTGTGATTTCTACAACCATATTAAGCTTTTTATTTTCCCTATCGCAAGTTATCGGCTTATACACCAAACCATATTCACGCCAGTATAGTCCCGGGTGATTGTCACCACTAAAAGCTCTATCTAATAGCGAAACGCTATACTCTCCTCTCGGAGCTATTTGAATTCTATCCCCATACTTATCTTTATCAAGGAACGACTCCGCCTTACGTTTAGACTCCTCATATCTTTCCTTATCTTTATTCTCTCTAAGGATACACCAAACATCTAGCTGCTGAGCCATTACCGTTTCTTTATCGGGCGGCATTACGATAAAACAACCGGAAAACATAACTCCGATTAAACCAAGCAAAAGCACTTTAAATAACATTTTCATTTCTTTCTCCTTTGTTTTAAAATTCTTTTTCGAAAAATAACAAAATTATTTATAGAATTCAAACCCGCCATATCAACTTTGAGCGTGATTATAAGGAGTTTAGTTGTCAAATTCTGTCAATTTACGGAGTGCTTTTAAAAAATCCATTAAATTTTAGTTTATATCTTGAAATTTAATCAAATCAGCGTGATCACACAGCATCGGCCGAGGCAAAACCCGTTTGTCTCAATCCCCTAAATCGGGGAAATTCTAATCAAATCTGTTCTCGGTGGAGGAGGTAGATCTGATGCTTTCAAAGGCGTTTCAATCCCATAGATCGGGGAAATTCTAATCAAATTTTATGTCGGATGGCTATCATCCTGAAATTTGCCGAATTTTGTTTCAATCCCCTAGATCGGGGAAATTCTAATCAAATAGCCCAAAAACCGCATTA
>NZ_CALKTC010000032.1 GCF_937996225.1 uncultured Campylobacter sp. | reverse complement strand
AAAAATCCCGAGACAGTGTAGATCGGAAAGAGGCGAGAAAAAATTTTAGCCTTATTAAATAAAATTTCATATTTTATTGCGCTTTCGCTAGGCATTAGGTTTGCGCCGTTTTGTGCTTGGTATTTTTTGACGTAGCTTAGCATCTTTTCTGCGCCGCTCCAATCCCCGCTTTCTTGGGCATAGACCACGGACGAAACGAATATTCCCATCATCTTTTTAACTTCAGTTGATTCGTTTTGATCCAGCGCATCGCCTAGATATAGCGGCGAAAGCCACTCGTTATTTTTAGCGTTCTTAACCGGAATAATTCTAAAATAATCCCCCATAAACGCCGAGTAAAAGACGTTTACGCGCTCGTTTACCTTGATGATCTCTTTATCTAGCACGCCACGATTGCCCAAAGGCTTGCGGTTGATCTCCTCGACCATTTTATCGAGCTTGTAGTAGCTCTCGCCGCCTTTAAATTCAAAAAAATCCATCATACTGGCGTGGCTTTGCTTCTCATCCATACCTAGAATTTTTTTAAGCTCCGGCTCGCTAACCTTGATAATCGGCGCACGCCTCCAGTAGCTTTGATTTAGCATAAACGAAAGCGCGGCAGCGTTATGATTTAAAATTTCGCCATTTGGCGCCTTGTAGTTGTCGGCGCGGTAAATTTTATTTAAAAGCTCCCTAGAAACTGTATCAAAAGGCTCCATTCGCCCATCAAATCCCTGAATTACGAGGCTTGCTAGATCCTCACTAAATTTAGGATCAAATTTCGGCACGGCTAGCTCGCCTCCCATAGTAGAAAAATTATGCGGCGGGATGGAGTCTTGCTCTGCTGCAGATTCTTGCGAAACGGAGCTCTGCTTGGAATTTTCGGCGGCGGAATTCTGCGTGGAATTTTGCACAAAATTTTGCGAAGTAGAATTTTGCACGCTAGCCGGGCTTTGCGGCGCGGAATTTTCTGCGGCTGCATTTGAGGCAGAATTTTGCGAAGTAGAATTTTGAGTAGTGGAGTTTTGTTCGGCATTTGCTGTGCTAGGATACAATGCGCTCAAGCTCAAAGCCAACGCGCCTACTAATGCCAATGCTGCGCCTTTAGTACCGCGTCGCGATTTTTTGGCGCGTTTTGATGCAGAGCTTTCTGCGGAGCTTACGGGCACCGAGCTAGACGCCGAATTTTTAGAATTTACATCTTTTTCTCGAGCAAGATGCGTATTTTCGCTGATTAAGCGCGAGAGCTTGAAAAAGCGCGAGCCCCGGTTGAAAAAGTTAAAAAACATCCCTACGCAAAGCAAAAAATAACCGATGTAAGTTGGAACTTTACCGGGGTCTTTATTGACCGAAAGCACGGTGCCGCGCTCGTCTGTATCGTATGAGCTTTGGAAAAATCGGTATCCGCCGTAATCGAGCACATGATTCATAAAAATATCATAATCAAAGCTCGTATTGCCGTCTTTTAGCGTGATTTCGCTTTTATATCCGGAGGGCGAATTGGTGCCCGGGTAGCGATCCATCACAAAGTCGCGAAGCGCGATTTTAAAAGGCAGATGAAGCATCTTTGGCGCCAAGGCTACGATGAAATTCTTATCACCCACCTTGTAGCTAGCACCATGAGAATCCCTAGGCACGTAGATTTCGCGACTCTGCCCCGCAAAGCTTAGCGTAGCTACTACGCCAGGCTCACCCGGTAAATTCGCAGCTACCGGGACGAATTTCTCGACCGCGGAGCTAAGCAAGCTAACGGGGGCGAAATTTATTCCGTCGAAGCTGTAAAGCAAAAGATTGCCTAGCGGATTATCCTCGTTTTTCTTAAGCGGCGCAGTGCTCATATCAGCCATTTTAGTGGCGTTTATATCAAGGCTTGAGTTTAGATAAAATTTGCCGTCTTTGGATTTTATGTAGATGAAATTCTTACTCTTAGGCTCAGCGTTAAAAGTGATACTAAGCTCGCCTATATCCATGCTTTCACCCGATTGCAAGGAGACATTTTGGCTGCCAACATTGTTTGAAAATAATAGTTCCACGCGCGCAGGAGCCTGTCCGGTCGGATCTTGCACCCATTTTAGCTCGCCGTGTTCTACGAGCTCTTTAAATTTTAAATTTGCGATCCTGCCCTCTACGTCTAGATTGAGATCGAAGTTCATCCGTCCTGCGCCGTTTAAAAATTTGCTCTCGTCGGCGGAGATAAACTCGCCGTCACTGCCTAAAGTAAGGAGCTGAACGACCTCGTCTTTAGTCGTTACGATCGAGCTCTCGCCGCCCTCTCTTATATGGATATTGCCCTCAAAGCCGAAATATCTCGTCAAAATCGCTCCAGCAAGCATAAACAAAAAGCTTGCGTGAAAGATTAGCGCAGGCAGCGTGCGAAGTTTAATCATGCGGTAGCGATAGATATTGTAGGTTAAATTTATTCCCAAAAGCACCATCAGCGCGCCAAACCATGCAGTAGAATAAACCATCGCCCAAGCTACTTCCGTACCGTAAGCGGTCTCTATGAAAGTGGCGATCGCACAGGCTAGCGCCAAAATCAGTAGCATCACTGACGCGCACTCCATACTAAAAAATGTCTTCATTGATTTCCTTTAGATTTACGAGGGTTTTCAAAATCGCGAGATTTTAGCAAAAATTGCTTAATTTTTCATTTTACGACCTGCAAGCGCACGCCTACTAGCGTAGCGCGAATATGCGTTAAGATGCTTTGATAAAGCGGTCAAATTCTCATCTTAGGCATTCGCTTAGGAATTTAACGGCGCTGATAAATTTTGTAAAATGCTGCAGAATTTGGCAAAATTCTATTAAATTTCATGCGCCATCTCATCGCATAATTTCTAATTTAGAATTCCGCTGCGATAAAATTCTATCTTTGCGGAATTCCTTATTATTATTTTTTGCCTTGGGTATATGCGAGCTCGCACACGTCGCCCACAGCTTGGTGGCACGGGATCGCCGAGATCGAGTTATTGGGCGAGCCATCGATCACTTTGTCTGAATAAACCAAATAGATTAGCGAGCCCTGCACCGCGTCGTAAAGCCTAACTACGTGGGTCTTTTTGAAAATGAACGAGCTGCGTTTTTCAAAAATATCCTCTTTTTTCAGCTCCTCTTTGATGATGATTTTAGGCGCTGTCTGCACGCACGACACAGAGGCTTCGGAGCGGTCCTCCTCCACACCGATGATCTCTTTGGCGCCGCCTTTTTTGGCGTAAGAGACGTAGCAGGTCACTCCATCAACCTTAGGATCTTTAACCGCGATAACTTCGATGCGATCGTCTTTGCCAAAAATTCTAAACGAAGTATTTACGCTACCTACGAGCTCGTAATCGCCCGCGCAAGCAAAAGCCACTAAAATCGCCGCTAGAATAAATTTTTTCATAACCATCCTTTGGAATTTTAGCGGCGATTTTATCATTTATAATATAAATATTAAGCAAGTTTTTATAAAATACCGCGATTTAAATTTAAAGGAATTTTATGATCGAAGATATCTTTAGAGAATACGATATTCGCGGCATCGTGGGCGAGGAGCTAAACGAGCGCAGCGTAAAGGCGATCGGCTTCGCGCTTGGCAAACATATCGCAAATTTAGGGCTTGAGCGCGTTAGCGTGGGATACGACGCCCGTCTTAGCGCGGATGAGCTTTTCGGCTATTTCGTAAGCGGGCTAAATTTTGCCGGACTGCGAGTTTATAATATCGGCTTGCTGCCGACGCCAGTGGGCTATTTTAGCGTATTTACGCATAAATTTGACGCAAACGTAATGATCACCGGCTCGCACAATCCTAAAAACTACAACGGCTTTAAGATTACGATCGGCACGGACAGCTTCTTCGGCGAGGATTTGAAACGCCTCGGCGCGCAGGTGCGAGAGCTGATCGGTTCAAATTTTAAAATTCCAACCGATATAAGCACTCAGAAGTACGACATCTTAAGCGAGTATCTAGCATATTTTGAGAAAGAATTTGCGGCTCTTAAGGGCTTTGCCGCGCCTTTTATCATTGACTGCGCAAACGGAGCTGCAGGCGTTACGACTACTAAAATCGTCGAAAGGCTAGAGCTAAACGCTAAAGTTTTATTTCCACAGCCAGACGGTAATTTCCCAAACCACCACCCAGACCCCAGCGAGGAGAAAAATTTAGCCGATCTTAAAGCTGCGATGAGCCGCAACGGCGTGGCTTTGGGCTTCGGCTTTGACGGAGATGCCGATAGGATCGCCGTGCTAACTCCGCGCCGCAACATCAAAGGCGACGAGCTAGCCTGCCTGCTTGCCCTAAATATGACCCATCCGCGCATCCTAGGCGAGGTCAAATGCTCTCAAGCGATGTATGATACCATCGATAAGATCGGCAAAAGCTTCATGGGCAAGACCGGCCACAGCAATATCAAAAAGGCGATGAAGGAGCTCGGTATCGATCTTGCCGCGGAGGTTAGCGGGCATATCTATTTTAAAGAGCGATATTTCGGCTT
The DNA here is from genome assembly GCF_937996225.1 of uncultured Campylobacter sp. Lineage (GTDB taxonomy): Bacteria > Campylobacterota > Campylobacteria > Campylobacterales > Campylobacteraceae > Campylobacter_B. The sequence goes on along the minus strand of NZ_CALKTC010000032.1, from coordinate 5,142 downwards.
TGATGACGGCGTATATGCGATGATGCGCGTGCTTGAACTCGTAGCTAAAGGATATGATTTAGACGCCGAGCTAGACAAGCTGCCGCGAGTTTTTAGCACCGACGAGATAAAATTTAATACGAGCGAGGAGGCGAAATTTAAGATCATCGAAGCTCTTAAAGCTCAAATCCACGCAGGTATCGCGGAGCTGCCACCCATCCGCGATATTATCGAGATCGACGGCATCAGAGTGCGGTTTGATGACGGCTGGGCGCTCGTACGGGCAAGCAACACCACGCCCGTGATCGTAACCCGCTTCGAGGCTCGCAGCCCCGAGTTTCGCGACGAAATGCAGCGCGTATTTTTAGGTAAACTAGAAAATTTAAAGGACCAGAGATGAACGAATCTGAAAAGCAAGAGGTTGAGAAAAATATAAAAGAGCTTTTGGCTGCGAGAGCGGAATTTTTTAAATTCTTAGATGAGCGCGAGCCAAAAATCGCGAGTACCCACGTGTTTGATTTCGAGCGCGCAGGCGCGGCTAGCTTGAAAGAAGTTTATGCGAAATTCTACGGCTACGATTACGCCGCGCGCAAGCTGCTGCCATACTTATACCGCACTTACGGACTAAATTTCGATGTCTGAGATCATCTTAGATCGCGCCGCTTATGTGCACAATCTAGCGCAAATCGCCGCCAAAGTAGGTGGAGCGGAGCGAGTATTTTTGGTAGCCAAGGATAATTCATACGGCCATGGCTGCAGGCTTTGCTGCGAGGAAGCGGCGAAACTAGGCTTCGTACACGCCGTAACGCGAAGTGCTACGGAAGCTGCGCAGATTGCGGATTTATTTGATGAAATTTTAGTGCTCTCGCACATTCCGCGCGGGAACGAGGACGAGCGGTTTTGCTACGCAGTAAATGATCTGAGCTACTTCGCGCGTCTTAAACGAGGGCTTAAAATTTATATCGTTGCAGATACTGCTATGCACCGCAACGGCATCGGTGCGAGCGAGTTAGATGAGGCGCTTAGGCTATGCAGGGAGGGCGGATTTAAGCTTCGTGGCTTTTTCACACACTTTCGTGCAAGCGACGAGCTAAGCGGCGATTTTTTCGCGCAGAGGCAAAATTTCATAGAATTTAAGCGCCTCGCAGGGCAAAAGGCCGCCGCCGCGGGCTTTGAAAATTTAAAATTTCATTCGAGCAACTCCGCAGCTATCGAGCGAAGTGCGGGTTTTGAGGACGAATATGTGCGCGTAGGCATGGCGCAGTTTGGCTATCCGCAATTTGACGAGAGCCTAAATTTACGCCCTGTGCTAAAGCTCTATGCCGATCTGATCAGCTCGCGCGTGCTAAAAAAAGGCGAGCGCGTGGGCTACGGCGCGAAATTTGAAGCGCCACGCGATATGAGGATCGGCACATACGATCTGGGCTACGCGGACGGGCTTTTGCGCTATGACGGCGAGGGCGAGCTCGTCCTGCCGAGCGGTGGGCGGATGCTAGGCAAGATGTCGATGGATAGCTTCTGCGCGGAATTCGGTGGCGAGCGAGTTTGCGTGCTGGATGACGCGCGGATTTGGGCAAAACACTTCGGCACGATCGAATATGAAATTTTAGTCAAATTAAATTCCAATATCCCAAGGAGATTTCAATGAAAGAGCTGCAAGGAGAAAATAACGAGCGTATAGGTTACGACGATAAAGGCTTATCTGCGCGAGGCGAGAGCTTTGGCGGAGGAGAGTATCCGCGCCAAAAAGGAGGGCTTCATATCTTAATCAAAGCTTTAATCGTCTTAGTGATTGCGGCGATTGCGTTTGCGATATTTGCAGTGCCGGTTTACAATAAACTCGTAAGTAAAGATGAAGAAGTTAAGGCTGCGTGGAGCCAGGTACAAAACCAATATCAGCGCCGCGCCGACTTGATTCCAAATTTCGTAGAAACCGTCAAGGGCTACGCTAGCCATGAAAAAGATACCTTAGAAGGCGTCATAAATGCCCGCGCTAAGGCAACCGCTGTCAATATAAATGCAGAGAGCTTAGCGCAAGATCCGGAAGCGTTTGCGAAATTTAATGGCGCCCAAGGTGAGCTTAGCTCGGCCCTATCACGCTTGATGCTGGTAGTCGAGCGTTATCCGGATCTTAAGGCAAATCAGAATTTCGCCGAGCTGCAAAATCAGCTCGAAGGCACGGAAAACCGCATCGCCGTAGCGCGCAAGGACTACATCGCTTCGGTGCAGGAATACAACAAGCTAATTAGAACCTTTCCTACAAACATCATCGCGCGCATCGTAGGACTAGGCGGCGCCAAACCTAGCTTTAGCGCTGATAGCTCAAGCCAAAAAGCCCCTAGCGTCTCGTTTAAATAACGCTAAAGGCGGCAAATGCTAAGCGAGCAGTGTAAGCAAAGAATCCACGAGCTAATCACGAAAGCCGAAGCTGCAAGCGGTGCGCAGATCGTCTGCGTGGTCGCGCGCGAAGCAAGCGAGGACTGCGAGGCTAGCTACAGCGCGGCGGCAGTGACGGCGTTTGTGATCGGCATCATTATGTGCTTCGTGCCGCAAATAAGCAAAGCTGAGCTACTGCAGATCGTAGCGCTCAGCTTCATTGCGATTAAAGCTCTGCTAGCTAAATGTCCCGCGCTTTTAACTCTAATCACACCTAAATCTCGCAGACTTCGGCTCTCGGGCGAGTTTGCGATGCAAAAATTTTACGAGCGCTACGGCAGCGTAAAAGAAGCGATAATGTTTTGCGTCTGCGTCCGCGAACGCTGCGCTCATATCATCTGCGGCGCACGAGCGGCGGAGTTTATCTCTAAGGGCGAGTTTGAACGTATCACGACAGAATTTAACCCCAGCACGCAAGGTCTTGAGCCTGCTGTTTTAAAGGCGATGGACGCGCTGTGCGAGCTAGCCATGCGAGTGCCTAAAGATAGCGAAAATAACGAGATAGAAGAGACCTTGGTGGAGCTGCGATGAGAGTGGCTTGGAGATTTGCTTTTGCCCTAATGGCGTTATTTGTAGTCAGCACCGCCGCTCCCAGCGAGTATCTAGCCCGCCCAAACGGCACCGCTGTAATCGATGAAGCTGGTATTTTACGCCCAGCCGCGAGAGAGAGTCTGAATGAAATTTTAACGACTTTTGATAAAAATTCCACAAACCAGATCATGCTTGTAAGCCTAAAATCGCTCGGCGACTACTCTATCGAGGAAATCGGCGTGGAACAGGCGCGCGCTCTTGGTCTCGGGCAAAAAGGGCGCGACAACGGCGTACTGCTGCTCGTCGCTCCGCACGAGCATAAAGTGCGTATCGAGGTCGGATACGGGCTAGAGGGCGTGCTAACCGATATGCGCGCCAAGCGCATCATCAGCAATAAAATTCTGCCCTATTTTAGGCAGGGAGATTACGAAAGTGGCGTCATTAGTGGGATTTCGGCGATCATCGGCACGATCGAAGGCGGCGATATAAAATTTGATCCGCTTAACGCCAACGCGCAGCAGGATCCGAGTAACAAGGACTTTGCGATCTTTATGGTGCTTTTTGCGGTCTTGCTTTTTGCGATACTAAGTCGCCGCGTGACGCGTCGCAGAAGAAGCGACGAGGATATAATCTCGAGCGCAGACATCATAAGTGAAATCGCGCGCTCATCGCGCATGAGAAGCGGCTCATCCGGGGATTTTGGCAGATTTGGAGGAAATGGCGGTTTTAGTGGAGGCGGCTTCAGTGGGGGCGGCGGAAGTTTCGGTGGAGGCGGTGCTAGCGGAAGCTGGTAGCCACAGAAATTTTATCAAAATTCCAAATCGTAGAATTTTGTATAAATTTTAAAATTTCTAAATTCGGCTACTTGCGTAGAAAAACAGCACGAGCGGCTTGTCGTTGCCCTCAATCTTTAGCGTGCGCTCGGAGGGGTCGAACTTGGAGGCGAGCGAGGCGCCGTCACTGCTTAGATGGTGCTTCTGTCCGTCGCAGCCTGCGAGCAGCAGCGCGAACACGGCGGCAGCAACTTTTAAATTTAAAAATTTCATAATCTAAAATCCGTCCTTAAATCTACTTTTAAAACTGCTAAATTCGTTTTTAAATTTGCGTTTGAAATTTTAAAATTCACGGCGCGATGCCTATTGGAATTTATATCATAATCTGCGTTAGAAATTATGTCGCGATCTGCACTAGGGCGTATGTCGTAGTAAGTCATACTTTGGTTTACGCCGTGATCCTTGACGAGATTTATGTCGTAATCCGCGCTAAAATTTATACCGCGGTATGCATTGAAATTTATGTCGCGATCTATTATCGAGGCGTATGCCATAACCCACGCCGTAATCTGTGCTGAAGCGTATATCGCGACTCACGTTGTAATCCGCGCTAAAATCTATCTAGCGACCTGCCTCGCAATTCGTACTCGTAGCGTTTCGGTTTTTAAAATTTTGACTTTTTAAATTTTTACCCACTCCGCTCGGCGTCGCAACGGCGCTTGATATTTCGAGGCAAATAGCTTCGGCAGGATGTTAGCAGCAAAGAGTCGCACATGCACGCGCGAGCTTTATGCGGATCCAAAAAGAGCGCGGGCGGTGAAATTTTTAAATTTTAATGCAGCTTCATTTTTCATCATGTGAGCTAAATTTTACGCACCATCATTTTGCGCGCTAGAATTTTTGGCATCGGGATTTTTGCCGTTAGAATTTTCAGCGCCCCGATCTTCGCTGCCAGAGCTTTGCGAGGCGGAATTTTTAGAATTATATTTTTTGATATCGGAATTTTCTGTAGCCGAAGCATTTACGCCTGCATTTTTGCCATTAGAATTTTCGCCGATTAAATTTATTCTTTGTAGAATTTTAAATCCAAATTACGCGCCCTATTCTTTCATCGTGGCTTATTTATATAAAATTCCACCTGCGAAATCTCGATAAAATTTTGCCATTAAATTACGAAACGAAATTCTACCTCGCAATTCCGCCGCTATTTCTTGGCGATTTTATAGTAGCCGTCTCTGAAAACAACCTTACCCGCACCCGCAAGACGCTTTAAAAGCTGCGCGCTGGGCTCGTCAAACATCGCCTCCACGTCGCTCGTGCGCTGCGGACGGCGCGAAAGGGTGCGCAAAATTTCATCCTCGCTGAAGCTCAGCCGCTCGCTTGCGTATTTGGGCGCGGCGATGATATTTACGTTTTGATTTTC
>NZ_CALKTC010000031.1 GCF_937996225.1 uncultured Campylobacter sp. | reverse complement strand
CCCCGCTACGGCGAAATTTTAAGCTTAGAGCTTTGAATTTATCCTTAAATCTAGGACGCTGTGTAAAATTCATATAAAAAATTCGCCTTATGTGCGGACGAGTAAGCTTTAAAATTCCAAAATTCCTAGAATTTCGCTAAAATTGCGGACAAATTTAAAAAAGGCGAAATTTTGACTATTTACGATTTGGAGCGCCTGCGACTGGACGCCAAAAAGCACGTGGAACAGCTAAAGCTCGTAGCCGTCATAAGCACGATCGCCCTGTTTGCGGTATTCGGCGTCATCGCGTATTTCGCGCGCAGGCAAGGCGTGCAGAGCTTTGGCGCAACGATGCTTATGCTGCTGGCGATCGCCTCGCTCGCCGTGAGCTTGCGCGAGGTGCACTTAAACGGTTGGCAAAAGGATCTCATCGGCACGGAAAATATTTTGAAATTTGGCGCGGTCGCGATCTCGTTTTTGATCTTCAAATACTCCGCTGCCTTGCCGCAGGCGCTGATAGGCTTGGCTGCGCTTGCGCTTGGGGCGTGGTTAGCGGCGCGGCTTTACGCGCTCGGCGTAAAAAGCATGCAAGAGATCTTTACCGGGCGGTACCGCCAAAGCTACAAGCAGCACTATCTGGCGCCTTTCGTGCGCGAGCTCGGCTACGAATACGTCTCCTACGGTAGCGTGCCTTTTTGGCGCGTGGTGCAGAGCGATCTGTTCGAGTTTATCGAAAATCTGCACGGCAACGACCGCGTGGGCGGCGCGTGGCAGGGGGTGAGCTTCGAGTTTAGCGACGTGAGCTTTTTTCATCAAAATTTGCAGCACGAGCTCGTGGGGGCGTTTTTTGTAGCGGAATTTAACAAACGCATCATCGCGCCCGTTTTCATCTATCCGCGCGAGATGCAAAATAAACAGCACGTAGGTCTAAAGCCCGTTGCGATGGATAACGTGGAGTTTGCCGCGCGATACAAGGTGCTTAGCGACGAGCCGCAAAACGCGATGTACGTGCTAACGCCTGCATTTATGGAGCGGTTTTTGGCGGTGGGCGATGCGATGGGGGCGCAGATCTGGGCGAGCATCAGAGAGCGGAGGATCCATATTTTCGTGCACACCGGGCGCGATAATTTCGAGCCTAGCGTCTATGAAAGCGTGCTGCGCCGCGACCCCGCAAGCGAGATAAAGAGCGAAATTTTAAACTTTTTGAGTATCGTTAAAATTTTAAAACTGAATGTGAGGATTTGGATTTAATAAAATTTGAGCGGTATTTTTGCTAAAAATTTTTAACTCTTAAAAGATAATTCGGCGCGTTTAGGTCTTTATTAAATTTTGATTTCATACGAGGCTATTTTCTAAACGTTTATCGCTTAGCTGCTTATCAAATTTTTGCTTTACGTCTAAATCTACTCTTTACTCCTAGCTTATATAAAAATTTGCGGCCGGATTTTGTCTAAATTTTTACCCGTTTTTAGTAGAAAATAGGTTTTTAGCTCCTTGTATTCGCTGTTCGTTAAAATTGAGGCGTCGATGATGAAGTGCTTATCGAAAATGATCAAACTATCGCCGCTTAGCATATCCAGTCCAAACCCCAGCCCGTTTACTAATCTAAAAATCAGTAGCGGGAGTATGCTGAGCCCAAATGCTATCGGCACTATAAATGGGGCTATCGCATAGCCTTTAAAGTAAAAAACCGTGGACATCAAAACGAAGTAGATCATAACGACGCTAATTGCAAACTTTTTTGTGATTGTCGGCAATTGGGGTTGGGAAGGCCCAAAGGTTCGTTTTATCCCCACTATATTTGATAATTTTATTTCGAGCAGGACTAAATTCTTCTTCGTAGAAAAATACTCTATGGCGGAATTTTTAAATTTAATATAGCAACTTCCTAGCTCTTTTGGGCGTTCATTTAGCTCTCCTGGATGTGGTGGTCTGTATGGTGCAAAATGTGAAAGAAAGTCCAAAATAAATACAATCGGCAGATATAGCTTTATCATCTCTATTGCGTTGTCTTTGATGATTATCGGATATTTGTCGTAATCCCTAGTTTCGGTCTTTTTTAGCGTAGCGCTGATTTCAAATTTATCCAAATTTAGCTCTTTATAAACGGAATTTTAAAGCGTTTTATATATTCTCAAATAGGGCGGCAGCACGCAGGTGCGGCGGATAATCCACTATCTACCGCAACAGGCTCGCAAAACCGCGTCACGGCTTAAAATCAAAACCCGCCTCGCAAAAGCAAATCCGCGGCTTGCAAAATCAAGCCGCAGCATTCAAAAGCGAGCTTAAACTTTTGGAATTCTGATCTTCTGCCCCGGATAGATGAGGTTCGCGTCCTTGATAACCTCGCGGTTGGCGTCGAAAATAATCTTGTATTTGTTCGCGTCGCCGTAAAATTTCTTCGCGATTTTAGATAGGTTATCGCCCTTTACGATGGTGTAGTAGTTTTCGGCGCTATCCTCTCTGATGCCCTCGATCTGCACGTTTTTGATGCCTGCGGTGTTGCCCGCGATGAGGGCTGCTTTTTCGAGAGTTTCCTTATCGGCGTTACCGCTTATTTTGACGGTGTCGCCCTGCACCTTGACCTCTAGCCCTTCTACCGGCGTAGAGCTGAGATTGGCGGCGATCTCGTCTTTTACGGATTTGGCGTCATCGCCTAGACCTAGTAGTTTCTTGCCTGCTTCGGCTACGAATGAAAGTAAACCCATTGTCTTCTCCTTTGGTTAAAGTGGCAAAATTTTATCTTAAATTTACCAACGATCAGCTTAGGCACATATCCTTACGGCTCCGACCTAGTCCAATGATGCGACCTATGGCGCTCACTCTATGCTGACGGGGCAGGTTCTTGGACCATCATCGCCGCGCCCGTCTATTCAGATTTGCAGCGTATGAATTATCAGCGCTGCGACTACGCTAAATTTTTCGTCAGTAAATTTCTAGCGATCACGGCGCATACGATGCTAAAAACGACGACCGAATATGAGTTGAGATTTAGCCCGCAAAATCCCGCGCTTAGGGCAAAGGCGCAAAGCGGCGCGTTTAAGTTGATCGCTAAAAAGGCAGCCCCTCCGCAAACCCCAGCTGCGCTTAGGTTAATAGGCAGAATTTCGCCGATCGCAAACCCCACGCATAGCCCTAAAACTGCGCCCAGCGCGAAACTCGGCGTAAGCGTGCCGCCGTATCCGCCGCAGCGAAAGATCATCAAAATGCAAAATGCCTTGCAAAGCAAGATCGCAAGCAAACATGGGCTAAAGGACGCTGAGTTGAAAGCAAACTGCGCTGCGGAGCGCCCGTTACCTAAAATTTCTGGTACGTATGCGCCGATCGCCGCGGTAAGCAAGAATGCAAATGGCAGTGTAAGCGCGATTTTAAGGCTTTTTATGCGCAGCTTTTCGCACAAGCGCACTCCGTCTTGAAAGTATTTTGCTGCGACCCCCGTGACAAGCCCGATTAGAGCCGCTGCGAGTAAATTCTGCGGGGTAGGGGCGAAGTTTGAAACTGCGTAATAAATTTCTTTTGAAGCTCCGAATTCCGCCGTAGCTGTAGCCACCGCACTTGTAGCAAAGGCGCATAAAATCGCTCGAGTATCGAAGCTTTTAAGCAAAATTTCTAGGCTAAAAAGCGCGCCCGCTAACGGGACGTTATATGCAGCGCCTAGTCCCGCTCCCGCGCCACATGCGACAAATAGCCGAAGCTCATCTCCGCTGATATTTAAGGCGCGGCAAATTTTAGCTGCAAACAAGCCACCTAGCTCGCGCGGAGCAGCCTCACTGCCTACCGGTGCGCCCAAGGCGATGGCTGCAAGCTGCAAAACCGAGTGGATTAAATTTTGCCAAAACGGCGGATTTTGCCCCTTCATCATCGAAGCTACATTTAAAAAAGGTTTCAGTCTTATTAGCAGAATTCTAATTAAAGTTACGATTACGCCGGCTGCGAGGACGCTAAGAAAGCGCCTAAGCGCAGTGGTTTGCTCCGTGATAATGTGAAATTCCTCATCATTATGCCCGAAAGCAAAAGTTTCAATTTCGTTGATGCCGAAGTTTAAGAGCCCTGCGCAAAGCCCCATTATAACGCCTATCGCAAGGATCGCTAGAAAGAATTTAGTACTCAAAATATGCCTTTTTGAAACGCATAATTATATAAAATTTTAGCTTTAAAAAATCCTTACCGCGCGCATAAAATCAGCTAAAACGCGAGCAAATTTTAAAACAATGGCTAGGAATTTATATCGTCTCTGCGGGTAAATTTTGCGCAAAATTCTATGAAGCTTAGGCAGGTACAGAATTTTTATTTACGTTAATTGCGCGAGTAAAATTTACGTAGATTTTATATCACGCGTAGAAAATTTAGTAAAATTTTGCATCGCACGAGAGGGTAAAATTATATTTGAAATTTCTTGCCGCGAGGACAGGCGGAATTCTACGTAAAATTTAAATCTATCCGAGCGGGTAAAATTTTAAATTGAGTAAGCGAGAAAATTTTGCAGAGGACGCGTGAGATTTCGCGCAGAATTATAATTTACGAAAGAGGGCAAAATTCCGCGTAGAATTCCGATCTGCGTAAGCGATCGAAATCTCGCGTGAAATTCCAAGCTGCGTGGTTAGGCAAAATTTCGCGCGGAATTTTAATTTGTGTGAGTCATAGAAATTTTGCGCTTCGCGAATAAATTCGCTTAGGATTTTGCTATTTTTTCCAGATATCGTCATTTTTACCAGCTGCGGGCGCGCTTAGCTTTTTATCCAGAGCCGAAATTTTATCCGCGAGCTTTTGCGCGCCGCCGAAAATTTCATCTTTTTTCGGAAGCCCGAAGTGAAATTTCGAGCCTACGCTATCTCCAATGCTTGCAAGTAGCGATTTGGGCGCGTTTGCGATCGCGTCTTTAAAGATCGCCGCGTCGATTCCAAGCTCGGCTAAGTTTTTTAACGCCCGTGCAGAGCCGATAAACATCGCGATCTTGGCGTCGAAAAGATAATCATTGGCTAGCTTTTGCGCGGCCGCGACGGATTTTTTATCCACGACGATGAAGCGCGCGCCTGCGCCGTTTGCGAGCAAAATTTCATTTATATCGTTCGTAATAACGCTAAATTTTTTCTCCGCCTTTTGCGCGGCGGTGATGAGCCTGTCGTTAAATTTAAAGAGCAGATTGTCGTATTTGAAAACTTCGTCGCCGTTTTTGATGAGATACAGCGGCTCGTAGGGCACGAGCGCGTGGCCTAGGATGATCATTTGCCGCCCCTTAGTTTGGCTTCACAGGACTTGCAAAGGCGCTTTTTATCGCGCAGAGCAAGTTCGTCGCTGCTAAAGTACGTCCCACACTCGTCGCACGCCAAAAGCTCGGTCGCATCGTCTTTTTTCTTTATGCGAAATCTAGGCACTATCAAAAAATATATGAGCGCCGCGATAACGGCGGCGGCTAGAATTTTTCCCATTATTTCACCCCTTTGATCACTAAAAATTTTCTATTTTTCAAAGCGTTTTCGCCGCTAAAAATTTCGCAGCTCGCGCTCGTAAATTCCTTACGGAATTCCTCCGCTTCCGCCTCTGCGCCTGAGCCTTTGTAGAGTAAAAACGTCGTGTTTTGATCGTAAAAGCCGCGGCAAATTTCAATTAAATTTCGCGCGCTCATCAAAGCCCGAGAGCTTATCAGATCGGCGCGCAGCTTTGCGCCGTCTTGCACGCGCTCGGCGTGGATTTTTACGTTAGCTAGCGCAAGACTAACCTTCGCGTAGGTTAGAAACGCCGCTTTTTTAAGGTTTGGTTCAAACAGATGCCACTCACACAGCGGCAGCGCGAGCGCTAAAAATATCCCCGGAAAGCCCGCTCCCGAGCCGATGTCGCACGCGATGCGCGGATAGCGCGGTATGAAATTCGCTCCGCTTAGGCTGTCGCGCACCACCGCGTCCAAATCGTCGTAATTCGTGAGGCTATGGACGCGGTTAAATTTTTGCAGGCATGCTTTAAATTTAGCCACCTGCTCGTTAAAGCTCTCGTCCGGCGCAAGCTTCACAGCAGATGCCCCATCTGCTCTTTTTTGACGCGCAGATAGTTTTCGTTAAATTTATTGGGCGTGATGATGATCGGCACGCGCGCGACCACTTCCACCTTCAGATCGTGCAGCTTTTGCGGGTTGTTCGTAAGCAGATTTATGCGCGAAATTCCAAAATGAGCGAGTATGAAATCCACGATTTCGTAGGTACGCTCGTCCGCTTTGAAGCCTAGCTGATGGTTTGCTTCGATCGTATCGAGGCCCCGGTCTTGCAGCGCGTAGGCGTTGATTTTATTAAAAAGCCCGATATTGCGCCCTTCCTGACGCAGATAGATCACCATGCCGCCGCGCTCCTCGATATATTTTAGGCTTGCTTCGAGTTGGTCGCGGCAGTCGCACTTTAGGCTTCCGATCGCATCGCCGGTAAGGCACTCCGAGTGGATCCGCACATTTACGACGCCCTCCAAAGGCTGCTTAAATATTACTAAATGCTCTTTCTCGCCTTGCTTAAACGACTGAACGCGGAAGCTTCCGAAGCGGGAGGGGAGATTTGCGACCTCTGAAATTTTTATATCCATGCTTAAATTTACTCCGATTGTGATATTATAAATCTTACAATTCTAGCTAAAAAAGGAAAAATAATGTTTAAACGATTTAGACGGCTACGAATAAACCCTGCGCTTAGGGATCTGGTGCGACAAACCAATCTGCAAACCCGCTCGCTGATCTATCCGCTTTTTGTCGTGGAAGGAAGCGGTATCAAAAAGGAGATCGCCTCGATGCCCGGCGTATTTCAGATGAGCTTGGATGAAATTTTAAAAGAGTGCGAGGCTCTTTTGAAACTCGGTTTGGATAAAATTTTGCTTTTTGGAATTCCTTCGCTAAAGGACAGCATCGGCTCGGACGCGCTAAGCGAGGACGGCATCATCGCGACTTCGCTGCGCGCGATAAAGGCTAAATTTCCAAATTTATTAGTAATCACCGATCTGTGCTTTTGCGAATACACTGACCATGGGCACTGCGGCATCATTGATCACGTTCATCAGACGGTGGATAACGACGCGACGCTTGAAATTTCGGCGCAGCAGGCGCTCATCCACGCCAAAGCGGGTGCGGACATGATCGCGCCTAGCGGCATGATGGACGGTATTATCGCAACTCTGCGAGAGACGCTCGATCGCGGCGGATTTGAAAATTTACCGATTATGGCGTATTCGAGCAAGTTCGCCAGTGGCTACTACGGGCCGTTTCGCGACGTGGCGGAGAGCGCGCCAAGTTTCGGCGATCGCAGTAGCTACCAGATGGATCCCGCAAATAGATTTGAGGCGATCAACGAAAGCCTGCAGGACGAGGCGCAGGGAGCGGATATCTTGATGATAAAGCCCGCGCTTGCGTATCTGGATCTAATCAGAGACCTTAGAGAGCGCACGCTGCTGCCGATCTGTGCGTATAACGTAAGCGGCGAATACTCGCTTTTGCAGGCGGGTAAAAAAGCGGGCGTGATCGATTATGAGCGCGTGATGATGGAGACGATGATAGGCATAAGGCGCGCCGGCGCGGATATGATCATCACCTATCACGCCAAGGAGATCGCGGAAATTTTAAACAGGGGCTAGCGATGAATAAGATAGGACTCGAAATTAAAAGTAATGAAATGCAAGCCGTCTTGGATGCCGTGATGAAGCTGGCAAAAAAGATGAAATTTGAAGCTAAAATTTTACCCGTAAACGGGGATGAGTGCATAGAGAATTTCGACGAGCTTTCGAGCGCCGTTATTGCGAAACTGGATAAACCTAGCAATAGGGCTGTTTTTGAGCGATTAAAGGATAAATGAAATATTTGACGCTAGTTTTTATCGGCGAATTCTATAGTTTTGGACGACGAGGAATTTTATGCGGCGATGGAAGACGTAGTCGTAAAGGTGGCTATGGGCGATATGACGAAAGGTGATTTAAAAGAATTTTTTAGTAAATTTATAAAAGAAGAGGGGGATAGATGAGGCACTTTCTTACGTTAAACGATTTTAGCAAAGACGAGATAATCGAAATTTTAAATTTAGCGTTTGAGATAAAGAAAGAAGCTAAGGCACGAAATTTCAAGCCATATTTAAAAGATCAAAAATTAGCGATGATATTTGAAAAAAGCTCGACAAGGACGCGCGTGAGCTTCGACGTAGGGATGAACGAGCTCGGCGGGCATGCGCTGTTTTTGAGCAGTCGCGACATCCAGCTCGGGCGAGGCGAGCCGATCAAAGACACTGCGCGCGTGATTTCGCGAATGTGCGATCTAATCATGGCGCGCGTAAATCGCCACGAGACGCTCATAGAGCTTGCGGATTTTAGCCGCGTGCCGGTGATAAACGGGCTAAGCGATAAATTTCATCCCGTGCAGTTGATGGCTGATCTAATGACGATCGTGGAGTGCGGTATTGAAACTCCAAAGATAAAAGCCGCGTACGTGGGCGACGGCAACAATATGACGCACTCGTGGCTGATGCTTGCCAGCAAGCTTGGCTTTGAGCTGCGAGTGGCGACGCCCGTGGGCTATGAGGCTGATCCGCAGATACTGGCGCAGGCGCAAGAAAATGCTAAAATTTCAGGCGCTAAAATTTTAATAACGAACGATATAAAGGAAGCCGTAGCGGGCGCAAACGTCGTGACGACCGATACTTGGGTTTCGATGGGGCAAGAAGCCGAAAAAGAGCGAAGAATTCGCGATTTCGCGGGTTTTTGCGTGGATGAAAGCTTAATGGCTCTAGCAGGTAGCGGCGCGATCTTTTTGCACTGCCTGCCGGCGTACCGCGGATATGAGGTAAGCGAGGCCGTGTTTGAAGCGCACGCGGATGAAATTTTTGCAGAGGCGGAAAATCGCCTGCACGCGCAAAAAGGCGTCATGGTCTGGCTGGATCAAAAAAGATAAATTTAGGAGAACGCATGGAAGAAAAAGATAAAGCGCTAAAAAAGATCGACAAAGCGAGCGAATTTTTCGGACTGGATAGCTCGAAAAGGACGGTTTTTGAAATTTCGCAGGGTGAGGACAACGAGAAAAAACTCACTCTAAAAAGCGGCTCGTGGAGCGATGAGGAGCCGTGGTTCGGCATCGACGAAAATAACGAAGTGCACACAATGATCTCGATAAAATCGCTTGCAAATCTCATCGCCGCGACCAAAAACGCGATGCAGGAAAATTTTAATCTCAAGCTTGAGCGCTCGATTTTGCAGCATACGCCGGTAGATTTCGGCGACGCGTGGATCGTGTGTATGGACGAGATCAGAAGGCTCACGGGCGCAAATCCGAGTGCGAAAAGATTAAGCTTAGACGTCGATGCCGTCGTCTCGCGCGTAAAAAGCCTGTATCCGAACCTTTTCATCGACATCGAAGAGCTTATCAAAACCAAGGCGGGCGGCCGTGAATAGCATAGACTTCGACGCTTACGCGAAATTTTCGCGCCCAGGGCCCCGCTACACGAGCTATCCGACTGCTTTGGAATTTAGCGAAAACTTCAGCTACGACGGGTATCTGAATGAGCTAAAAAATCAAAAAAGTTCCACGCCGCTGTCGCTTTACTTCCATATGCCGTTTTGTCGCTCCGCCTGTTATTTTTGCGGCTGCAACGTAATCTACACAGGTAAGCGCGACAAGATGGATCGGTATTTGGACTATATCGAGCGCGAAATGCAAATTTTAAGCGGCGTCGTGGACGGCTCGCGGCAGATCGTGCAGATGCACTTCGGCGGCGGCACGCCTACATATTTTAGCGCCGAACAGCTCGCGCGTCACATAAAAAATATCAAAAAATATTTTAAAAATTTCAGCCCCGAAGCCGAGATCAGCTGTGAGATCGATCCGCGGTTTTTAAACGCCGAGCAGCTAGATGTGCTTATTTCAAACGGCTTTAATCGCATCAGCTACGGCGTGCAGGACTTCGACGAGCGCGTGCAAAAGGAGATCCACCGCATCCAGCCTTTCGAGCTTACGAGGGACGTCATAGCCATGGCGCGAGAGAGAGGGATAAAATCGATAAATATGGATCTGATCTACGGCCTTCCGTATCAGAGCCTAGCTAGCTTTAAGCGCACGCTGGAGCTTGCGCTTTCGCTTGATCCGGACCGCTTTGCAATCTTTAACTACGCGCACGTACCGTGGATAAAAAAATCTATGCGTAAATTTGACGAGACGACACTGCCCGAGCCCAAAGTGAAGCTTGAAATTTTGAAATTTACGCACGATTTTTTGAGCGCGAACGGATACGAGATGATCGGCATGGATCACTACTCAAAGCCCGCGGACGAGCTTCATGCCGCGCTTAAAAACGGCTCGCTACACCGTAATTTCCAGGGCTACACGACCAAGGGCGGCGCCGATCTGATCGGCATCGGGCTAACCAGCATCGGCGAGGGCGCGCGCCACTACGCGCAAAATTTCAAAGATATGGACGCTTACGAGGCCGCGATCGATGCGGGCAGGCTGCCGTATTGTAGGGGTATTTTGCTAAATGAAGAGGATCTGCTGCGCAAAGAGGTGATTATGGGGTTGATGAGTAATTTTTGCGTCGATATAGAGGCGATCGAGGAGAAATTTAAGATAAAATTTTTTGAGCACTTTGATGCGAGCTTAAAGCAGCTTGAGGCGCTAAAGGATTTCGTGCAAATCTCGCCGCATAGAATTTCCGTAACGCCCACCGGCACGCTTTTGATCCGCAATATCGCGATGTGCTTTGATGAGTATATGGGTAAAAATTTGGGCGAGAAGCGCTTTTCAAAAACCGTTTAAGCGGCGCGGCTATGAGTAGGGCAAAGCTTGGAGCGTTCGATTTTGCAGCACTTAGCGAGCGTTGCGTAAAATGTGGTAAATGTATCCAAGTCTGCACGATTCATGGCATTAACGGCGATGAAGTAACGAGCCCGCGCGGTTTTGTGGATCTTTTGGGCGCTTACGGCAGAAATGAGCTAAAGCTTGATAAAAACGCTAAGAAAATTTTTGAAAGCTGCTTTTTATGCACCAACTGCGTAGATATTTGCGGCGAGTCTTTGCCCATAGATACGGCGATTGAGAATATTCGCGCGCGCATTGCGGAAAAATTTGGCATCGCGTGGTACAAAAAAGCTGCGTTTTGGCTGCTCGGGCACCGCAAAGCGCTGGATCTAGCAGCAGCGCTTGGATACGTGTTTCTTAGCTGTGGCTTTAAGATGCGAAAAGATACGCAAAGCTCTATGTCGCCTAGATTTGACTTGCCACTACTTAAAAAAGAGCGCCTGCTACCTGCGCTTGCAAAAAAGAGTTTTATGAACTCGCACGCAGAATTTATCGACAACGGCGGCGAAAAAACTATCGGAATTTTTATCGGCTGCATGGCAAACTACGCTTACACGGGCGTAGGCGAGGCGATTTTACATATCGCGCGAGCGCTAAAGCTAAACGTAAATTTGATGAAGGAACAAGCCTGTTGCGGCGCTCCTGCGTATTTTACGGGAGATTTTGCGGCGGTTGAACGCGTGGCAAAATTTAATATAGCATATTTCGAAAGAGTCATGCCTGCTCTTGATGCGATTATCGTGCCCGAGGCTACGTGCTCTGCAATGCTGCGGGTGGATTACGCGCATTTTTTTGAAAATGAGCCGCAATGGAAAGCCCGTGCGCAAAAGCTTGCGAGTAAAATTTTTATGGCGAGCGAATACTTTTATAAATTTACAAACTTAAGTGATCTTTTGATGCGCCGCGGCAAAAGGGCTTTAGCGATTACTTATCACGATCCGTGCCATGCCCGCAAAATGCAGGGTGTTTGGAAAGAACCGCGCGGCTTGCTCGCTCAAAACTACGAAATAACTGAGATGAATGAGCCTAATAAATGCTGCGGATTTGGCGGCGTGACGATGCAAACCGAGCGCTACGAGCTCGCGCGCGCAGTGGGATTAGCTAAGGCGCGTGCAATGGCAGATCTGCCTGTGCGCGTAGTTTCTGCCGAGTGCAGTGCATGCAGGATGCAGCTAAATAACTCGCTTTCTTTAAGTGACTCGAAGATTAGGTGCGTAAATCCGTTGGAGCTCATCGCTGAAGCGCTTATGGGCGAGGAAAATTCCAATGGATAAATTTCGCGCTTGCGGAATTCCTGCATTTCGTTAGCTTTTTACTCAATTCACATCCTGGGACAAAATTCCGTGCTTTTGAAATTTTGGTTTTTAAAAATTATGATTAAATTTTATCGTTAGCTTGTCAAGGTTGCGGTTTGCGTCTTTGAGCTTTTGGACAAAGTAGCCTGAAGCAGTGCACGGGGTGGCAAGCCCACAGGTTTTGCTCTGCGGTGGGGTTGATTAATATGATTTTAAATACTAAAATTTTGTAGTTTATAATTTTAGCTGAGGGATTTGCGCAAAATTTTAAGAAGTTGAATTGAGGGATGGATTTTGGCAGAATTTTAATTTTATGTGGCATTATTTGAAATTCTATGGAATTTGCGGCTAATGGCTGGAATTTTGATTTATTAATTCGCGTGGATTTGCTTAGCGTTGCAGGATTAAAGCGCGAATTTTAAATTTCGTAAAATTTAAGAATTAGTTACGTATGAGCTTCTTGCACTTCGCGATTTCGACGTTGCGGCAAAATTTCTTTCAAAAATGTCAAAGTATGCATAAAATATACTCACAATTTTCAGTACGAGATATTTGGCAAAAAGGCTAAGCTAGCGAGATCGGGGCTTTAAATTTAATTTTATTCTTGCTCTTTTGCGTCATCTTCAGAGTCCAGCTTTGCTTCTTCGATCAAAAGCCTGTTGGCTTCGGTAGCTTTTTTTATCTCGCTTAAGTTTTCTTCTATTTTATTTAAGCGCTTTTCAAGGGTATTTAGACGCTTTTCCGAGCGGGAGATAAAATAATAAATCAAATAAATCATAAAAACTATGATAATCCAAGGTACGATTTTCATATAAAATTCCTTAAAATTTAAAATTGCGCGCATTATAGCAGAAATTTTATGAAATTTTAAAATAGGCTGTTTTAGCCTTGACAATTGGGGATTTTTCGGTTATAATTGCCACTTCAATTTCAAAATGCTGGTGTAGCTCAGCTGGTAGAGCTACTGCCTTGTAAGCAGTGGGTCGGCGGTTCGATCCCGTCCACCAGCTCCATTTTTTGTAACAGTGTTTGACCAGATTTCATCAAAGGGTGAGATACTCAAGTGGCCAACGAGGGCAGACTGTAAATCTGCTGGCTTTGCCTTCCGTGGTTCGAATCCACGTCTCACCACCATGAATTTTCGATGCGGGATTAGCTCAGTTGGCTAGAGCATCAGCCTTCCAAGCTGAGGGTCGCGGGTTCGAGCCCCGTTTCCCGCTCCACCATTTAGGTTTACTGGGAGCTGTAAAACTTAACTGCTTTTATATGCTTACATAATCTAAATTTTGGTCGCATTGTTGGGTATTGGTAGCGATTTCTCTTTGCCTGAGTTTAGGCTCATATGGCTCAGAGGTAGAGCACTTCCTTGGTAAGGAAGAGGTCGCGGGTTCAAGTCCCGCTATGAGCTCCATAAAATAGAGTCGCTTAGTTTGTTGTGTAATCCACAAATCAATAACGGAGGATATGATGGCTAAAGAAAAATTTAATCGTAACAAGCCACACGTAAACATTGGTACCATCGGTCACGTTGACCATGGTAAGACTACTTTGACAGCTGCTATTTCTGCTGTTCTTTCCAGGAAGGGTCTAGCCGAGCTAAAAGACTACGACAATATCGATAACGCTCCAGAGGAAAAAGAGCGCGGTATTACTATCGCTACGTCTCACATCGAATATGAGACCGAGAAACGTCACTATGCTCACGTTGACTGCCCAGGTCACGCCGACTACGTAAAAAATATGATTACCGGCGCGGCTCAGATGGACGGAGCTATTTTAGTTGTTTCCGCTGCAGATGGTCCTATGCCTCAAACTCGCGAGCACATCTTACTTTCTCGCCAGGTAGGCGTTCCATATATCGTAGTTTTCTTAAATAAAACCGACATGGTTGATGATCCGGATCTTTTAGAGCTAGTCGAAGAGGAAGTTAGAGATCTTTTAAAAGAGTATAAATTCCCTGGCGACGAGACTCCGATCATTAAGGGCTCTGCTCTTAAGGCTCTTGAGGAAGCAAAAGCTGGACAAGATGGCGAATGGTCTGCAAAGATTATGGAGCTTATGGACGCAGTTGATAGCTATATTCCAACTCCTGTTCGCGATACTGATAAAGATTTCCTTCTTCCGATCGAAGATATTTTCTCGATTTCCGGTCGCGGTACCGTTGTAACTGGTAGAATCGAAAAAGGTATCGTTAAAGTTGGCGATACTATCGAGATCGTAGGTATTAAACCTACTCAAACTACTACCGTTACCGGCGTTGAGATGTTTAGAAAAGAGATGGATCAAGGTGAAGCCGGCGATAATGTAGGTGTTTTATTGCGCGGTACCAAGAAAGAAGAAGTAGAGCGCGGTATGGTTCTATGCAAACCAAAATCGATCACTCCTCATACTAAATTTGAGGGCGAGGTTTATATCCTAACTAAAGAAGAGGGCGGACGCCATACTCCATTCTTTAATAATTATAGACCGCAGTTTTACGTTCGTACGACAGATGTTACCGGTTCGATTACTCTTCCTGAGGGGACCGAGATGGTAATGCCTGGCGATAACGTTAAAATCACCGTTGAGCTAATCGCTCCGATCGCTCTTGAGCAAGGTACGCGCTTCGCGATTCGCGAAGGCGGTCATACTGTAGGCTCAGGCGTCGTTTCGAAAATTATCGCTTAATTTTTTGCAAGCGGAATTTTAAAATTCCGCTTGCTTTTTTATTCAAGGAAACCAAATGGCAAAGAATTCAAGTAGAGTAAAGGTCGGATTAAAATGCTCCGAAAGTGGCGATATTAACTATACTACTTATAAAAATAGCAAAACTACGACCGAAAAACTAGAACTTAAAAAATATTGCCCCAGATTAAAAAAGCACACGCTTCATAAAGAAGTCAAGTTAAAAGGCTAATTGTTATAGGGCAATAGCTCCAACGGTAGAGCGCCGGATTCCAAATCCGATGGTTGGGGGTTCGAATCCCTCTTGCCCTGCCACGAGGATTGGGTATGGAAAAAGTAAAAGAGTATTATAAACAAGCAAAGATAGAGTTAGATAAGGTAATTTTCCCGACTAAAGATCAGACTAAAACAGCATATATCTCTGTAGTAGTCGTAGTCGTAGTTATCGCACTGTTCTTAGCGCTAGTGGATCTTATTATGTCCGCTTTGATAACTGCTTAAGTAAGGATCGCAATATGGCAAATAAATGGTATGCGATACAAACTTACGCCGGCAGCGAGATGGCGGTAAAGCGCGCAATAGAAGCGCTAAAGCAAGACGAAGCGCTTGAGACTAAGATCGGCGAAGTGCTAGTGCCTACCGAAGATGTTATAGAGGTCAAAAATACAAAGCAAACCATTAAAGAGCGTAGCTTATATCCAGGGTATTGTTTTGCAAATTTAGATTTGGATACCACTTTATGGCATAGAATTCAGATGCTGCCTAAGGTCAGTCGCTTTATCGGCGAGGCGAAAAAACCCTCTCCGCTACCGGAAAAAGATATCGAAATAATTCTAGAAAAGATCAATAATCGCGAGGCTCCTAAGCCCAAGATTAATTTCGATGAGGGCGAGACGGTTAGGATCGTCGATGGGCCTTTTGCTAATTTCAACGGCATCGTAGAAGAGTATGATATGATCCACGGCAAGCTTCGCCTCAATGTTTCGATCTTCGGACGAAGCACGCCGATTGAAATTTCATACTCGCAAGTTGAAAAGATTATTTAAATTTTATAAGGAGTAAAT
Source organism: uncultured Campylobacter sp. (assembly GCF_937996225.1). Classification (GTDB taxonomy): domain Bacteria; phylum Campylobacterota; class Campylobacteria; order Campylobacterales; family Campylobacteraceae; genus Campylobacter_B. Next base: position 46,467 of record NZ_CALKTC010000031.1, on the reverse strand, counting down.
TTATGGCTAAGAAAGTTGTTGGCGAAATCAAGCTGCAAATAGCGGCCGCAAAAGCAAATCCAAGCCCGCCGGTAGGTCCTGCACTAGGTCAAAAGGGCGTTAATATTATGGAATTTTGCAAAGCGTTTAACGAGCGAACCAAAGATATGGCGGGCTTTAATATCCCGGTCATCATCACGGTTTATGCCGATAAAAGCTTTACTTTTATCACTAAGCAACCGCCTGCGACAGATTTGATCAAAAAGGCGGCGAAGATAGATAAAGGTTCGGACAACCCTCTTAAAAAGAAGGTAGCATCCTTAACTAAGGCTCAAGTTTTAGAGATCGTCGAGAAAAAGATCGCCGATCTGAATACCAAAGATAGAGAGCAGGCTGCTAGGATTATAGCGGGTTCGGCTCGTTCTATGGGTATTACGGTCACTGACTAGACCTTTTGACCGCTAAGGTTTAAAAAAGCGGTAGCACTTTAATTGCGGAGAAATATATGCCAAAAAATTCAAAAAGATTCAACGAACTTTTAAAAAAAGTTGACGTAAATAAAATTTATAGTGTAGACGAAGCGGTAAGCACAGTAAAAACTCTAGCTTCTGCTAAATTTGACGAGACGGTGGAGATCGCTCTTAAACTAAACGTAGATCCAAGACATGCCGATCAGATGGTGCGCGGCTCGGTCGTTTTACCTGCCGGTACGGGAAAAAGCGTTCGAGTAGCCGTGATTGCAAAGGACGCAAAAGCTAGCGAGGCTAGCGAAGCGGGTGCCGATATCGTGGGTGCCGATGATCTGATTGAAGAGATTCAAAAAGGAAATATAAATTTCGACGTTCTTATCGCCACTCCAAATTTAATGGGACTAGTCGGTAAGGTAGGTCGTATTCTCGGTCCAAAAGGCGTTATGCCGAACCCTAAAACCGGTACCGTTACTATGGATGTCGCTCAGGCCGTTAAAAATGCTAAGGGTGGACAGGTAAATTTCCGCGTCGATAAGCAAGGAAATATCCACGCAGGCCTTGGCAAGGCTAGCTTTAGCAAAGAGCAGCTTTTAGACAATATTACGACATTTATCAAAACTATAAATAAGCATAAGCCAGCGACTGCGAAGGGCAGATACGTAACTCATGCATCGCTTTCACTTACTATGAGCCCTGCAGTTACACTGGATAATCAAGAAATAATCGATTTAAAATAAAATTTTAAATTTTTATCTTAGATTGGAGATAGCTCAAGGTTTTTAACTTAATTGATCGAAATTTCAAAATTTCGATCGCTTGGCTTGAAATCACCGATCGGAAAGGAGACCTAATGACGAGAGACGAAAAATCAAAGATAGTAGCGGAGCTTGGTGAGGCTTTTAAGGCTAGCGAAGCTATAGTAATTTCCGATTTTAAAGGCCTTAGCGTTAAGCAGCTTGAAGATCTTAGAAATAGCGCGCGCGAAGCGGGCGTAAAGGTTCGGGTTATCAAAAATACCCTAGCTAATATCGCTTTAAAAAATGCCGAAAAAAACGGACTTAGCTTTAAAGATACTAATATCTTCTTATGGGGCGAGCAGCTTTCTGTATGTAAAGTAGCGGCTAAATTTGAAGAGAAAAATGAAATTTTTAAGCTTAAGACCGCTCATATCGATGGGGAAGTAGCTGGCATAGATAAGGTTAGAGCGCTTTCGAAGATGCCTTCGAGAGATGAGCTTATCGCGATGCTACTTCAAGTATGGAATGCGCCGATTCAAAATTTTACGATCGGCTTAAATGCGCTTAAGCAGAAAAAAGAAGCTAGCGCTTAATTAAAATTTAGGAGAATAAAATGGCAATTTCAAAAGAAGATGTTTTAGAGTATATCTCTAATCTTTCGGTGCTAGAGCTTAGCGAGTTAGTTAAAGAATTCGAAGAAAAATTTGGCGTAAGCGCAGCTCCGGTTATGGTAGCTGGCGGCGCAGGCGCTGGCGGCGCAGGCGCGGCAGCGGCTGAAGAGAAAACAGAATTTGATGTCGTATTGCTTGATGCGGGCGATAAGAAAATTAACGTAATTAAAGTTGTTCGCGCCTTAACGGGCCTTGGTTTAAAAGAAGCCAAAGACGCTACCGAGGCTACTCCGTCCGTTCTTAAAGAGGGACTTAACAAAGAAGACGCCGAGAAGGCCAAAAAAGAGCTTGAAGAAGCAGGCGCTAAAGTCGAACTCAAATAAATCGCGGAATTTTAAAATTTCGCATACAAATGTGTGCCGGTGCGTCGCATCGGCACTTCTTTCTTTAAAATACAACTACGAGGTAGTGGAATGTTAAACAGCCTATATTCAGGAAATCGTCTTAGAGTGGATTTTTCAAAGGTTCCCAAAGACATCGAAATTCCGAATTTATTACAACTACAAAAGAAAAGTTTTGATCATTTTTTAAATCTTGATAACTCGGGTGGAGAAAGCGGCATAGAGAAGGTTTTCAAAGCCATTTTTCCTATCCACGATGCACAGAATAGACTAAGTATCGAGTATGTAAGTAGCGAAATTTCAAAGCCTAAATATTCGATTAGAGAATGCATGGAAAGAGGGCTTACTTATTCGGTAAATTTAAAGATGAAGCTCCGCTTGCTCGTGCATGAGCGCGACGAAAAGACGGGCAAAAAAATCGGCGTAAAAGAGATCAAAGAGCAAGATATATTCATTCGCGACATTCCTCTAATGACCGATAGAATTTCATTTATCATAAACGGCGTAGAGCGCGTCGTCGTAAATCAGCTGCACAGAAGCCCGGGCGTAATCTTCAAAGAGGAAGAGAGTCCTACGGTTCTAAATAAACTTATCTACACCGCTCAAATAATACCGGATCGCGGCAGCTGGCTGTATTTCGAATACGACGTAAAAGACGTACTATATGTGCGCATAAATAAAAGGCGCAAGGTTCCGATCACGATCCTATTTCGCGCACTCGGCTACAAAAAACAAGACATTATAAAATTATTTTATCCTATTAAGACAATCTATATTAAAAAAGGAAAATTCCTAACCGATTTCGATCCGAAAGAATACGCGGGCAGGCTTGATTACGACATTATAAATGAAAAGGGCGAAGTACTTCATCAAGCAAGTAAACGCCTAACGGTCAAAAAAGCGGAGAAATTAGCAGAGGATGGATTAAAGCTAATCGAGTATCCGGCTGAAATTTTAGCCGAGCGCTACCTAGCGGGCGCCATCGTCGACAAAAACAGCGGCGAAGTGCTTTTTGATTCGCTAACTGCGCTAGATGAGGGCAAGCTAGCCAAGATCGCTAACACCGAGAAAAAATTTACGATCGCTAACGACCTAGCTAGCGGCGTAGATACTTCAATCATAAATTCTTTTATTCAAGATGCAGACGCGCTTAAGCTCTTGCAGCAAAGCGAGGGCATAGACGACGAGAACGATCTGGCTGCGATTAGAATTTACAAGGTTATGCGCCCGGGCGAGCCGGTGGTAAAAGAAGCGGCAAAGAGCTTCGTAAACGATCTATTTTTCAACCCGGAGCGCTACGATCTAACTAAAGTCGGCCGTATGAAGATGAACCATAAACTAGGCATCGAGGCGCCGGAGTACGTAACCGTGCTAACCAGCGAGGATATTATCAAGACGGCGAAATATTTAATTAGAGTTAAAAACGGCGACGGCTTCATCGATGATCGAGATAATCTTGGCAATCGCCGCATCCGCTCGATCGGCGAGCTTTTGGCGAACGAGATGCACCTTGGATTTATCAAAGTTCAAAAGGCGATCAAGGATAAATTTACCGGCATCAGCGGCAACCTCGACGAGCTTATGCCGTATGATTTCGTAAACCCTAAAATCATCACCACTACGCTTATGGAATTTTTCACCGGTGGCCAGCTAAGCCAGTTTATGGATCAGACTAACCCGCTTAGCGAGGTCACGCATAAGCGCCGTCTATCTGCGCTGGGCGAAGGCGGTTTAGTTAAAGAGCGCGCAGGCTTTGAGGTGCGCGACGTCCATCCTACGCACTACGGTAGAATTTGCCCTATCGAGACCCCTGAGGGTCAAAACATCGGTCTTATTAACACCCTAGCGACCTATGCGAAGGTAAATGATCTAGGCTTCGTCGAGGCTCCGTATAAAAGAGTCGTAAACGGCAAGGTCACCGACGAGATCGTATATCTTACCGCTACGCAGGAAGAGGAACTCGTAATCGCTCCTGCGTCCGCTAAATTAGACGAGGAGGGTAATATCGTAGAGGAGCTTTTGGAGGTCAGAAAAGACGGCGAAAACATCATGGCCAAGCGCGAGGATATTTCGCTAATTGATCTTTGCTCCGGTATGATCGCGGGCGTAGCGGCATCGCTGATTCCGTTTTTGGAGCACGACGATGCTAACCGCGCGCTTATGGGCTCGAACATGCAGCGCCAAGCCGTACCGCTTCTGCACTCTACCGCCCCTATCGTAGGAACTGGCATGGAGGCGATCATCGCACGCGATTCGTGGGAAGCGATCAAGGCTAAACGCGACGGCGTCGTAGAAAAGGTCGATAATAAAAATATCTTTATTTTGGGCGAGGATGAGAAGGGTCCGTTTATCGATCACTACTCGATGGAGAAAAATTTACGTACCAACCAAAACACTACCTTTTCACAGCGCCCGATCGTACGCAAAGGCGACGTGATAAAGGCAGGTCAAATTATAGCCGACGGTCCTAGCATGGACGGCGGCGAGCTTGCAATCGGCAAAAACGCCCTTATAGCTTTCATGCCGTGGCACGGTTACAATTACGAGGATGCCGTCGTCATGAGCGAAAAGATGATTCGTGCCGACGAATACACCAGCGTGCATGTTTATGAAAAAGAGATCGAGGCTAGAGAGCTTAAAGACGGCGTGGAGGAGATCACGCGCGACATCCCTAATATCAAAGAGGAGGAGCTTACCCACCTCGATGATAGCGGTATCGTAAAGATCGGTACTCACGTAAAGCCGGGCATGATCCTAGTAGGCAAGGTAACTCCGAAGGGCGAGGTCAAGCCGACGCCTGAAGAGAGGCTTTTGCGCGCAATTTTTGGCGAGAAGGCGGGGCATGTGGTAAATAAATCTCTCTACGCTACTGCTTCAATGGAAGGCGTGGTAATCGACGTTAAAATTTTTACCAAAAAGGGCTACGAGAAGGATCCACGCACGAATAAAGCCTATGAGGATGAAAAAACCGAGCTCGAAAGGGAGCATCACGACAGGCTTTTGATGCTTGATCGCGAAGAGATGCTAAAGGTAGTGGCGCTACTTTCTAAAAGCGCTTTACAAAGCGATCAAAGCCTAAATAAAAAAGATTATAAAAAGGGCGATAAGGTTAAAAAAGAGGAGCTTGAAAGCTCCAACCGCTTTACGTTAAATTCTTTCGTCAAGGCTTATTCTAAAGCTGTTCAGAAGGAATACGAAGAGCTAAAAAACCACTTCCAAAACGAAAAGCGCAAGCTCAAAGAGGAACATGACGAAAAGATAGAAATTTTAGAAAAAGACGATATTTTGCCAAGCGGCGTCGTCAAGCTCGTAAAGGTCTATATCGCGACTAAGCGCAAGCTAAAAGTGGGCGATAAGATGGCGGGCCGCCACGGAAATAAGGGTATCGTTTCAAATATCGTCCCTGAGGTCGATATGCCGTATCTGCCTAGTGGACAGCGCGTGGATATCGTGCTAAATCCTCTCGGCGTTCCAAGTCGTATGAATATCGGTCAGATAATGGAGAGCCACTTAGGTCTTGTGGGCTGGCGCTTAGGAGAGCAGATCGCTAAAATTTTAGAAGAGAAAACGGGCGAATGGATAAAAACCCTTCGCGCCAAAATGATTGAGATCGCAGGCGTTTCTAAGCTAATGCAGGCTAAAAAAACGCTTGAAAAGATCAGCGACGAAGATCTTTTGAAATACGCTAGAGACTGGGCTAAGGGCGTTAGATTTTCCGCTCCGATATTCGAAGGCATTGTGCCGGAGGATTTCAAAAAGCTATTTGAAATGGCGGGCATCGATCAGGACGGCAAGACCGAGCTTTACGACGGCCGCACCGGCGAAAAGATCAAAGAGCGCGTAAACGTGGGCTGCATGTATTATCTCAAGCTGCACCACCTAGTCGATGAGAAGGTTCACGCAAGAAGCACCGGTCCTTACAGCCTAGTTACGCAGCAGCCGGTCGGCGGCAAGGCGCTGTTCGGCGGTCAAAGATTTGGAGAGATGGAAGTTTGGGCCCTGGAGGCATACGGGGCGGCATACACGCTTCGCGAAATGCTAACGATCAAATCCGACGACGTCGACGGACGCTTGGCTGCATATAAGGCGCTGACAAAAGGCGAAAACGTTCCGTCTACAGGAATTCCTGAGACATTTTTTGTTTTAACAAACGAGCTTAAATCGCTTGCTCTAGACGTTGAAATTTACGAGAATGGAGAGAATAAATGAGCGATAATTCAAATTTAGAAAGAATAGAGATAAAAGAGGACGCTAGAGTTCACGACTTCGACGCGTTTGCTATCAGACTCGCTAGCCCCGAGCAGATCAAAGCATGGAGCCACGGCGAGGTCAAAAAGCCTGAGACTATTAACTACCGCACGCTCAAGCCGGAACGCGACGGTCTTTTTTGCGCTAAAATTTTCGGCCCCGTAAGAGACTATGAGTGCATCTGCGGCAAGTATAAAAAGATGCGTTATAAGGGCTGGAAGTGCGAAAAGTGCGGCGTCGAGATCACGAGCTCGAAGGTTCGCCGTACTAGAATGGGGCATATTGAGCTAGTAACGCCGGTGGCGCATATTTGGTACGTAAATTCCTTGCCTAGCCGCATCGGTACGCTGCTAAACATCAAGATGAAAGATCTTGAGCGCGTGCTTTATTATGAGGCTTACATCGTAGAAAGTGCAGGCGAGGCATTTTACGACAACGAAAATTCTAAAAAGGTCGAGAAATACGACGTTTTAAACGAAGAGCAGTATCAGAGCCTAAAAGAGCGCTTTTCGCAGACAGGCTTCGTCGCCAAAATGGGCGGTCAGGTGATCCGCGATATGCTAGCCGAGCTTGATTTGGTCGAAATTTTATCTACCCTTAAGCAGGAGATGGAAAATACGAACTCCGAAGCGAAGAAAAAAACCATCGTCAAGCGTCTAAAGGTCGTCGAGAGCTTTTTAAATTCCGGCAATAAGCCCGAGTGGATGATGATTACGAATCTTCCCGTGCTACCTGCCGATCTACGCCCGCTTGTAAGCCTTGAGGGCGGCAAATTTGCGGTTTCTGACGTAAATGATCTATACCGCCGCGTCATCAATCGAAATTCTAGGCTCAAAAGGCTGATGGAGCTCGACGCGCCCGAGATCATCATCCGCAATGAAAAACGAATGCTTCAAGAGGCGGTGGATGCGCTTTTTGACAACGGACGTCGCGCCAATGCCGTGAAGGGCGCTAATAAGCGACCGCTTAAATCTCTAAGCGAGATCATTAAGGGTAAGCAGGGCCGCTTCCGTCAAAATTTACTCGGAAAGCGTGTGGATTTTTCGGGTCGCTCTGTCATCGTCGTAGGTCCAAATTTACGCATGGATCAGTGCGGTCTGCCTAAAACTATGGCGCTTGAGCTATTCAAGCCGCATCTAATCGCACGCCTGCAAGAGAAGGGATACGCAACGACCGTTAAGCAGGCTAAAAAGATGATTGAAAATAGGATCAATGAAGTTTGGGAGTGCTTGGAGGAGGTCGTAAAGGATCACCCGGTTATGCTAAACCGCGCGCCGACGCTTCATAAGATGTCTATTCAGGCGTTTCATCCCGTACTCGTCGAGGGCAAGGCGATCAGACTACATCCGTTAGTCTGCGCCGCGTTTAACGCCGACTTCGACGGCGATCAGATGGCGGTGCACGTGCCGCTTAGCCAAGAGGCGATTGCAGAGTGCAAAATTTTAATGCTTAGCTCGATGAACATCTTGCTTCCTGCGAGCGGAAAGCCTGTCGCGGTGCCTAGCCAGGATATGGTTTTAGGAATTTATTATCTAAGCCTCGAAAAGCCGGGTGCAAAAGGAACAAATAAAATTTTTGCAAATGTCGATGAGGTAATGCTTGCCGTGGAGGCAAACGCCCTAGATATCCACGCTAAAATCAAAACGATGATCGATCGCCGCATTATCTTTACGACCGCGGGCCGCTTGATCATCAAATCAATCCTGCCTAGCTTTATTCCGGATCATCTTTGGAATAAGATCATGAAGAAAAAGGATATCGCCGAGCTTGTCGATTACGTCTATAAAAACGGCGGCCTTGAGATAAGCGCGGAATTTTTGGATAATCTTAAAAATTTAGGCTTTGAATCCGCTACTAAAGCGGGCGTTTCGATCTCCGTTTCGGACATCATCGTGCCGAAGTCCAAAGCGGGTCTTGTAGAAGAGGCTAAAAAGCAGGTCAGAGAGGTTCAGAACCAATACGGCGCGGGTTTGCTAACCGACGGCGAGCGCTATAATAAAACGATCGACATCTGGACTAGCACTAGCAAGAAGCTAGCCGATGAGATGATGAAGATGATGGAGAAGGATAAGGACGGCTTTAACTCGATCTATATGATGGCCGATAGCGGCGCGCGAGGTAGCGCGGAGCAGATCAAGCAGCTAGCGGGTATGAGAGGCCTGATGAGTAAGCCGGACGGCTCGATCATCGAGACGCCGATTACTTCAAATTTTAGAGAGGGTCTAAACGTAAATGAGTATTTCATCTCGACCCACGGCGCGCGTAAGGGTCTTGCCGATACTGCGCTCAAGACTGCAAATGCGGGCTATCTAACGCGTAAGCTTATTGACGTCGCACAAAACGTCAGAGTTACGATGCACGACTGCGGCACGCACGAGGGTATTGAGGTTACTGAGATTGTAGAGAACGGAACGCAAATAGAAAGCCTAGCCGATAGGATTATGGGTAGGGTGCTAAGCTCGGATGTGATTGATCCGGTATCGAATGAAATTTTATTTACCGAAGGCACGCTCTTGGGCGTTAATGAGGTACGCACCATAGTCGATGCCGGCATCAAATCCGTAAGCATCCGCACGCCTATTACGTGCAAGGCTGAAAAAGGGGTTTGCGCGAAGTGCTACGGCGTAAATTTGGGCGAGGGCAAGCTAGTAAAACCTGGCGAAGCGGTCGGTATCATCTCTGCGCAATCCATTGGTGAGCCGGGCACGCAGCTTACGCTACGAACCTTCCACGCCGGCGGTACCGCATCTACCGAGCAGCAAGATCGCCAAGTAATCGCCGATAAAGAGGGCTTTATCAGATATTACAACGTAAAGACCTATGAAAACGGCGGCAAAAATATCGTGATGAACCGCAGAAACGCCGCGGTGCTTTTGGTTGAGCCTAAGATCAAAGCCCCAATTACCGGTAAGGTAAGTATCGATATAACTCACGACGATGTGAATATCATGCTAAAGGGTAAGAAGGAAGAATTTAGATATACTATCCGGCGCCACGATCTAGCCAAGCCTACCGAGCTTGCGGGCGTAAGCGGTAAAGTTGAGGGGAAATTTTACATCGTATTTAAAGACGGCGAAACCGTTGGGGAAAATGATAGTTTAGTAGAGGTTATAAAAGAAGACTGGAATATCCCTACTCGAATTCCGTTTGCCAGCGAACTTCGCGTCAAAGACGGCGAGCCGGTAACCCAAAAGATCAAAGCGGGAGCAAATGGTACGCTTAAGTATTTCATCCTCAAAGGTGATTATTTAGAGAGGCTAAGAGATATCAAAAAAGGTCACGTCGTAAGTGAGAAGGGTATGTACGTAGTCATCTCCGAAGAAAACGGCAGAGAGGCGATCCGTCACTATATACCACGCGAATCTGTCATTACCTATGATGATAATAGCGTCGTAAAAAGCGAAGATCTTATCGCCAAGCCTAAAAAAGATGATCGATTGATCATCGCCGAGTGGGATCCGTATTCTATCCCGGTGGCTGCAGAGTGCGAGGGCAAGATCAGCTTCGAGGATATCGAGCCTGGATATACCGCTACAGAGCAATATGACGAGACTACCGGTCAAAGCCGCTTGGTCATCAACGAGTATCTACCGCAGGGCGTCAAACCGGCTATCATCGTAACTCCTAGCAAGGGTGAGCCTATCAAATACAACCTAGGGCCGAAGACCGCGATTTTTACGAATAAAGGCGATCAGGTAGCGATTGCAGATATTTTGGCTAGAACGCCGAAAGCTGCTGCGAAATCAAAAGATATCACCGGCGGTTTGCCGCGCGTATCGGAGCTATTTGAGGCGCGCCGTCCTAAAAATACTGCGATCATCGCAGACATCGACGGAACGGTCCGCTTCGATAAGGCTTTGCGCGCGAAAGAGCGTATTATAATCGAGGGCGAGGACGGAACGAGCGCCGAGTATCTGATCGATAAAAGCCGCCAGATCCAGGTGCGAAACGGTGAGTTCGTCCATGCAGGCGAGAAGCTTACCGACGGAGTTATCAGCTCGCACGATGTGCTTAGAATTTTAGGCGAAAAAGCGCTGCATTATTATCTGATAAGCGAAATTCAACAGGTTTATCGCTCTCAAGGCGTCGTTATCAGCGACAAGCATATCGAGATCATCGTATCTCAGATGCTCCGCCAGGTTCGAATCGTCGATAGTGGCGATACTCAGCTAATCGTCGGTGATCTGATTAGCCGCCGTAGATTTAGAGAAGAAAACGAGCGGATCGTCAAGATGGGCGGCGAGCCTGCGATCGCGGAGTCCGTACTGCTGGGCGTAACTCGTGCGGCCGTAGGAAGCGATAGCGTCATTTCGGCGGCGTCCTTCCAAGAGACTACGAAGGTTCTAACCGAGGCTAGTATCGCGGGTAAATTTGACCGATTAGAGGACTTGAAAGAAAACGTCATCCTAGGTCGCATAATTCCGGTCGGAACCGGTCTATATAAAGACAAGGAAGTTAAACTTAAAAAATAATTTAGGGCAAAAAGCCCTAAATTTACCTAAATTTAAAGGATGAGACATGAATATGATCAACATAAATTTCGGTCTGTTGTTTGTCAGGTTGGGGCTTGGAGTTTGTCTTTTAATGCACGGAATTTTTAAGCTTACTCACGGCATAGACGGCGTAAAATCGATGTTGGTAGCCAGAGGAATTCCAGATTTAGTGGCTTACGGCGCGTACGTAGGCGAGGTGCTGGCGCCAGCGATGATAATCATAGGCGTATTTTGCCGCATAGGCGCTCTGCTTGTGATCGCAAACGTGCTCATGATAATATATGTCCTACATACTCCGTTGAGCGCGCTTACCGGCGTGGGCGGATTTGAGCTGGAAATCGTATATCTGTATCTTTCCGCTGCGATCTGCTTAGTGATCTGCGGCGGCGGAGAGTTTGTACTGATTAGAGATTAAAATTTAGTTAAATTTACGTTTCTGTAAGTTTAAACAAAGTATAATCCAAATCTTTTTGAATAAATTTTTGTGAAAGGAAAGATGTGCCAACCATAAATCAATTGGTCAGAAAAGAGCGCAAGAAGATTACCGAGAAATCGAAGTCCCCGGCGCTAAAGAATTGCCCTCAACGAAGAGGAGTTTGTACTAAGGTTTATACTACGACCCCTAAAAAGCCAAACTCAGCGCTTCGTAAAGTTGCCAAAGTAAGGCTTACTAGCGGATTTGAAGTCATCAGCTATATAGGCGGTGAAGGTCACAATCTACAAGAGCACTCCATCGTGCTAGTTCGTGGTGGTCGTGTAAAGGACCTACCGGGCGTTAAATATCACATCGTCCGCGGTGCGCTCGATACTGCAGGCGTTGCGAAACGAACCGTTGCAAGATCAAAATACGGTGCTAAACGACCTAAAAAATAGTTTAGCCGAAACAGACCGGCACTAGATTTTGCCGAGTTTGAGTAAAATTTTAAAATTTGAAGGAATAAAATGAGAAGAAGAAAAGCTCCCGTTAGGGAAGTTATGCCTGATCCGATTTATGACAGCAAAGTAATCACAAAATTTATTAATTCGCTTATGTTCGATGGCAAAAAGAGCGTCGCTACCGAGATTATGTACGGCGCCTTAAATTTCATCGACAATAAAGGCGGTGAGAAGAAAGGCATCGAAATTTTTAACGATGCCATCGATAACGTTAAGCCTTTGATGGAGGTAAAATCTCGTCGTGTAGGCGGCGCTACGTACCAGGTTCCGATCGAGGTCAGGCCAGCTCGACAGCAGGCTTTGGCTATTCGCTGGATCATCTCTTTTGCAAGAAAAAGAAGCGAGCGCACGATGATAGAGCGCCTGGCTTACGAGCTTATGGACGCCGCAAATTCTAAAGGCTCTTCATTTAAAAAGAAAGAAGACACCTACAAGATGGCAGAAGCCAACAAAGCTTTTGCGCATTATCGTTGGTAGGAGGGCATCATGGCAAGAAAAACCCCTTTACATATGGTTAGAAATATCGGTATTGCCGCCCACATCGATGCTGGAAAGACGACTACAAGCGAAAGAATTCTATTTTTTACCGGCATGAGTCATAAGATTGGCGAGGTTCACGAGGGCGCTGCTACTATGGACTGGATGGAGCAGGAGCGCGAGCGCGGCATCACGATTACGTCTGCGGCAACTACCTGCTTTTGGAATAATCATCAGATAAATTTGATTGACACCCCGGGCCACGTTGACTTTACTATCGAAGTCGAGCGCTCGATGCGCGTTTTAGATGGTGCGGTAGCAGTATTTTGCTCTGTAGGCGGCGTTCAGCCTCAAAGCGAGACCGTTTGGCGTCAAGCGAATAAATACCATGTTCCGCGCATTATTTTCGTAAATAAGATGGACCGCGTCGGCGCAAATTTTTACAATGTCGAGCAGCAAGTAAAAGATAGGCTCAAAGCACATCCTGTTCCTATTCAAATTCCGATCGGCGCAGAGGATGATTTCAAGGGTGTTATAGATTTGGTTACTATGAAGGCGCTCGTTTGGGATGATAGCAAGGGTCCTTCTGCTCCCGAGATCGTTGAAATTCCTGCTGAATTACGAGAAAAAGCGCAAGAGTATCGCGACAAGATGATTGAGGCGGTAGCAGAGACTGATGAAGCTTTGATGGAGAAGTATTTTAACGGCGAAGAGCTAAGCGTGGAGGAAATCAAAAAAGGGATCAAGAAAGGCTGCTTAAGCCTAAGCTTTTTTCCTATGCTATGCGGCACCGCGTTTAAAAATAAAGGCGTGCAACCTTTGCTAGATGCGGTCGTAGATTATCTACCTGCGCCTGATGAAGTGCCTGCGATTAAGGGTCAGTATGAGGACGGCAGTGAGGTTCATGTAAGTTCTACTGACGAGGGCGAGTTCGCGGGTCTTGGATTTAAGATTATGACCGATCCTTTCGTAGGTCAGCTTACCTTTGTACGCGTTTATCGCGGTGTTTTGGAAAGCGGCAGCTACGTCGTAAATACCGGCAAGGGTAAAAAAGAGCGCATCGGCCGCTTGTTAAGAATGCACTCAAATAAACGCGAAGAGATCAAAGAGCTATATGCGGGCGAGATCGGCGCCGTTGTGGGTTTGAAAGATACCCTTACGGGCGATACTCTAGCTAGCGAAAAAGATAAAGTAATTTTAGAGCGTATGGAATTTCCTGATCCCGTTATCAGCGTAGCGGTAGAGCCTAAAACCAAAGCCGATCAAGAAAAAATGGGTATCGCACTTCAAAAATTGGCACAAGAAGATCCGAGCTTTAGGGTCGCGACCGACGAAGAGAGCGGACAAACTATCATTTCGGGAATGGGCGAGCTACACCTTGAGATTATCGTAGATAGAATGCTTAGAGAATTTAAGGTTGAGGCCGAGGTCGGACAACCGCAGGTCGCATATCGCGAGACTATCCGCAAAACGGTCGAGCAGGAATACAAATACGCCAAGCAATCGGGCGGTCGCGGTCAATACGGTCACGTATTTTTGCGCCTAGAGCCTTTGGAGCCGGGCACCGGATATGAGTTCGTAAACGATATCAAAGGCGGTGCGATTCCGAAAGAATACATCCCTGCGGTCGATAAAGGCTGCCAAGAGGCGATGCAAAACGGCGTTTTGGCGGGCTACCCGGTAGAGGATGTACGCGTAACGGTCTATGACGGAAGCTACCACGAAGTCGATAGCTCCGAAATGGCGTTTAAGCTCGCCGCTTCTATGGGCTTTAAAGAGGGCGCTAGAAAAGCGGGTGCCGTGATCTTGGAGCCTATGATGAAGGTCGAGGTAGAAACCCCTGAGGAGTATATGGGCGACGTCATCGGCGATCTAAACAAGCGCCGCGGACAGGTCAATAACATGAGCGAGCGTGGCGGTAACAAGATCATCGATGCATTTTGTCCGCTTTCGGAGATGTTCGGTTACTCGACCGATCTGCGCTCTCAGACGCAGGGTCGCGCGACCTATTCGATGGAATTTGATCACTACGACGAGGTTCCTAAGAACGTCGGCGAAGAGATCATTAAAAAGCGCAACGGGTAATTTAACGGACGCTAGGGTGCGGCGATAGTTTTATCGCCAACCCCGGCGCTTTTTTAAATTTTAAAATAGTACTTAAAATTTAACCTGCTTTACAAGCCAAAATTTTAACTCACGCTCTAGCTTCAAATAAAATTTCAACCCATAAATTTTGATTTCTGTAGATTGCAAATTTAGATCAAAAAATTTCAATTAAATTTAAAAATTCAAAACATAACTTAAAACGCGCTCATGATGCCGCACCTGTCGTTTTACTAGTGATTTCTTTCTTTCGCAGGTAAAGTGCACATACAGCGCTATGGCTTTGATTTTTATTTACGGACAAAATCGCCGCAAACGGGGCGAAATTTTATCTTCGGCACAGCCTTAAGGCGGAGCGCAACTATCATAGACTTATATCAGATCGCGACCATCAGTGCTTTATGCGAGTAGCGGTATTCTCGGGGGCTTTAATTGTGCTGCCGCTTTGCGCCATAAAATTTCATCTTAACGCAGCGATCTACGCGCCGATCATATCGGCCGAGCTGGCGCTCTAGCCCGCCTGTTTTCGGATTTAGCAGGCGTTTGCTTTCGCAGGCTATGATGCGCCCGTTTCAGATATTTTAAAACAAAGGAAAATCATGCAACAAACCAAATTGCAAGGCGTAAGCATCGGCCTGTCAGGCAACGAGCTTAAGCTTGGAGATAAGGCGCCAGAGGTTAGTCTGGTCGCGGCCGATCTTAGCGAGGTCAAAGTCGGCGGCGGCACGGGCAAGGCGCAGGTCATCATCGCCGTGCCGTCTCTGGATACGGACGTGTGCGCGACCGAGACGCGCAAATTTAACGAGCGCGCCGCGAGTATAAAAAATACCGAGGTTTTCGTGGTTTCGATGGATCTGCCGTTTGCCGCGGGCAGGTTCTGCTCTACCGAGGGGATCAAAAATTTACGCACCCTAAGCGATTTTCGCGATAAGGAGTTTGCGCGCGCATACGGCGTGCTGGTCGCGGACGGCGCGCTTGCGGGGCTAACGTGCCGCGCGGTTTTCGTCGTGGACACCGCAGGCAAGATCGCCTACAAGCAGATCACGGACGACATAGTAGATGAACCCGATTACGACGCGGCGCTCAATGCAGCGGCGTTTGCGAGCGGAAGCGTTGCGACGCAGAGCTGATGCAATTTCTAGGTCTGCGGTGCAGACATCTGTTCGCTTAAATTTAGCGGGCTTAAAATACGCGGACGGGCGCCTTGCCCGCCCGCAACTTTAAATTATAAAATTCCACGGCGCCTTGAAATTTAGCAGGCTACGTCTGAATTTCGGCGGATCGCGTTTGCGATATTTCTTGCGCAGTTCGCAATATAATTTTAAAATTCTATCTCCAATTAATTTATAAATTTATCTCATATTCGGCGTACTTTTTATCTACCCACGCATATTATGATTTGAAAAAACAGCGCGCGATCGGGGTTAAATTTTAGCGCAAAAATACAGGCGGCAGTATTGCGAAACTAGATGAGGCGCGGATGAAATTTGCGATGGGAGCATATATGCAATACGTGACCGAGCAAATTTTAGATGCAACGACGTATAGTAAAGCGAGACAACGCGCGCAAAGATAAGGCGCGCTATTTTTCTTTAGACGAGGCGGAAATGAGCCGAATGAAGAAGCGTATATTATAATACGTGACTGAAATTCGGCGAAATTTCCAACGATGCATAAAGGAAAAAGACACGCCGCTAAGTATTCAAGTCCGGATAATCCCACGCATTATATTCGTCAGTTAGATTATCGTTTTCGTCCCCCTTGCAGCACAGCCACTCTAGCCCGCCGCGTCTCTCCATCACGACCTCTTCGTCGAGCCCCGCGCTGTCCGTGCCGTGCACGCGGGCATTGACGCACGCCCAGTGGTAGCGGTAGATGAGATCGAGCGCCTGCAAAATTTCATCCGTGTCACGCAGCTTCACGCGCGCAGAAAAATCGCCGCCGCTAAAGGTGTCCATCACAAAGGCGCAGTCGCAGATCTCGCTCGGGAAGCTAAGCTCCTCCACGAGCCCCATGGCCCACATCAGCGCCCACAGCGACTCGTATTTCCAGCCCATATTTACGGCCTCGTCGCGGCTTGCCTCGCCCTGCGTGACGCGGCGCTCCATGCGCGTGAGCTTGTCTATGCAGCCGTAGCGGTTCGTAAGAAAGCCCTGCACGCCCTGCTTATCCTCATCCGCGAACTTGCCCTCGTCCCTGATCGAGCAGGCACACATTATCGCCGCGTACGAGCAGATCGCGCGGGCGACGACTTCGTCCTTTTCGCGCGGGGTGACCTCGTCCGTCTCGTACCGTAGCGGCAGATGATCTATATACGGCACGCCCTGCGATTTTAAAATTTCGATGCTTATATCCTTGCGCTCCTGCGCGGTCTTGCCGATCTTTGCGGCGTTTGCGCTATTTTTGCCGCCTTTTTTGAAAAGATTTAACAAAGCCATCGTCTCTCCTTTTAAATTTGATGAAATTATAACAAAAAGGGCGCTTAAATTTTAAAATTTAAACGCATGTCAATTTAAAATTTTATTTTCCAGTGATACGCATAAATTTCTAATTTTGGGCTGCATTATTTAATCCTTTTAACGGCTAAATTTTAAATTATGAGATTATGCTATCTCTACCGATATTTGAGCGTCGATTTTGCCGCCATTTTCTTTTAAAATTTCAGGAAATCCCAATTTTATAATCTGTTCTTCGGAGAGGCTATAAGAATAGTGGATATTTGACTCTATGCTCAGCGGAGCGACTATTTTTGCAACTTCGCTAAAAGGCAGCTTAACGTCCAATAACGCCACGTAAAAGGCTTCCGTATCGCTATCAAAGACATTTATATAGCAGCCTTTTATATTTTTATCGCCACTATTTGGAGCTTTGATTATTCTTTCATGGCCGGCAGAGGAACCAAAGAAGTATGAAAAACCGGGCTTAACCATATCAAGGCATCCAAAAGATCTCATCTGCTCTATGTTTAAGCTATAGCCATATACATAATAAGGATCGTCTGCATCCGATTTTACAATTTGTTTTATGTCTTCCAAATCAAGATCTATTTGCCGCGAATCGGCGTAGCTCTCATCGATACCGAAAGATGTTATCTCATAATATGTCTTATAATACATATCGCGTATATGAAATTTAATTCGCTTATCGCTTAAAAGCTTTGGATCTATTTTTAGATCTAGTTTTTGCGCGTCCGATTTCGCAATCGATTCGGGCTCGAATATAAATTCTTTTCCAAAACGACCGCTTTGCCCTTTTGGAATTTTAATCCAATACAGTTCTCGTCCATCTCTTACCGGAAAAAGATAGCGGAAAATACCTTTTACGCTTTTCATTTTTGAATCCTTCTTGTTTTATTTGCTTTCTCAACCCGCTTTAAATTTACGTTATGCTCGCTTGGATACTCTGCGCGTATTGAAATTTTAAAATCCGCGCCAAGCATCTTTCGCCTGACGGCTAGTACTTTCTTTTTACTATATCGTCTTTCTTGACGAAATACTCCGTTTCACCGCAAGGATAGTAAATTTTACACCATTTATCGTTGCAGCTTTCGATAGGGACGACGCCAAATATTCCTTTTCTAACATCTGCTATCGTAAAATTTCCATCTTTTATTATATATATCGGAGCTTTTAAATCATTTCTACTCTTTAATTCATAAAGTTTTTCGACACCTATGGGATAATCGCTAAAAAATGTTTCGCAGGTACTGACATAGCCGCCCCCGTTCCCATAAGTAATAAAATGGTTGGTTAACAAAAGATCCTTGCAGCCGCTAAATATTGCTATGCAAAATACGACTAGCGCTAATGCCGAAATTCTCATATTATTTTTACCTCCTTTACTGGAATTTTATTTATAACGCCTTATAATATTCCCATACGGATATGTCTAAATTTTAATTTATACCTTAAGGCGGCGCCTATCTTTTAAAATTTTATTCCTCATCGCGCCGATTTTGCATCGTCTTTAGCCACTCGTTTTCAAATTTATAATATTTCTCAAGCTTTTTATTCTTTTCTATTTGATCCGATTTTTCTATCTCGGCATAATCTTGCAGTTCGCCTCCGCATTTAGGACAAACCCTCCTATCTTTAACGTCCGAGAAATTATAAAATTTACTTCTCATATTTTTAAAATTTTACCGTAATTTTCCTGTAAAATTTTGCTTAAATTTAGCTGTAGCCGTCGCTTAAATTTTATCTCTTTGAAATTTAAATTTCAACCATTGTCCGGCGTTTTAAATTTCTCTGTTTTTTTAAAATGCGCGCCTCAAACGCCGCTTTAAAATTTACGCAGGTGCGAGAGACTAGAAGCCGCTGCGATAAATTTAAAGTCAAATTCTGTTTCTAGCTATCTTTTAATTTGTTTCTTATCTTTGGACTATTAAAATCCCGCTTCGTTTCATTCGTAAATTTGAAACGTATCTTAAAAATAAGCAGAGCCGATGAGCGAAAGAAATTCAGAAATTTTAGCTTGGGCAGGCACATGTCTGTCGGTCATCATGTACGTATCTTATGTGCCGAACATATAATGGCAAATTTAGACGGCAACAAAGTCCCGTTTCTCCAACCGCTTGCAGCTGCGATAAACTGCACGATATGGGTCAGCTACGGTCTTTTAAAGCCTAAAAAGGACTATCCGCTCGCCGCAGCGAATTTCCCGGGGATCGTCTTTGGGCTGCTAACTGCAATAACGGCGCTTTAACCGCGCCTTTAGCGGCTTAATAAATTTCAAAATCGCCTGCGCTGCATCCTGCCTTCCGCGTCCGCAACGCTTTTTAGTCGCCCACTATGCTACTACTTTGCAACTGCTCGTTAGCTGTCATGCTGAGCCTAAGCTTGCTTGCCACAAGCGCGCCCACGCCTCACAAACCTATTGCGGCACGGCTTTGAAATTTTGCAAAATCGCCCGCGCCGCATTCAAATCCGCCGAATTTAAATAACTTTTATACAAAATTTGATAAGCTTATTTCGGTCAAAATTTTATCTTTAAAAGGACGAAAAATGAAAAAGGTCATCACTTGCGTCGATCAAAATGCGCTTGCCCCGGCGGTTAGAGATTACGGAATTTACGTCGCTAAAACCTTGGGTGCCGAGCTCGTGTTTATTCACGTGGTTGAAATCCCGGAGCTTGGTGAGAATTTTTATGGGCTAGCCGCAGGCGGGATCGTCCTAGGAGAGAATGATATCCTTGCAAATAGCTACGGAAGTCCCACACTAGGCGGCGTGGATGCGGAAAAGGACCACGAAGAAGCCGAAGCGATGCTGGATGAATATATCTGCGCTGCGACTGCTGCGGGCGTAAAGGCGAGTAAGATCATCAAAGATGGCGATTTTATCGACGTTATCGCCGAGTACAAGGATGAAGCCGAGATTTTTGTACTCGGTATCAAGGGCTCAAATAACGAGGACGTAGGCTTTAATGCAAGCGTGCTGATAAAGGAGCTTCACGTGCCGTCGCTGCTCGTGAATAAGGAATTTTCACCTATTAACTCCGTGCTCATTGCGTTTGACGGCACTGACGCGGCGAAACGCACGCTTGAGTTTATAAAGAGCTCAAAGCTTCTTGCGAGCGCACATAAGCATGTCTTGCACATCAATGCGGGTGCCCCAGAGGGCGAGCGGACGCTGGATCTGGCGCGAGAAATTTTAGGCACTCAAAACGCCACTTTCAAATTCATCCAAGCCGAAGTTCCCGCCGATGAGATCATCAAATATCGCCGCGCCAATAACCTCGATCTCATCGCTACCGGTGCCTTTACGAAGGGCTTTTTCAAAAAGCTCTTTTTAGGCAGCGTCTCCGAGGATATCTTGCACAATGCGCTTGTACCGGTGCTAGTGTTATCGTAATCGCAAGACCAAATGCCGATAAACGCTAAATTCCGTCGCTTACGTTATTTTAAAGTGGCGGAATTTTAGAATTTTAAATTTTTAAATCCTTCGTTTTTCAAATTCATATACTTTTTAAAATTTATAGAAATTTTGCTTGAAAATTTGTCAATATATCTTATTAAATTCCGTTAAATTAGTAATTGCATATAAAATTTTATGATTTAGTTTATTAAAAATTTTATTATTATTTAAGAGGAATTGCAAGATAATCCCGCCAATAAATTGATATGGATTATAAAATCTAAAAAGGATTTTTATGAAAAAGGGTAAAATTTTGCTCTCTTTTGCGCTACTTTGCTCGCCGTTTTGGCTTACTGCGGCGCAAAATAGCGGCGCTTCTCAAAACTCGTCTGCCGCAAGTTCTGCCTCTAAAATTTCGTCATCGCAAAGCTCGCGCGCAAGCGCTGTATCGCAGAGCTCTGCGCCGCCTGTTTCAAATCCAGCCGCTAACAGTACTGCGCCGCAAAGCGGTAGCGCGGCAAATTCTACGCTGCAGGGTTTGGACGACGATAATCTCGGCACCATAAACGTCACGGGCAAGGCCGATCTGTCCACTACCGAGGGCACGGGCTCTTATACGACGGGCAATATGAGCACAGCGACGGGGCTAAATTTAAGCATAAGAGAAACGCCGCAGTCGGTATCGGTCGTATCGAATCAAGTGATAAAGGATCTAAATTTAAACAACGTAGATAGCGCGCTACGCTATACTCCGGGGATTACGCTGCGTAACGACAGCGGCAGAATGCGTATGAACTCGCGCGGATTTGATATAGATAATATCCAAGAAGACGGAATGATTAGCTCGGTTTCCTCCTCTGTGCAAGGTCCTTTGGGCTTTTCAAAAGAATTTACCGATCTTGCTTTTTACGACCGCGTCGAGGTTTTGCGCGGTGTAGCGGGGCTTACTCAAAGCAACGGCGAGCCCGGCGGTACGGTAAATTTAGTTCGTAAGCGCCCTAGCGATGAATTTGGTTTTAACGCAAGCCTAAGCGGCGGAAGTCGGGATAATTACCGTAGCATGATCGACGTAACGGATGCGATAAATCAAAGCGGCACCGTGCGCGGACGCTTGATCGGCGTAGCAGGCAAAGAGGGCGCTTACAAACATTACGCTAACGGCTGGCGCAGCGCGGTGGGTGGATTATTTGACTTTGACATCGGTGAGAAGACTTTGCTAAGCACGGGCGTGATCTATCAAAAATCAAGAGGCGTTTATGATGTTTTCGGCGTTCCGGTTATAGACGAGCGGGGAAATCTTTTAAATTTAAGCCGCAAAAGCTATTTCGGCTCGAATTGGGATAGAAGCGAGTATAGAAAATACAACGCCTTTACCGAGCTAAGCCATGAATTGAGCGACGATACGAAAGCCTACGTGAAAGTGAATTATACCGATAGCAAAGGTATGTTTAAATTTGGCTCCCTAGGCGGAGTAAATCCTTATAACGGCACTACGTCGCATAATGTAAGGAGACAAAAATATGAAAATACCTCCAAAGAGGTCGCCGCTAAAATCGGGCTCGAAGGTAAGTATGAGCTCTTCGGCAACAAACATGAGTTCTTTATAGACGGCTCGGTATCGAGAGAAAAATTTAGCAACAATAGAAAATATCCGACAAATTTAACTCTAAACTCGCTTGGAATGGGTATTTACAACTGGAACAAAGACTTGATCCTAGAGCCCGATTGGAACAATCGAAGCAGCCTTGCCCAGGATTATACGCAATACAATAGAATTTATCAATCCGCTATTAGCCTGGGTACCAGATATAATCTCAGCGAGGATTGGCATATTTTATTGGGCGGGCGCTATTCCAGAGTAAAATATAACGCCTATCTGAAGGACTATATCTATCCGAACGAGACCGGCAAGCGAGACAGACCTACGAAAGTGCATTTTGCGCCGTATGCGGGGCTAACGTGGGATTTTACGTAAAATCACAGCTGGTATGTAAGCTATGCGGAAATTTTTAAACCGCAAAGTTCTACCGACAGAAACGGCGAGATATTGGATCCCGTAGTCGGATACAATATAGAAACCGGCGTAAAGGGCGAGTATTTTGAAGGCGCGTTAAATACCAGCATTGCGCTATTTCAGATAATTCAAGAAAATAGAGCTATTCAAGATCCGCTAAATACGAATTACTCTATCGCCGAGGGCAAGGTGCGAAGCAGAGGCGTCGATGTAGAGGCACAGGGGGAAATAACAGATAGCTGGAAAGTGTTTGCGGGCTATACGTTTAATCGCAGCGAATATCTAAAAAGCGAGAAGGCGAATTCTACGACGGTCGATTACAGCAAGGGCGCCAATGCGAAAAAATATATTCCGAAGCATCTTTTTAAAATTTATACGAATTACGAAATTCCGTTTTCCGCCCAGCGCAAGCTGATATTTGGCGTCGGTATGCGATACCAAAGCGCTACATCGGGATTCTATCAAAACGTAAATTATGTAGCTCCCGAGCAGAAGGCCTACACGCTGTGGGATGCAAACGTCGGCTATAATTTCGACAAGCACTTTAGCGTAAATTTTGCGGTTAAAAACATCGCCGACAAAAAGTATTTCGAAAATACCCAGAATCGTACCGCGGGTATGAATAATTTCTACGGCGAGCCGCGGAATTTTATGCTGACGCTTAATTATGCGTATTAGGCGGTGTTTCGGTAGAAGCTCGCCCAAGCCTCATTTTGGGCGGACTTTGCGAAATTCCAAGCGAATTAAACGCGCAGACTTGCAAGCATAAAATCCGCTCGCGAGCCTGCGAGATCAAATTTGATCCCGCGGAATTTCGCTGCAACCGGCGCTAAATTTTAAAATTTAAAGAGAAAATTTGAAAACGCTAAAGCAATTTTTTGAAATTCTACGTCCGCACTGGTTCGGCAAGGGCGCGGCGAAGCTATGGGCGCTGCTGCTGCTCGCGCTCGGTTTTAGCCTCGCTATCATCAAAATTAGCGTGCTGATGAACGCGTGGGACAAGCGTTTTTACGACGCGCTAAGCGAGCTTAAAGGCGAGCTGATCCCCGCGCTCGTGGGCGAGTTTTTGCTCTACACGGCGCTCATCGTGCTTTTTATCGTCTGCGGCAGCTGGCTTCGCAAACTGCTCGTAATCGTCTGGCGCGAGCGGCTAAGCGCGATGATGGAGCGCAAATGGCTACATAACGCAAACTTCTACCGCACGAGCCTTGAGGGGAATTTCAGCGCCCGGGGCGGTTCAAATTTAGAAAAATCTGGCGACGCAAATTTAAACGAGCGCGCAGAGTATTTCGCAGCCGAAGCGGATAGCGCGGCTTTACATAGAGACGCAAAGGGGCTTGAAATTTTACCGAGCGCGGCAAAGCAAAATGCGGCAGGGCAAAGCGGCGCAAGCGAGAATAAAATTTTATCCAAAACTCGCGCAGATCGTGAAATTTCAAAAACGATCGCAAAGCTAGACAACCCTGATCAGCGTATCGCCGAGGACAGCTTGCTGCTCGTGCAAAAAAGCGTCGATCTCGTAAAATCGCTCGTCTATAATCTTGCCAAGCTCATCGCTTTCGTCGCGATCTTGTGGCAGGTCTCGAAGGTATTGAAATTTGAAATTTTCGGCATGCACTTTGAGATCGAAGGCTTTTTGCTCTACGTCGCGCTTATTTATACGCTACTTTGCTCGCTGATTACGCATCTCATCGGGCGCAGGCTTAGGGGGCTAAATTTTGCCAAGCAGCGCGCTGAAGCCGATTACCGCTCGGATCTGCTGCTAGTACGTGAAAACGCAGAAGCAGTAGCCTTTATGCGCGGAGAGGATGCCGAGCGCGGCCGCTTCCGCGCGAGCTTCGGCGAGATCATGAGAAACTGGCGCAGCATCATGAATACGGAATTTCGCCTCGAATGCTTTTCGGCAGGCTACTTAAAAATCACCAATTTAATCCCGATCTTTGCCTGCTTGCCGCTGTATTTGTCGCGCGCGATGAGCTTTGGTGACATGATGCAGGCGCGCTCGGCGTTTTACAGCGTGCAGGACGGATTTGCGTGGTTTATGGACTATTACAAGCAGATCATGGAGTGGACGGCGAGCGTGCGGAGGATCTATGAGTTCATCTCGCGCATGGACGGCGAGAGTGCAAATCTGCGTGCTTGCGTCACACAAAGCGACGAAAATTCCGCTCATTGCGAGGGCTTGTCGGTCTTCACGCCTGCGGGCGAGCCGCTGATCGAAGATCTACGCTTTGAGCTTGCGCCCGCGCAGTTTATAATGCTGCGAGGCAAGAGCGGCGCGGGCAAAAGCACGGCTCTGCGCTACGCGGCGGGGCTTTGGCGATACGGCCGCGGCGAGATCAGCCTGCCGCGCACGGGCGTGATGTTTATCCCGCAAAAGCCCTATCTAGCGCCGCTTAGCCTAAAAGAGCTTATCGCTTATCCGCAGCCGCCGCGCGCAGACGACGCGGAATTTTTAGAAATTTTACACCGCGTAGGACTTGAAAAATTTGCCCGCATGCTAAACTCGCGCGCCGATTACGTTAAAATTTTAAGCGGCGGAGAGGCGCAGCGGCTTAGTTTCGCACGTATTCATTATCACAAGCCGAGCTTTGTTTTTGCCGACGAGATCACGTCTGCGCTTGATTTCGCCTCGGCGCGCGAGCTGCTACTTGGTCTGCGCGTGGATCTGCCGAGGCTTGGCATGCTAGCGATCGTGCATCAAACGGGGCTTGAGGACATATTTGAGCGGACGATAGAGCTTTAAATTTTATCGTTTAAATTTCACGCTGCAGGGATTTCGCCTTTAAATTCATATCTTTTTAAATCCAGATTTATTAAAATTACTCGTTTATATTAAGCGGCGATAAAATTTAGCCTAGGCGCTAAGTGTTCGCATACATGGGTATCGGCACCCGCGCGGCTAGGCGCTTGCACGCAGTTGGTGGCATAGCACCGCCATAGGTAAGTATTTACGGCGCAACGAGTAGTTCGGAAGTCGGTCGGCAGTGCGCGATCGCGATTTTGTGCGAAATTAAGTCGGTAAAATTTAAACGCGAGATAGTCTGCTCAATAATGGGCGTCTCGATAAAATTTTAAGTCGCGTGGCGATCTGTAACGTAGCAGCGCGCCAAATGAGAAGGCTACGTCAGCGGCGCGATGTGCAGGCGTAGCGATAAATCGGTAGCGCGTCGGATGGCGCGCAACACATCGGCGGCGCAGACGGCACGCCGTAGTCTAGAAGCGGAGCGGCGATACGTACCTACTCGGCGCCGTATGACATAACCTTCGCTCGGGTATATCATCATCGTAACGGCGCTACGATCGAAGCGAACAACGCTACCGCGACGACGGATCGGCAGTACAAAGCGGCGTGGCGCGATTGCGGCGGCGACAGCATAAAATGCCGCAATATGGCAACTGCGATCGACAGGATGCGTATGTAGGGAAAGCGCAGTGCAAGTAGCGTAAACGCGCGATACGATGATGGCGATCCGCGGAGCGTATAAGTGAAGCAGCAGTGCGGGCGGCGCAATAACGCCGAGGCAATACGATAGCGGCGACCGACGAGACGTAGCGCCGCCGTAGCGTTCGCGGGCGCTACGCCTAAGCCGCCAAATTTTAAAACGAAGCAAGGAGATTTTATGCTTAAAGCGGGGATTGTTTATAAATTTGCGCTCATCGTGCTAATAGGCTGCGCGCTTTGCATTTTGGGCTTTTCGGGCGCCTACTTTGCGCGCGGCGAATACGACGAAGCATGGATGGGCCTGCATAAGATCGCGGGATTGGGTCTGCTTTGCGTCGCGATTTTGCATCTAATCACGAGGCGAAAGAAACTCGCAAAGCTCTGGGGCGAGTTTTTGGACGTGGTCTTAAGGCGCAAAAATCCCGGCTTTTGTAATATGGATCGCATCATCGGCGCGATCGAGCACTATAATATCAGAGAAATCGCTGGTAAAATGGGCTTTGAGCCGGACGAGCTCGCTACGATTTTGAAATCAAACGGCATCAAGCTCGTAAGCGCAGATCAAGACCTGCGCGAGCTTGCAAAGCTCAACGACGAAAAAATTTTCTTCATCTTGGTGCTTTTAATCGAGGCAAAATTCGGCAAAGCGGACGGATGTAAGGTCTAAATTTAAAAGGCTTAATAGCCCGCGTTTGCGATCGCTTCAGCTTGAGAGTGCGCGATGAGCGGATCGATGATCTCGTCGAACAAGCCGCCCGCCATGATCGCGTCCAGGCGGTAGAGCGTTAAATTTATACGGTGGTCGCTGATGCGGTTTTGCGGATAATTGTAGGTACGAATTCGCCCCGAGCGGTCGCCGGTGCCTACCTGATCCTTGCGATCTTTGCGCTCCTTTTCAAGCCGCTCCTGCTCCTGCATATCGTAAAGACGCGCCTTTAGCACCTTCATCGCCGCCTCTTTGTTTTTGTGCTGGTCCTTGCCGTCTTGGTTGGTGACGACTAAACCGGTCGGGATGTGAGTGATGCGGACGGCGCTGTCGGTGGTATTTACGGACTGTCCGCCGTGTCCGGAACTGCGCATAACGTCGATGCGAAGGTCATTTGGATTGATCTGTATCTCGCTATCCTCGATCTCGGGCATGACGGCGACGGTGATTGCGGAGGTATGCACCCTGCCCTGGCTCTCCGTCTCGGGGACGCGCTGCACGCGGTGAGTGCCGCCTTCAAATTTCAGCCGCGAATACGCTCCCGCGCCCTTTACGAGCAAGATCGCTTCTTTGTAGCCGCCGACGCTGCCTTCGCTAGTGCTTACGATCTCGCATTTATAGCCGCGAAGATCGGCATAGCGCAGATACGCGCCGAGTAGATCGCCCGCGAACAGCGCCGCTTCGTCGCCACCTGTACCGGCGCGGATCTCAAGGAAGATATTTTTATCGTCGTTGGGGTCTTTCGGAAGCAGTAAAATTTTGATTTTTTCTTCGAGCTGCGGTTTTTGCGTCTCTAAGCTTTTAAGCTCCTCTTTGGCTAGCTCGCCGAGATCGGCATCGCTTAGCAGGGCTTTGTTTTCTTCGATCTGATTTAAAATTTTAAGATACTCGCTAGCCGCCTCTTTGATCGGCTCGATACTGCGCTGCTCTTTAGATAATGCCGTCATATTGGCGATATCTGCGGTAACTGCGGGATCGCTAAGCATGCGCGAAAGCTCGTCGTAGCGATCCAAAAAAGGCTTTAGTTTATCGGCTAGCATTTAAATTTTATGCGTAAGGGACGCTTACGCGGCGGTTTTTAAAGAATTTACTAGTTTGGCTAGGCGGCTTACTTTTCTGCTCGCGGTCTGTTTTTTCAAAAAGCCCCTGCTTACGAAGCTGTGAAAGCTTTCATTAGCCGTTTTCAGAGCCTGAGTTGCTGCGTCTAGATCCTTGCTCTCGACCGCCTCTCTTACGGCTTTTGTGATATTTTTTACTCTGGTGCGATAAAATCTATTTCGCTCCGTTCTTTTTATGGTTTGTCTCGCGCGTTTTTCGGCGGATTTGTGATTTGCCATAACGTTCCTTTTCGGTTAAATTTGAACCTGCGATTATACGTAAAAAATATTTAATCGACGCTTAATTTAAGTAAAATTTAAATATAGTTTAAATTTATTAAGATTAAACTTTTTTTGGTAGAATTTCCCGATTTTTATATAAGGATTTGATAATGAAACTTTTCGGAACGGACGGTGTACGAGGCAAAGCGGGAGAATTTCTAACCGCCGAGCTTGCGATGCGCGTAGCAATGGCGGCGGGGATTTACTTTAGGAAAAATTCCGTTACGAATATGATCTTAGTCGGCAAAGACACCCGCAGAAGCGGCTATATGATAGAAACCGCGATCGTAGCAGGTCTTACCTCAGTGGGCTACAACGTCCGCCAGATCGGACCGATGCCTACTCCTGCGATTGCCTTTCTTACGGAGGATATGCGCTGCGACGCGGGTATCATGATAAGCGCGAGCCACAATCCATACTACGACAACGGCATTAAATTTTTCAACAGCGAGGGCTTTAAGCTCGATGAAAAAGAGGAAGCGCAGATCGAAAAAATTTATTTCAGCGACGAACTCATCTCTGAAGCGCGCACAAAAATGATGCAGATAGGCGCCGCAAAGCGCGTGGACGACGTCATCGGCAGATACATCGTGCATATTAAAAATTCCTTCCCGAAGCAAAAGACGCTGCACGGGCTTCGCGTGGTGCTTGATTGCGCAAACGGAGCAAGCTACAAGGTCGCACCTACCGTATTTAACGAGCTGGGAGCCGAAACTATCGTCATCGGCGACGAGCCTAACGGAAAAAATATAAATGATGCTTGCGGCGCGTTAAGCCCGCAAGGTCTAGCCGGGGAAGTAAAGCGCCTGCGCGCCGACGTCGGCTTTGCTTTCGACGGGGATGCCGATAGGCTCGTAGTCGTGGATGAAAACGGCGAGATCATCCACGGCGACGCGCTACTTGGAATTTTAGCAGTCTATTTGAAAGGAAAAAATCGCTTAGCAGGCAATAAAATGGTAGCCACAGTGATGAGTAATTCTGCGCTGGAGGATTTTTTAGCTAAACACGACATCGCGCTTCATCGCTGCAATGTAGGCGATAAATTCGTACTTGAGACGATGCACGAGTTAGGCGCAAATTTTGGTGGCGAGCAGAGCGGGCACGTAATCTTCGGCGATTACGCCAAAACGGGCGACGGCATCGCAAGCGCGCTGCAATTCGCCGCCTGCATGCTGGATATGAAAAAGAAGGCGAGCGAATTTTCGGGGATGATTAAGCCCTATCCGCAAATTTTAAAGAATTTAAAAATTTCGGATAAAAAGCCGCTTGAAAAATTAAAGGGGCTAAAGGAGCTTGAAGCAAGCCTCAAAGCGGACAAGATCCGCTCGCTCTTTCGCTACTCCGGCACCGAAAACGTTATCCGCCTCTTAATCGAGGGCAAAAACGAAAAACTGCTGCAAAAGCGAATGGACGAGGTCGAGAAATTTTTTACCAAAGCCCTAAATGAGTAGCGTTGCGGTGAAATTTTACGGCGCGACAAGCTCATGGCTCGGTACAAAAGGCGCGGGCAAAAAATGCAGGCTTTACATATTTAAATTTGGGCTGCGAGATGGCTAAGACCTGTATTAAATTTGTCCTGCTTTTCGCGGTTATTTTTGCAATCGATCAAGCGATCAAACTTCTGTTTTTAAACGGCTTTTCGTGGCAGGGGGAGTTTTTTTCGCTAGAGCTTACGCTTAACCGCGGCGTTGCGTTTTCGATGTTTGCCTTTTTGGGTGAAAATTTAAAATTTATCCAGATCGCGCTGATCTCGGCGCTTGCGGCGTATGTATTTTGTCATAAAAAGCTTTTTTGCGAGCACTGGGCGCCGTTTGCGCTGATGCTCGCGGGAGGCTGCTCAAATTTACTCGATCGCTTCATTCGCGGTGGCGTGGTCGATTACGTCGCATGGCATAAGTGGTTTGAGTTTGCGGTGTTTAATTTCGCCGACGTGATGATAGATCTGGCCGTCGTGATTTTTATCTTCCAAAGTTACAAGATCGCGAAAAAGGAGAAAAATGAAAAGAAATAATTATATCGCTTACGCGCTTTGGTTTTTAGGTGCGTTTTCGTGGATCGCAGCTATGCCGATCGGCGGCGGACTGCATAGAATTTATTGCGGCAAATTTATCAGCGGATTTGCTCAAATCGCGCTATTTTGGCTAGGGAGCTTTACACTATGGTTTTTAGTGGGCTTTTTGTTTTGGGCGATTTGGGGAATTTGGATTTTGCTGGATATATTTTTCGTAGGAATTTGGGTGGAAGATTTAAATGCTTTTGTAAGTGAGACGGAGGAAGACGACTACGAACAGCGTCTAAAAAAAGTCGATGCGCTCTTTGAGCTGTATCAAAAAGGCGCGATTTCCAAAGAGGAATTTGAAGCTAGAAAAGAAATTTTAATGAGAGATTAAGGAGGCTAAAATGAGTTATTTTTGGTTTAAATTTGTCCATTTTGCGGGCTTTATTTCATGGATGGCGATGCTATTTTATATGCCGCGCCTGTATGTTTATCACGCTGAAAATTTAGACAAGCCGGATTTCGTAAAGGTCGTTAAAAAGATGGAGCGGATGCTCTATCACGCGATCGGCTGGATAGCAATGGCGGTGACGGTTTTTAGCGGCGTGATGCTTATCGTTTTAAATCCCGGGCTTATGAAAATGGGATATTTTCATATAAAATTACTAGCCGGGGTTTTGCTAATCTGTTATCATTTGTGGTTGTATTATTATATGTATAAATTTGAAAAAAATGAGTGCCACAGGAGCGGAAAATACTTCCGTGCGATCAACGAAGGCCCTACGATCATAATGTTTATAATACTTTATGCAATGCTAATAATGCCGAATTTACCGAGTAACTAGCCCGTTTTGATAAAAATTTAATTAAAATTTGCATAAAATTAGAGCAAAATTTTAAAGGAAGCATGTGCAACATATCATTAAGAAAATTTTATCAAGCGAAAGTAGCGCGGGCGTTATATTGCTTCTGTCGGCCGTTTTTGCGATCGTAGCTCAAAACGTAGGCTTTTTATCAAAATACTATGAGGCGTTTTTACATCTAAGTTTTACTATAGGCGTCGGCCCCGCAAAGCTCGATGAATCGATGCATTTTTTGGTAAATGACGTGCTCATGGCGATATTTTTCTTCGCTATCGGACTTGAGCTAAAGCGCGAAAAGATCGAAGGGCAGCTGCGCCACTTCTCTCAAATTTTACTTCCTAGCTTCGCAGCTTTGGGCGGAGTAATGATGCCCGCGATTATATTTTCGATCATCAACTGGGGCGATGCCGTTGCGATGAAGGGCTGGGCGATCCCGACGGCGACCGACATAGCCTTTGCCGTGGGTGTGATGGCACTTTTGGGCAAAAAAATCCCCGCGAGCCTTAAAATTTTCGTTTTAACGCTTGCAATAATGGACGATCTGTGTGCAATTTTAATCATCGCTTTGTTTTATTCCTCAACCATAAACGCAATCTATCTAGGCGGCGCAGCTGCCTGTGTCGCAATAATGCTAGCGATGAGCAGACTTGGCGTCGATAAAAAGCTTCCGTTTATCATCGTGGCCGTGGTGCTGTGGGTAATGGTACTAAACTCTGGTATCCACGCGACTATCGCAGGAGTGCTTGCGGGCTTTTGTATCCCGCTTAAGACCCGCTCGGGCTCGATGCTAAAGGATAT
Organism: uncultured Campylobacter sp.; assembly: GCF_937996225.1. Classification (GTDB taxonomy): domain Bacteria; phylum Campylobacterota; class Campylobacteria; order Campylobacterales; family Campylobacteraceae; genus Campylobacter_B. Next base: position 14,959 of record NZ_CALKTC010000031.1, on the reverse strand, counting down.
GGAACACGGCCTAGCCTACCCCGTAAATTTCTTCATCTTGCCGATCTTTGCCTTTACAAACGCAGGCGTTTCGCTAGCAGGCATCAGTCCTAGCTTCCTTTTCGGTCCGGTGCCTATGGGTATAATGCTCGGACTATTTTTCGGTAAACAGATCGGAATTTTTGCCTTTAGCTGGATTTTAATCAAAGCCAAAATCGCCTACATGCCGGAAAATGCAGGCTGGCCGCAGCTTTACGCAGTAGCAATTATCTGTGGTATCGGCTTTACGATGGCGCTTTTCGTCGATGGCCTGGCATACGGCGGCAGCGATCTGTATCACTACACCGATAAACTCGCGGTATTTTTAGGCTCGATAATTTCCGGAGTAGTAGGATTTTTCGTCGCAAAAGCAGTCGCGGTAAAACAAAGCTAAAATCCGTAAAGGGTTAGAGTCTTAAAATTCTACGAGTAACACAAAATTTGAAAATTCTACCGCTCAAAAAATTTCAAAATTTTAAGAGCGGCTCTAAATTTTAAAATTTATAAGCTAGAAAATTTAGCTTGAAATTCTGTTTAATCTAAGTACAGCTTAAATCACCAAAATACCCGCATTTTGCATTAAGCTTAGCGCGCATTCATCGTAGTAACCGCGCTCATGGTTCGGCGCATCGTATGTAGCTACCGCACCTCGCGGAACGATGACGTCCTTATCCTCTCCCGTTTCGTTGAGATAGGTGCGCAAGCTAAGCGCAAACTGTATCACGCAGATGTCGGTGCAACAGCCCGTAATCACAAAGCGATCGAAGCCGCCCAGAATTTTCTTATCCAAATTATGAAAGCCGTTCGTGCTACGCTTAAAAGTGACGTTTTGCTCGCTTACGTAGGGCGCGAGCTCCTCGATCACCTCCGCTTCGGGCGAGCCAACTAGACAGTGGATCGGATAGCGCTTCATCTCCAAATCCCGCTCGGCGTGAGCGTCGCAGATGAAATGCACGTTTTTCGCCGCCTCAATCTGTCTAAGCACCGCAGGGGCGATCTTTGCTATGCTGGGATCGGCCATCGCGCCGAATTTTACGAAGCCGTTTAGCATATCGATCACAAATACCAAAGTTTTCATCAAAACTCCTTATAAATTTCAGGTTTCATATCTTTTAAAAAATCCATTTTAGCGCGAAATTTTAAAATTTCATTTAAATCCGCTCGAGCAATCTTCACGGCCTCTTTTTTGCCTAGGCGCGCGACGATCTCGCCGTAGGGATTTATCAGCATGGAATTTCCGCCGAAACTCTCGCCCTGCCCCGTATCGCCGCAGCCGTTTACCGCGCAGATAAAAATTTGATTTTCGATCGCGCGAGCCTTAGCGAGCGTGATAAAATGCTCTATGCGGCTTTGCGCGAACTGCGCGATCACAAAAACAATCTGCGCACCGCGAAGCGCTAAGGCACGAAAAATTTCACAAAAGCGCAGATCGTAGCAGACCGCGACGCCGATTTTGAGCGCGCGATTTTGAAATTTTATCTCGAAAATGCCTAACTTATCGCCGCCACTTACGATCTCGTTTTCGCGAGCGAGCGAAAAAGCGTGGATCTTGTCATAGCGTAAAATTTCGGCTCCGTTTTGATAGACGAAAGCAGAATTATAAATTTTATCTTGCCTAGAATTTATCGCTCCACCTATTAAAACAGCGCCGCTTTTTTGCGAAATTTCGCTTAAAAATCCCTTCGTTCGCGCAGCTCCCGCGTCGGCTAAGCGCTTAAAATTTTCTACACAAAAGCCCGTGTTAAAGGCCTCTGGCAGCACCACTACGTCCGCGCCGCGTTTTAACGCGCGACCTATAAGCTCTCGCGCTCGGATAAAATTTTGCTCGCAATCCGCGACAGTAGAGGCGAGCTTCACGTTCATTTGTAAGATTGCGATTTTCAACTCTTTCTCCTATCTAGGCGCCCGGCGCATCGCGTGAGCGTGCGTGAGAGCAACGGCGATGGCGTCGGTAACGTCGAGCGGTTTAATCTCCTTATTAATCCCTAAAATCCGCTTTACCATGAACGCAACCTGCTCCTTCGCCGCCTTTGCTTTTCCGGTGACCGATTTTTTTATCTGAAGCGGCGTGTACTCGGCGAAATTTCCAAAAATCTGTAAAATTTTAAGGGCCAGCGCGCCGCGAAACTGAGCAAGCTTTAAAACAGACTGTGGATTATAGGCGTAAAACATTGATTCTATCGCGACCTCATCAATCTTATGAGCGCTAAAAATTTGATCGATCGCCTCACTCATCTGCGTCATTTGAAATTGCACGTTTTCGGCCTTCATTTTCACAAGTCCCGCTTCGATAAGAACAATCTTATTCACGTCTTTTTCCAAAATCGCATAGCCTAAATTTCTAGTTCCGGGATCAATTCCTAAAATTTTCATAACCCTCTTTCACGCTTATTCACTGCTTAATCACAAGTGAATAAACTTAAATTTACCGCAAATTTAGCGAAATTTAGCTAAAATCTTAATCTAATTTGTAAGGGAATTTTATGGCGACGTCGCAAGCACAAGAAATTTTATCGAATTTAGAGAAGGAAATTTTACCTACCGAATACTCTAGATATATTAAAAATTTGAAATTTAACGATAAAAACTCGACACCAGGGTTTTTCATCTATAACGCAACTAACGAGTTTATCGCCAAATACGCTCAGACAAAATACGGCACTAAAATAAAAGAGCTTATCAAAAAACAGTTTGGGCTTAACGACGTGATCATAAAAATCACCTCAAAGGCTAAAATTTCGCCGAAAGAAAAGGTAAAAATCATCTCTGAAAAGCCTAAGAGCACGATTCTAAGTGAAAATTATAATTTTGAAAATTTTATCATCGGCGATTCAAATAAATTTGCCTTCGAGTGTTCGGTATCCGTCGCGAAAGAGCCAGGAATTCGCTTTAATCCGCTCTTTATCTACGGACCTAGCGGGCTTGGAAAAACTCACCTACTTCAATCGATCGGAAATTACTGCATTAAAAAAGGCAAAACCGTCATTTGCGTCACCAGCGAGCAGTTCGCTAATGATTTCGTCTTTAACCTTAAAAACAACTCGATTGATAAATTTAAACAAAAATACCGCAATTGCGACGTTTTGCTCATCGACGACATTCAGTTTTTGATCGGACGTGATAAAGCTCAAGAGGAGCTTTTTTATACGTTTAACGAGCTGAAAGACAAAAATTGTCAAATTGTCCTTACCAATGACCTACCACCAAAATTCCTAAAAGGTTTTGAAAGTCGTCTTACAACACGATTTGAAAGCGGCATAATAGCAAACATAACCCCGCCGGATCTAGAAACTAAAATCGCCATTATCAATAAAAAGAGCGAAGAAAATCGCGTTAGAATTCCACACGACGTCGTAGAATATATCGCCGCAAATATGGGCGATAATATCCGCGAAATCGAAGGCGCAATAAATAAACTAAATGCATATTCGTCGATACTTCGCACGAAGATCACGCTAGAATTTACCAAAAGTACACTGCAAGATCAAATTCACCAAAAATATTCAAGCGTGAGCCTCGAACACGTCATAGAGGTGATCTCAAAAGAACTGAACGTAAAACCTAGCGAACTAAAGAGCAAAACGCGAGCTAAAAACGTCGTCGAAGCGCGCCAAATTTGCATATATCTAACCAAACAGTTAACTCAAAACTCAATGCCTAAAATCGCCGCATTTTTTAATCTAAAAGATCACAGCGCCATTAGCAAAAATATCAAAAAAATCAACGAGCTCATTCAAACCGACGAGATGTTAAAGATAAAGATCGAAGAACTAAAAAACAAAATAACCAAAAAGGATAAGAATGAAATTTAAACTTTATGAAAATAAAGCAAAAAGGGTGAATGAAAGTGAATAAAACAAAGCTACTTACTCACTGGATAAACTACCTAAAGACAAGCTTTAGGATAAGTTTTTCACAAAAACCTCTTACCAACTACTACAACGATAAAAATTTAAAAGGATAAAAATATGAAAGTGTTAATCACTAAAAAACTTTTAGAAGAGATGGTTTCAAATACTAGCTCCTATCTTGATAAAAAAGATCTAAGCTCGATAACTTCGCATCTTTTAATGAGTGCTAAAGATGGAATTTTCAGTATAAAAGCTACCGATCACGAAATAGGCCTTAGTTATAATCTACAAAATATATCAATAGAAACAGAGGGAGAAGCTACAGCAAATGGAGGCAAGCTCCTTAGCGTCATTAAAGGCTTAAGCGACGATAGCGTTACTTTAGAAACTGTCAACGGAGCCCTATTTGTAAAGCAAAAAAAATCTAAGTACAAGCTTCCGATGTTTGAGACTAATGATTTTCCAAATTTCCCTACAATAGATGGTAAAAACAGCTTTGACGTAAATGCTGGAATTTTAGGCAGAAGCCTTAAAAAAATATATCCGTCGATAGACACCAACAATCCAAAATATGAGCTAAACGGCGCTTTAATTGACGTAAAAGAGGGCTTTATAAATTTAGTCGGAACCGATACGAAGCGACTTAGCGTTTATAAGCTGATCACTCAATCAAAAGCGGGCGAGCTAGATACTAAAATTTTAATCCCTAAAAAGGCAATAGGCGAAATTCAAAAGCTATTTTCTGATAAAATTAAAATTTACTACGACGAAAACGTGCTGCTAGCGGTGAGCGAGAATTTTGAGTTTTTTGCGAAACTTATAAACGGCAAATTTCCAAATTACGAGCGCGTTATCCCAAACGATACGGCGTATAAAATTTTAATTCCGCGCGATAAGATGGTAAGCGGTGTGCGAGCTATAAACGCGATGTGCGAGGAGATGAAGGTTACCATTAAAAAGGACGGAATGATTTTTGAGAGCATTAATGAAGATAATTCCGAGGCAAAAACCGAAATTGAAGCACCAATAGATATAAACGGAGAAATAGTTTTTGGCGTAAAAAACCGCTTTTTACTCGATTTTTTAAGCAGCATCGAGAGCGAAATTTTTGAGCTAAATTTTAATAGCTCCGATACGGCGTTCGTGCTTAGTGCAGATGGTCTAAAAACGGTCGTCATGCCGATAAATAATATTTAAAGGAAAATTATGAAACAAAATTACGGCGCCAGTAATATTAAAGTTTTAAAAGGTCTTGAGGCTGTTAGAAAGCGCCCTGGAATGTATATCGGAGACACAAATATCGGTGGACTCCATCATATGATTTATGAGGTTGTAGATAATTCGATTGATGAGGCGATGGCAGGTTACTGCGACACAATCGATGTCGAGATCACTAACGAAGGAAGCTGTATCGTTAGTGATAACGGTCGTGGAATCCCCGTCGATATACACCCGACTGAAAAAATTCCTGCTGCGACGGTGGTTCTGACCGTGCTTCACGCAGGCGGTAAATTTGACAAAGACACTTATAAAGTCTCCGGCGGTTTGCACGGCGTGGGCGTTAGCGTTGTAAATGCGCTCTCAAAAAAGCTCGTTGCTACGATCAAACGTGACGGAAATATTTATAGACAAGAATTTGCCAAAGGAATTCCTACTACAGAGCTTGAAAAGATAAAAACTACTAACCGCACGGGCACGACGATCGAGTTTTGGCCCGACGGCGAAATTTTTGAAATTTTAGAATTTGATGATGAAATTTTATCAAAAAGATTTCGCGAGCTAGCGTATCTAAATCCAAAAATTACGATAAATTTTAAAGATAATCGCACGGGCAGGGACGAGCACTTTCACTTCGAAGGCGGTTTGGAGAGCTTTGTAAACGATATGAATAAAGCGCCTGCCATATCCAAAGCTGTATCGTTTAGCGACGGCGCGGAAGATGTTATGGTGGATTTTGCGCTGATGTATAACGAAACATATAGCGAAAATTTACTGAGCTTCGTAAATAATATTAAAACTCCGGACGGCGGTACGCATGAGGCGGGCTTTAGAGCGGGTCTTACGCGCGCGATAACAAATTATGTCGCGGCAAATGCGGCTGCGCGTGAAAAGGACACAAAGATCACCGGCGACGACGTTCGCGAGGGACTTATAGCGGTAATTAGTGTAAAGGTTCCCGAGCCGCAGTTTGAGGGACAGACGAAAGGCAAGTTGGGCTCCAGCTATGTTAAGCCGATCGTGCAAAAGATGGCATTTGAGGTGCTTAGCAAGTATTTTGAAGAAAATCCGATTGAAGCGCGCGCCATTATGAATAAAGCTCTTTTAGCCGCGCGCGGTCGCGAAGCGGCGAAGAAAGCACGTGATCTAACGCGCAAAAAAGATAATATAAATTCCGTCGGCACCCTTCCCGGAAAGTTAGCTGATTGTCAGAGTAAGGATGCAAGCATCAGCGAAATTTATCTAGTCGAGGGCGATAGTGCGGGCGGTTCGGCGAAGCAGGGAAGAGACCGCGTGTTTCAAGCTATCCTGCCGCTTAGAGGTAAAATTTTAAACGTAGAAAAGGCGCGGCTAGATAGAATTTTGCAATCCGAAGAGATTAAAAATATGATCACGGCCTTTGGTTGCGGTATCGGCGAGGAATTTAACGAAGAGAAGCTTCGCTATCACAAAATCATCATTATGACCGATGCGGATGTCGACGGCAGCCACATCCAGACGCTGCTTTTAACATTTTTCTTTAGATTTTTGCGCCCTATCGTGGAAAACGGCTATGTTTATCTGGCGCAACCGCCGCTTTTTAGATATAAAAAGGGTAAAAAAGAAATTTATCTAAAAGACGAAAAAGCGCTGAGTGAGTTTTTGATCGAAACGGGCATCGATATTGGCGAGTTTGAAGGTATTGGCAACGAGGATCTGATCGATTATCTAAAAATTGTCTCAAACTATCGCTCGCTTCTAAATGAGCTCAAAAAGCGTTTCAGCGTGCTTAGTGCGATCAGATTTTTAATAGAAAACGACGAAGCGCGAAGCCTCGGCTACGAGGAACTATTTGAAATTTTAAAACCGCGCCTAGAGAGTGAAGGATTTAATATCTTAAATTCCTATGTAAATGATGAAGGGATTAGAATTTACGTTCAGACGCCAAGCGGCCTAGAACAGCTTGTGATAGATGAGAATTTATTCGGCAATTATATCTTTGAAGAGGCGATTAGAATTTATTCAAAGATCAAAGATCGGGATGTAAATTTTGGTAAGGATTTTATTGAAATTTTAGACGAAATCGAAAAAAGCTCGAAAAAAGGCGCTTATATTCAGCGTTACAAAGGTCTTGGTGAGATGAATCCGGAGCAGCTTTGGGAAACCACTATGAGCCCTGAAAATAGAAGGCTTTTAAAAATCAGCATTGCAGACGCACAAAGTGCGAGCGATACCTTTAATCTTTTTATGGGTGACGAGGTTGAGCCGCGCCGAAACTACATCCAAGATCATGCCAAAGATGTTAAACACTTGGATATATAATGTCTGTTCTATTTAGTGAGACCAAAGAGCGCGAAAATCGTTTTATAACGGCACTTAAAATTTCGGTGCCGTTTACCTGTGTTTTGATTGTTTTTGGAATTATTTTGTTTCGAAACGGCGAGTTTAAATTTGATGATGTAATTTTATTTTTAATACTTTTAATCTGCTATGTTTATTATGTTATCTATCAAATTTATTTTGGCTTTCAAAAGACGCTGATCGATCCCGTTACGCATGTATTTGTGCGCGAAGAGATCGAGAAAATTTTAAGCAACAATCTAGCTAAAAATCGTCAAATAAATATTGTTCTTTTACGAATTAAAAATATCATCGACATAAACGATCGATACGGCTATAAAAACGGCGATGAAATTTTATATGAGTATTGTAAGGAACTTTCAAATTTTATGGCGGAGCAGGGTTTTAAGGACCTTCCGATCGGTCGCTTTATAAACGGCTACTTCGTATTTGGAGTGGAATCAAAAGCTACAAATTTAAGCCATATTTTACGGATGTTTGAGCATAAAATTTCAAGCCAGACGATTAAAAATGTAGAGATAAAAAGCGAATTTACAATGCTTCCAAGTTCATATGATCGAAATCTAAATAATATCGTAAATGCGCTATTTTATAAGATAAATCACTTGGATGACGAAGAGCATGGCGAGAAGGCTATTGACGTAGAGAAAGTATTAATTGACGTATTTTCTGCCGACGTGATGGAGGCAATCGATAGTGAAAATTTCAGTTTTAAATATCAGCGCGTTGCAGATAAAAACGGCGTGAAATCACATATAAATTTAATCCCGAAGCTTGATCTGCGAAGTGGCGAAAAGATCACAAAAAGTAGAATTTTAGATATCTTGCTTCTAAATCATTACGATATTAAATACGATATTTCGATGATGAGGCAAATTTCTAGGATCATCTATTTTAAAGATATTGTCGCTAAAATTTTTATCGAGATTATGCCTCAGACACTGCGAAATAACGAGTTTCGCAATGAAATTTTAAAGCTCATCGATAATAATCTAATCGATCCGAAAAAGATCGTGTTTGAGTTTAACGAAAAGCTTATCTATTCTGAGATCAAGCGCTTTGATGAAATTTTGATTAAATTCCGCGAACTCGGATTTAGCTTCGCGCTGTCGCAGTTCGGTGGCTCTAACGCGAGCTTTGAATACTTAAAATTTTTAGAAGTGGATTTTATCATTTACGACATAGAATTTAATAAAAATTTAGACGATGAAAAGATTAAAAATATATTTATAGGCATCAACGAAGCCTGCGCAAAATCGAGCGTTGAAACCGTAATGCGCTTCATCGACAAAGAGGAATTTCAAATGCAGCTTTATAAAATGGGCATCGATTATATTCAGGGATTTTGCGTCGAAAAGCCGAACGATATATCGAATTTAAGGAGATCATAGTGAGATACGGCGAAGAGGAAATTGAGAAATTTGACATAGAAAATTTAGAAGTTTGGCCCAATAAACAGGAGCGCGATTATCTGATAAAAATCACCCTGCCCGAGTTTTGTTGCCGCTGCCCGCGTTCTGGATATCCGGACTTTGCGACGATCTATTTGGAATATATCCCGGATAAGCTCGTAGTGGAGCTTAAGGCGGTCAAACTTTACATAAATTCCTTCATGGATCGCCATATCAGCCACGAGAATAGTATAAATGAAATTTACGGCGCGCTTCAAAGTAAGCTAAAGCCTAAATTTATGAAAATCACGGGCGATTTCAATCCGCGCGGCAACGTCCACACGGTAATCGAAATAAACTCGGATCAAATTTACCGATGATAAGCTCAAATTTAGTCGAACAAATTTTTAAATCCGCAAGCATTAGCCGCTGGAACGATTACCCAAAGATGGTGAGCCTAGTCGAGCTCGACAAGCAGGCGCATAAATTTATCATCGCTTATTTTATCGCTAGCTTCGAGTGGGACGTGGATATCAACTACGTCATCGAAGCGGGGATCTTTGAGTTTTTAGCGCGCATCGTCGTGACCGACATCCGCCCGGACGTCTTTCATCAGATCCAAAAAACCAAAAAGGATAAGATCAACGAGTGGGTTTTAAGCGTCCTCGAAAGTGATCTTTTGTCTATTCAAAACGGCGCTTTTTTCGAGCGATTTAAAAAATATCTAAATTCTAAAGATCATAAGAAAGAAGCTGTGATCTTAAAAGCGGCTAGTTACCTTTCTACGCGGTGGGAATTTAACATCGTTTATCAAACGAGCCAGTTTTTAAACGACATTGAGGAGCTAAAAGCCAAGGTGGAGGAGGAGCTCGAGGATTATTACGAGCTTATCGGCGTACGAAAGATTGTGATGAATAAAAAGCTCGCCCGCATAGTCGATCTTAGTGGCAGACTTCGTTTTCAAAAGCGCTGGGCGCAGACGCCGCGCATCCCTGAGACATCGGTGCTTGGACACATGCTGGTAGTCGCGATTTTAAGCTACTTTTTTTCGCTTGAGGTGGATGCGTGCCGCTCGCGCACGGCGTATAATTTTTTCTGCGCGCTATTTCATGATTTGCCCGAAAGCCTAACTCGCGACATCATTAGCCCCGTAAAATACGGCGTCAAGGGTCTTAGCGACATCATCGGCGAATATGAGATGCGGCTAATAGATGATAAAATTTTACCCTTTGTGCCGGAACATATGCGAGATGATTTTAGCTATATTTTAGGCATCCGCAAAGAGGGCGGTAAATTTATAAAAGACGAGTTTGAAAACCGCACCTTCGAGCTAGGCAAGGAGCCTAAATTTGCAGAGGGCAGCCTAAAGATGTTTAACGAAGATAAATTTCGCGCAATCGACGGCAAGGCGCTTAAATATTGTGATAAACTCGCGGCATTTTTTGAGGCGGGGATTTCGATTAGTTACGGCGTAAAGAGTAAGGAGCTGCTTAGCGGGTATAATTCGATGTTAGAGTTTTTCAAAGTAAAGCCAAAAATTGAAGGCGTCGATTTTCAGAGTGTTTGCGAGGATTTCAAAGAGCATTTCGGGCTCAATAGGATCGATTTATAAAACCCCTTCCCAGATGGCTGCGGCACATGCGAGATCTAAGTGCTCTGCTGTATTCCTACCCTGAAGCGGTGCCTAAAAAAAGTATTGCACAGGTCTAAGAAAGGGCAATCGGGATTATATGAAAATGTTTCTTAAAGTAAGGTTATAAATGAATTTCAAAAATCATCTTTTATCCGTATTTCGCGAGGTTTTTATCCCTCATCATCGTTCTATCGAGTTTAGAGCCAAAATTTTTGCCGCTATGCTACTTGCCAAAAAGAAGCAGACCGACGAGGATTACGACGTGATCAAAGATATAGCTGGCGAAATTTATCCGGGCGATGAGCAGCGCATCGGCGTGCTGGTATCCATCGTAAAAGAGTATATTATAAAGGCAAAAACCTATAAAAGCTTAAATTTAGATTCGCTTTTAAAAGAGATCGACAGAGATATCAAAAATAACAAAAAATATATCAAAAAGATCGATTTTTCGCATCTGCGCCGTCTGATCGGAGATGATGACGAGGATGCACTAATCCAACAGCGCGTTTATGAGTTTTTTGTCTGCGAAGTCAAAGAGTACTCGTAAATTTTTATCTTAAGAATTTTTTTAGTATAATCGTCAGCCTTTAAAATAGCAAACGGAGAAAAATTTGGAAAATATCAGAAATATTGCGGTTATCGCGCACGTCGATCACGGCAAGACCACTATCGTAGATGAGCTTTTAAAACAATCCGGCACCTTTGGTAATCACCAAGAAGTCGGCGAGCGCGTGATGGACAGCAACGACATAGAGCGCGAGCGCGGCATTACGATACTATCCAAAAACACCGCTATCCACTACGGCGGCGTTAAAATTAACATTATCGACACTCCGGGCCACGCCGATTTCGGCGGCGAGGTCGAGCGCGTGCTAAAGATGGTCGACGGCGTGCTTTTGCTCGTCGACGCGCAAGAAGGCGTCATGCCGCAGACAAAATTTGTTGTAAAAAAGGCACTATCTTTGGGTCTCAGGCCGATAGTGGTCGTAAATAAAATCGACAAGCCCGCAGCCGATCCGGATCGCGTGGTAAATGAAATTTTCGATCTTTTCGTAGCGCTTGACGCAAACGACGAGCAGCTTGAGTTTCCCGTCATCTACGCCGCGGCCAAAAACGGCTATGCAAAATACGATCTAAGCGATGAGAGCACCGACATGAAGCCGCTTTTTGAGACGATTATCTCTCACGTCCCTACTCCGAGTGGTAGCGATGACAATCCTCTGCAGCTGCAGGTTTTTACACTCGATTACGACAACTACGTTGGAAAGATTGGCATCGCTAGAATTTTTAACGGCACGATAAACAAAAACCAAAGCGTTATGCTAGCCAAAGCCGACGGCACGCATATCAACGGCAGAATTTCAAAACTCATCGGCTTTAACGGACTTGAGCGCACCGACATTGATACGGCGGGCACCGGCGACATTGTAGCGATTGCGGGCTTTGATGCGCTTGACGTAGGAGATAGCATCGTCGATCCCAATAATCCGATCCCGCTTGATGCGCTGCATATCGAAGAGCCGACCCTTAGCGTAATTTTTAGTGTAAATGACGGACCGCTAGCCGGCACGGAGGGCAGATTCGTAACCTCAAATAAGATCGACGAGCGCTTGGAAGCGGAGATGAAAACCAACATCGCGATGCGCTATGAAAACGCGGGCGAGGGAAAATTTAAAGTAAGCGGCCGCGGCGAGCTGCAGATCACGATTTTGGCTGAAAATATGCGCCGCGAGGGTTTTGAGTTCTGCCTTGGGCGCCCGGAAGTTATCATCAAAGAGATCGACGGCATCAAATGTGAGCCTTTCGAGCACTTAGTTATCGACGCGCCCGATGATTGCACCGGCACCGTCATCGAAAAGCTAGGTCGCAAAAAGGCCGAGATGAAGGTGATGAATCCTACCGGCGACGGGCAGACGCGTATGGAGTTTGAGATCCCGGCGCGCGGTCTTATTGGCTTTCGTTCGCAGTTTTTGACCGATACTCGAGGCGAAGGCGTAATGAACCATAGCTTTTTGGAATTTCGCCCTTTCATCGGCGCGGTCGAGAAGCGACAAAACGGCGCGCTCGTGAGCATGGAAAACGGAGTGGCGCTAGGATACAGTCTGTGGAACCTGCAAGATCGCGGCGTGCTTTTTATCGCTCCGCAGGCAAAGGTTTATCTGGGTATGATCATCGGCGAGCACAGCCGTCCGAATGATCTGGACGTCAATCCGATCAAGGGTAAAAATTTAACCAACGTCCGCGCCAGCGGCAGCGATGATGCGATCAAGCTCGTGCCGCCGCGTGCGCTAAATTTAGAGCGCGCGCTGGAGTGGATCGAGGAGGACGAGCTTGTGGAGGTTACGCCCGTAAATATCCGCGTGCGTAAGCGATATTTAGACCCTACGACGCGTAGACGAATGGCGAAAAAATAGAATTTCAAAATGAAATTCTAAAATTCGGCGTGGAATTTAGCTTTTAAATTTCACGCCTTTTTTTATAGACAAATTTTAAAATTTACGCTTCTGAAATTTTACTAGGAGAGGCAATGAATCTTGTTTTATTCGACTTTGACGGCACGATCACGCGCGATGATTCGCTGCTTGAGTTCGTCGCCTACGTAGTCGGATTTAAGAAATTTTTTCGCGGGATTTTGGTGCTATCGCCGATTTTGGCGGCGTATAAGCTAGGTTTTGCGAGCAATAATTTTACGCGCAGAAAGCTCTTGGGCTACTTTTTTGCGGGCATGAGCGCCGATAAATTCGATAAAATTTGTAAAAAATACTCCACCACTCACATCGAAGATATCCTAAAACAAAGCGCGATGGACAAGATCGCAAGCTACAAAGCCGCGGGCGATAGGGTCGTCATCGTCACTGCCTCGCTCGAAGACTGGCTGCGCCCGTGGTGTGAGGCGCAGGGCTTGGAGCTTTTAGGCACTAAAATACGGCGTAAAGGCGGCATCATCACGGGCGAGATCGAGGGGCAGAACTGCTACGGCGCGCAAAAAGTCGCCCGCGTGCGCGCGGCATACGACGTGCAGGCCTTCGATCGCATCATCGCTTACGGCGACAGCAGGGGCGATCGCGAGATGTTAGAATTCGCCGACGAGGCGCACTACAAGGCGTTTGAGTAAATTTCTGCGGCTACAAAGCTTAAACGATAGCATCTGCGACGACAGCGCTTTTGCTTAGAGCTAGATTTCGCCTCACGCAGAATTTTATCCTTTTAAATTTATCGCGCTTATCTGCAGGATTCTACACCGCATGATAAATTTTTATATTTTATCGCAGCGCAAAAGCCCTGAACTACGAAATTATGTTGCAGAATGGGATTTTAAAATTCTCGGTGCAGATAAAATTCTAAAATTCCGTCGTGCATAAAATTTTAAAATTTTATCGTAGCATGGAATTTTGCTCCGAATGGAATAGATGTTTTTAAACCGAGCGTGAGATAAAATTTGAAATTTTAGAATTTTATGGAATTTTTTGGTTACTAAAATTTAAAAATTTGCAGATTTTAGAATCCCGCTCGCCGCGTGCGAAGCGGAATTTCAAAATTTCAAAATTCCGCGCCTTAGAATTCTAAGGTCTAAAGCATATTATAAATTCCGTCTAGCAGGAAGTATTTTTTATCCGCAGTGCCGCGGTAAAATGGCTCGAAAGTGTCCTCATAAGCCTTTTTGAAAAAGCCCTCTTTGCTTAGCTTGATTAGATCGGCATTGATGAAATCAAGCAGGCTTTGATTGCCTTTTTGCACGCCGACGCCTAAGAATTCCGCCGCGCCTAGGTTTTTAAACGGCACTTCAAGCGTATCGTCCACGACGGCGTAGGCTAGGACGATGATGTTGTCATTGGCATAACCGTCGGCTCTGCCGTCCTTCATCATCGCATAGCACTCGGAGGTATTTTTGCAGTAAACTAAATTGCTAAATTTCTCTTTGCGCAAATAGCGCTCGGTCATTGAGCCGTTGGGATTTTTTTCGATTGAAATTCTCATATCACGAACCTGTGCGAAGTCCTTCACTTGATCCTCTTTACGCGTTACGATGCCAAAATTTACCGATAGATACGGAAGCGAGAAATCCACCTGCTTCTTGCGCTCTTGCGTAATCATAAAGGTGCCGATAACCATATCGACCTTGTTATTTTTCAAAAACGGGATTCTCTCGCCCGCGGTTACGGCTACGAACTGCACTTCGCCTTTTTTATCGCCGAAAATGTCTTTGGCGATCGAGCTAGCAAGCTCGATTTCAAAGCCCTCGAACTTGCCGTTATTAGACTCGCTTAGTGGCGGACGACCTTCGCGCACGCCTACTCTGATAACCCCTGCCTGCCTGATTTCATCTAGTGTATTTGCAAAAATGCTAGCGCAAAATAAGGTTAAAATAAAAAGTAATCTCATAAAAAGCCCCCTACTTTTCAGTTTTGAAATAATTATAGCACTATATATTTTAGAGAAAATAAATTCAAGTAGTTTAAAATTCAATCACCGCGCGTATGCAAGTTTGAAATTTAGGGGCGAATCGG
>NZ_CALKTC010000030.1 GCF_937996225.1 uncultured Campylobacter sp. | reverse complement strand
ACTTAAATGAAATTTTGCAAATTTTAGAGACCGAAAAGAATGATATAGAATATACTGTTTTAAATAAAATAGAAGTTGTAAGTATAGATCCAAGCAAATATATTAAAATAAATTTAAATAAGATGAGTGCCGGTTTTAACGAGCCGATATTTTTTGAAAATTTATTATTTTTAGATTATAGCTTTCTTTTATATGACAATTTTATAGCTTTAAATCATAGTGTATTTATAAGTAATTTTACAACAGCCAAAAAATTCTTGTCAGAATATTATATCGATAAAAAAAATCAACCGGTTGTAAAAAATCAATTTGACAATTGCGGTAACTTAAATTTTGATGTACAAGAATATTATTTAGAATCAAGAGAGGCAAAAGGCGGCTGAAAAGCCACGCTAAAACAAAATTTTAAAAAGCTCGATAGCTACACAAATTTTACTTTTAAAATTTTAAAATTTGCGTTTAAATTTAACGTGCCGTTTTAATCCAAAAGCTTCTGCTTAAACAGCGGGATTTTGTAGCAAAAGGTGCTGCCCTCACCGAGCTTTGAGCTGACGCTTTTTGCGATGCCGTAGCGCTTGCAAATTTTATCGATTATGTTTAGCCCGAGACCGAATCCGCCAAGAGCCGCGTTTTCGCGCGAGTATCTATCCCAGATCGCGCTCGTATCCTTTATGCCGATGCCGAAATCCTGCACGCTAAAGACCGCTATGCTTACCTCCTTTTCCAGTCCGATGATGATCTTGCCGCCGGGGCGCGAGTATTTTATGGCGTTGCTTAGCGTGTTGTCGATGAGGCGCATTAGCGAGGTTTCGTCCATAAAAACGCTAACGTCGGGCGCTATTCGCGATTGCAGGCTTATGTTTTTGCTTTTTGCGACCAGATAGATGAAATTTATCCTAGCGCTCAAAAACTCGCTCATATCGATGCGGCGGCTTTTTAAGCTCATCTTGCCGCTTTTGATGAAGTACTCCACGTCCTCGTAAGTAATGATCATCTGCTTAAGCGCGGATTTGATACGCGCAGTGTGTTTGTCGCGCAGCCCAAGCATCTCGGTGTTGATGAGCGCGACGCCTAAAGGGGTCTTTAGCTCGTGCATCGCGTCGTTGAAAAACGCCTTGATGAGGTTGCTTTGCTGCGCGTAGAAATTTTTAATGATTTTGTAGTTAAACAGCGCGATGATGAGCGCTACGAAAATCGTGATAAAGATCGTAGAGATCGCGATAAATTCTATCTTGGCGTAGCTTATCTTTTTTGAAATGACGAAAAAATGCAGCTTGCCCTCATGCAGAAAGTGGCGCTTAAAAAACACCCGCCCGCCGAATTTCAGCGTGATAAACGCAAAATCCGGCGGCTGCACGCTTAGGTTTGATCTTAGAATTTCGCCGTTTGCATTTAGGATCGCGTAGTCGTAGATTAGCTCGTCTTTTAGATTCAGATCTGCGCCGGCTAGGGCTTCGCCGCTTTTTTGTATCAGCTCGGCGACGTCGGCGCTCTCCTCGATTTTGGAGTTTAAATAGATGATATAAAGACTCTCGCTTATAAAGGCGCCGATGATGAAGATCGCGCTAAAAAGCGTAAATTTAAACCCTTTAAGCATTGATCTTATATCCGAGTCCGCGGCTGGAGAGAATGAAGTCGTTGCTAGTTTTGGCGCGTAGATTGCTGATATGCACGCGCACATCGACGCTGCCCGCTTCGCCGTCCCATACGTCGGCGATGAGTTCATCTACGCTAACGAATCTTTTGATATTGGCGAGCAGAAATTCTATGATTTTGATCTCTTTGGCGCTTAGCGATATCTCTTCGTCCGCGCGTTTTAAAATTTTTAAATTTGCGAAGTAGTGAAATTTATCCGCGATCTTGACGGCGCCCTTTTCGTCGCCGAAATACTTTCGCATCAGCTCGCTTACTCTAAATTTAAGCTCGGCTAGGTGGAAGGGCTTTTTTAGATATTCGTTGCAACCAAGCTCGTAGCACTGGCTTAAATCGTCGATGTCGCCGAGCGAGGTCATCATCATTACGGGAGTGCTAAGACCGAGGTTTCGCGCATATCTCAGCACCTCTTCGCCCGAAACCTCCGGCACTTTGATGTCTAAAATCAGCAAGTGGTAGGTATTCGCGGCGATCTTATCGCAGGCTGCGTCGCCGCTTTCGCATTCGTCCACCTCGTAGCCGAGCTCCTGCAGATACTCGCTTACGCTGCTTCTGTATTCAAAATCGTCTTCTAAAAGTAAAATTTTCAAACCCGTTCCCTAAATTGGGAGCGAGACTACGCTCCCGTGCAAATTTGCCCCGCATATACGATGTAGTAGCGAAGCAGAATGACGCCGCAAAGCACGACGAAAGAATTTAAAACTATAAACGCAGGCTTGTAGGCGTGGTTTTTCAGCGCCGTAAAGGCGATGATGATCGGAGCGATGAGGCCCGTGCCTAAAACGCCGATCCAGAAAATTTTGCCGTAAACCTCGTGCGTCAAAGCCTGCTGTGCCGCAAGCGCGCTAGTGCCGCCCTCAAAATACATCCCGACAAACAGAATGAACAAAAGCGGAATCTCAAAGAGTATCGCGCGCAGATCAAGCACCAAAAGGTATTTTATGCTATCTTTGTTTAACGAGCCTTTAAAAAACAGAAGTCCTACTAAAATGCTCGCCGCGATGCCGCTGGAAAAGCCCGATAGCAAAAATAAAATCGGCAGCACCGGAGTATTCCAAAGCGGAATTTTCATCACCGCGCTTAATAAAAAGCCCGTATATGCGCCCACGCAAAGAGCAAGGATAAATAAAACCCGCTCGAAAAGTTTGGAAGCTTTGGCAAACGAGCTTAGTAAATTTACGATAGGTCGCAGAAACGCAAGTAGTTTAAATTTACAAATTTCCTCGCCGAAGACGCACAGCGCAAATACAAAGCTAAGCGGCACGTAGATTAAAAGCGCTGCCACGCCGAGGCTCATTACAGAGCCGAAGTTAAATTTGATCAGCAAAAGATAGAAGGTAAGAGGCTTGCCCAGATCAAAGATCAAAAGCAAAAGCCCCGCGCAGATCGTAAGCGGCGCCGTGATCGCACCCGCCCTAATCATCGCGTCCCAAATGGAATTTTGCTCGCTTTCGTGGCGGTTCCATTTGACTAAAAGCGCCACCATAGTCGCTCCCGCGCTAAGACCTGCCAAAAATAGATAAATCGCAATCGGCCAAGGCCAGTAAATTTCAGAATATTGGCTCATATCGCCCCACATATTATTCATAGCGTCCTCCTTTTTTGTTTTTGATATTCGCTAGACGCGGCTTGGTGTTTAGATATACTTTTGGATATTCTACGCTTGTTTTGGCTAGCAGCTTGCTTACCTCGGAATTTACGTCATTTACGTCGCCGAAAGTTAAAGCATCTGTTGGGCACACGCTTACGCAGGCGGGCTGCAAACCTTTGCTAGTGCGGTTAGTGTAGCAAAAGGTGCATTTGCCGATAGCGTGAGTGATAGGATCGACAAATCTGGCGTCGTAAGGACAGGCCAGGATGCAGTATTTGCAGCTGACGCAAAGCCTCTCGTCTATGAGCGTTACGCCGTCTTTGGTTTTAAAGCTCGCTCCCGTAGGGCAGACATCCACGCAGGGGCTATCCTCGCACATAACGCAGCTGGCGCGCGAATAATCAAGTTTTAAATTCGGAAAAACGCCGCTTGTTTTGCCGTGCACCTGCAGTCTATAAACGCCGCTCGGTACGCCGTTTTCGTTCCTACACGCAACCGAACAGGCTTGGCAACCTATACATAA
The DNA here is from genome assembly GCF_937996225.1 of uncultured Campylobacter sp. Classification (GTDB taxonomy): domain Bacteria; phylum Campylobacterota; class Campylobacteria; order Campylobacterales; family Campylobacteraceae; genus Campylobacter_B. Next base: position 32,046 of record NZ_CALKTC010000030.1, on the reverse strand, counting down.
ATTTTCGTCGTGAATCATTATGAGTTTTTTCATAACCGCCCCTTTCAAATTTTAACTATATCGACGCCGACGTTGGTTACCATCGTGCTTACCACAGGACCCGCAGCGGGATCGAGAAGGACGCTTTGGTTGGTGCCTGCGCCGTTCGTGCGCTTTAGCCCGGGGCTTACGTGCCCAAAGCCGTGGTATAAAAATAGGCAATCGTCCCTGATGCCTTGCGTGACGAAAATTTTAGCCTTTTGCTCGCCGAATTTATTTTTGAGCTTCACGATATCGCCCGTCTTTAGCCCCTCCGCTTTTGCAGAAGCTGGGCTGATCCAAACCGGCGATTCGCTCATCATATCGTTTAAAATTTTGACATTTTGAGTGTGGCCGTTGGTGTGAAGCGCGGTCTTGCCGGTCATCAGGCAGTATTTGTGCCCGCCGAATACGTCCATACCCTCGGTGTTTAAGCAGCCGTATCCCGCGAAAAGCTCCTCCACTTTCGGCGCGAAAAGCTCGATCTTGCCGCTCGGGGTTTTAAATTTCATCTGAGAGCTCATCTCGCCGTTTTCGTCCACGAACTCCGCCGCAGCAGGATATTTATCGATAAATTTAGCCACGAGCTTCGGCTCTCGGTAATACAGCTTCGGCACTTTGTAGCTTACGTAGCCGTTTTTGATTAAATTTGCGATCAGCTCGGCGTTGCCTTTGGCTTGCTGCATGCGGTATTCGTCGATGTTGTTCCAAGTGTAGTCCTGATCGATCTTCATCACTCTCGCAAGTTCTCTAAAAATTTCATAGCCGCACTTCGTATCGCCCACCGGCTCGACGGCTTTGTTTCGCATCACAAATCCCGGCGCGGTGCCGCCTTTGTTTTGAATCGACTCATCACGCTCCAAATACGTGGATTCGGGCAAGATCACGTCGGCTAGGCACGCGAAGTCGCTCATATACACGTCGATTGCGAGCACGAAGTCTAGCTTTTTGATCGCCTCTACGCTCTTATCCACGCCCGCAACGTTGATGAGATGGTTAAAGCGCGTGCTGACCCAGCCTTTTACCGGATACGGTTTTTCGCTTAAAATCGTAGGCGCGATCTGCATCAAAACGCCGTGTTTGCGCGGCACGAAGAAATTTTCGCTACCTTCTTCGCCGCAGCCGTCGATGCGCGCGGTCTTTGGAATTTTAAAATTTTTATCCGGGTTCGAGATGGTAGGGAATAGATCCTCTTTGCAGAGCGTGTTGAAGGTTTTAGAGTCCTTCGAGAAGTAGATCCCGCCCTTTCTCTCGACGTTTCCCATCAGCGCGTTTGCGATCGCGATGGCGCGTGTGCGGACGTATTCGGCTTTGGCGGTCGTGGTTTTATGACCCCAATCGATTATGACTGCGGGAGCCGCGGCGTAAATTTCATTTGCGATGCGCTCGATCTTGTCTGCCTTGATGCCCGTGATGCCCTCTTGCCAAAGCGGCGTCGTATCCTTCACGGACTGCCTTAGCTCCTCTAACCCTACGGTGTATTTTTCGACAAATTTTTTGTCGTATTTGTTATCGCGCAACCAGACGTGAATCAGCGCCATCACGAACGCCGCGTCGGTTCCAGGCTTTATCGGCAACCACTCATCGGCTTTGGAAGCTACGGTGCTAAAGCGCGGATCGAGGACCAAAAGCTTTACGTCCTCTCTGCTCGCGGCTTTTGCAAGCTTTTTAGTTTTTGAGATGTCGATGCCCTCAAAGAGATTGTGGCCGAAATTTACGATGTATTTTGCGTCGCCGTAGTCTCTTTGCATATTGGCGCCGAAAGTGTGCGGCACGGCGATATTGTAGGTGACCGGGCAACAGGACCAGTGCGAGTAGATATTCGGGCTGCCGTATGCACAGGCGAAATTCATCATCTGGGTGTGGTGTTCGCCCGTTTTGGATGTAAAAACTACGCTTTGCGGGCCGTATTTTTGCGAAATCTCGTCTAGTCTCTGCGCGCAAATTTTAAGCGCCTCGTCCCAGCTCGCCTCTTTAAATTTACCCTCGCCGCGCTCGCCCACGCGAATGAGCGGCTTAATGAGCCTTTGATCGTCGTAGAGCTGATTGATGCCCGCTCCGCCGCGAGCGCAGACGGAGGTTTTGTTTGCAAACCTGTGGTTGCCCTCGATGAGAGCGCCGCGGCCGTCTTTGACGGTCACTTCGATAGGACAGCGCGAGGAGCACATCTCGCAGACGCTGGCGACTTTCTTTTCCGTCCCGCCAGTGACCGCGCTAGCGTTTAAATTTAGATTTAACGTCGCTAGCGTGCCGATCGCGGCGGTGCTTTTTAAGAAATTTCGTCTATTCATAAAAACTCCTTACCTTTGAATTTTGGCGAAAATTCTAAAATCCCATCGTAAAAATAAGGTTAATTTTGATAATGCAGCTTTTGGCTTAGACTTTATCTCGAAAGATAAAATGCGTCCTGCGCCGTATTTTAAAGCCGTAAAATAGCGCCAGCAGTAGCAAAATGCTAATTGCGCCGCAGATCGCAAGGGCTACGCGAGCGCCTAATAGCTCGGTAAAAAATCCCGATATGAGCGCTCCAAATGGCGTACTACCTATTAAAAATAGCGCGTATAAGCTAAGCACGCGCCCGCGAAATTCGTTGCTTACGTGCATTTGCACGGTGGAGTTGATGCTTGAGTTTGTGATTACGAAAAGAAATCCAGTTACGGCAAGCCCTGCTGCGACCCATGCGAAGGAATTCGCAGCCCCAGTAAGAGCTAAGCTCACTCCCATAGCGATCGCACACGATCTGATTTTGCGGATGCCAAGTTTATCAAAAATTGCTACGAAAAGCGCGCCGCAAAAGGCTCCCATGCCTAGAGCCGACATCAAATATCCAAAGCTTCGCTCATCCGCATCTAGGCTAAGCTTAACAAGCGCCGAGATTGTTACGTTGTAATTTGGCACCAGCGTCGCTACGATAAGCACTATTATCATTAGCTCGCTTAGAATTTTTTTGTGCAAGACATACGAAATTCCAGCACCGATCGAGGCAAAAACGCCTCCGCTTCTGCTAGATAGCGCAGTAACGGATGGCGGAATTTTTATGAAAAACAGCGAAACGATGATACCTAAAAAGCTAAGCGCGTTGAATAAAAAGCAAAAGCCCACGCCCCACAGCGCCATCACGATCCCCGCAAGTGCGGGTCCTGCAATGCGAGCGACGTTAAAGGACATAGAATTTAACGCTATGGCGTTGGCTAGATCGCGGGGCGAGTCGATGAGGTCTTTTACCATCGACTGACGGCTCGGGGCATCCATGCTGGTAAAGATGCCGCTTGCAAAAGCGCAAAATAAAATTTTGCCGAAAGAATATAGCTCGCAAAAGCTCATAACCGCGAAAATTGAGGCGGTCACCGCCATGCCTATTTGAGCGAGCAAAAGGATCTTTTTGCGATTAAACTTATCGAGCAGTACACCGGAAAACGGCGTGAAAAGTAGCGCGGGCAAGAACCTCGCCGCAGCTACGAGGCTGACCTTAAAAGCGTCTGCAGTGATGCTTAGCACTAGCCACGGCAGTGCGACGCTTTGCATCCAAGAACCGATCAGCGAGAGGTTCATCCCGATCCAATAAATTCTAAAATTTGAGTATTTAAGCGATAGGAAGGGATTTTTCAACGCGCTGCCTTTTGAAATTTTGATTTGAGATTATACATTAAATTTTAAAAATTCACTTAAAGATTTAACATTTATAAAAATTTAACGAAAATTTAATATTTCTGAAAAGAAAAATTTTATATACTCTGCAATAAATTTTTAAGCAAAGGATTAAAAATGCAAAGACCAACTCCGATTAATCAGGAAATCAAACTAGATGAGAAGCGCTATATCGTTTCCAAAACCGATCCAAAGGGCATTATCACGTTTGCAAATCCGTATTTTTGTATGATTTGCGGCTATAGTGAGCTTGAGCTTTTGGGGCAGCCACATAACATCATCCGACATCCGGACATGCCGCGCATAGCGTTTAAGCTCATGTGGGATACGATACAACAAGGCAAGGATTTTACCGCCGTGGTTAAAAATTTAGCCAAAGATGGGCGCTTTTATTGGGTCATTACGGAATTTACTTCTAAAAAAGACCCTGTAACAGGGCAGATCACCGAATACACGGCATTTCGCAAGGCTCCACCAAGATCCGCGATCGAAACTATAGAGCCAATTTATAGGGCATTGCTGGATGCTGAAAGAAACGGCGGTATGCAGGCTAGCCAAAAGGCGCTCGTGGACTTTTTAAAGAGCAAAGGCGAAACCTACGAGAGCTGGATCGCAAAGGTCTCAGGTAAATCAAATCCGCTCACCGCAATGTTTTTTAAGGCGATGAAAAAGCTTTTTAGCTAGTTTAGTTAAAATTTAATGCAAACCCCGCGCAATGCGATTGTTTGGCTTTGCGCGAGAAAAGGCAGATAAAGTACAAAATCATCCGTTCATAAAATTTTGAAATTCTGCTGAATTTTAAAATTTAGCACCCAAGCTTTGAAATTTTACGTCCACATCAAACGCGCTACAGATCAAAGTCCCTCAAGCGTTATGTCGTAGAGCCTCTCTACCGTTTCGTCGTTTAAATTTAGTGTCTTTTTGCTTCGTAAAAATTCTAAAATTTCATCCTGCGCAAAGCCCGCTCTTTGCGTGCAATGCTCGTGCGCGGGCAAAAAGCCGCGGCATAGCGCGATATTTTCTAAAATTTCTTCGTCGCATAAAAAACAATATGGCTCGTCGTGCAACCGCCCCTCAAATTTTAAAATTTCGGCGTAGCTTTCTACGATTATGCGACGCGGATTTTGTTTGCCAAAGCGCATAGCAGCGTGGTTTAGCAGCTCGTAATAGAATTTATCCAGATGCTCGGCATCTTTTAGATGCGCGTGCAAAAGCCGCATAAACTGCTGCCAAAACAAAAGCTTCTCGCGGTTTCCGAGCCACGAGTATCCCAGATGCATCACGCCGCTAAGACGAGGGAGGAAGTTTTGATTTTGCGAGAGTTCGAAGTCGATCTTATAGCCCTGGATGATGTTTGAATGGCGCGCGCCGTAAAAGCGGTACGCACGCACGAGCGCACTTTCGCTTAGCACGTCTACGATGCAGTCCTCATCCCTAACTTTGGTCGTTTTTAATATAAATCCTTGCATTTTTCTATTTTAGCGAAATTCACATATAAATTTAAATAAAGAATTTTAGGTTATAATCAAAAGTTTCATTTCATAGAATTTAAAGGAAATCATATGAATTTTGGAGATCTATTTTCAAAAATACGTAGGACGCAACCTGCGCCGAGCGAAGCTCCTACGCACTGGATAAAGTGCCCGGGATGTGGCGCATTGATGTATTGCAAAGAGGTCGAGCAAAATCATAGCGTTTGCCCCAAGTGTAACTATCACCTTCGTTTTGACGCGCAGGCTCGCATCGATCTGATCTGCGACGAAGGCTCTTTCGTGGAGTACGATCAAAATTTGCAGCCCGTTGATCCACTAAAATTCGTCGATAAAAAATCCTACAAAAAGCGCATCTCCGAGAGCAAGGAAAAAACGGGCAGGTTTAGTGCGGTGATCGCGGGCGAGGGCGCTATAAGTCGCCAAAAAATTCAGCTCGTGGTGTTTGATTTTAACTTCATGGGCGGAAGCCTGGGCTCCGTGGAGGGCGAAAAGATCGTGCGTGCCGTAAAGCGTAGCCTCGATAAAAACGAGCCGCTAATCATCGTAAGCGCAAGCGGTGGTGCTAGGATGCAAGAAAGCACCTTTTCGCTAATGCAGATGAGCAAAACCTCTGCCGCGCTTAAAATTTTATCCGAGCATAAAATTCCTTTCATATCTATTCTTACCGATCCTACGATGGGCGGCGTGAGCGCGTCCTTTGCGTGGCTGGGAGATATCATCATCGCAGAGCCCGGCGCTCTTATCGGCTTTGCCGGACAGCGCGTCATCAAGCAAACTATCGGCGCGGATCTGCCGGAGGGCTTTCAAAGATCGGAATTTCTGCTCGAGCACGGATTAATTGATGCGATCGTTCCTAGAGCCGAGATGAGGCAGTATCTAAGCGATATAATCAACGTGCTGAGCAAAAACGCTGTGCAGATTGACGACACGAGTGACAAATCGCTGCACGAAGAGGGAAGCGAAGAGTAGTGCAGATAACGGTAAATTCCATCCAAAAGGGCGCGGACGAGTTCGCAGGCGCGATAAGCGATTATAAAAAAATGGCGGCTAAATTTGCCGCGGTGCGAGATGAGACGTTTTTTAATGCTAATATCGCTCGCGCGCAAAGCACATCTGCTGAGCTAGCGCTTAGGGCGTACGATGAAATTTATCTGCCGCGCCTTAGCGGCTACGTCGTAGCTTTGGATGAGCGCGGGCAGGAGCTAGATAGTGTGGAATTTGCGAGTATGCTAAAGGATAAAAGTAGCGTGTCGTTTTTCATCGGCGGCGCTTATGGGCTTAGTGAAAATTTTAAGGTAAAAGCCGATAAAATAATCAGTCTTAGCAGGCTTACGTTAGCGCATAAAATCGCTAAACTTTTGCTCTTTGAGCAAATTTTTCGCGCGCTGTGCATTAACGCAAACCATCCATATCACAAATAAAGGGAAAGAATGAAGAAAAACGAGTTGAAATTTTACAAGAAAATTTTAGAAGAAAAAAGAGAGCAACTCATCGCCAATATTAATAGCTCTGTAAATGAAATTTCGGAATTGCGCGAAAATAAAGCTGCGGATGATTTTGACGTAGCGAGCATGAATACGGATTTAAGCATCGAATACTCGCTCAATGTTAATCAACAAAAGGCGTTTTTAGAGATTGAAAGCGCGCTTAAACGTATCGAAAACGGCACTTATGGGCTTTGCGAGAGCTGCGGCGAGCAGATAAGCTTAGAGCGTCTTAAGGTAAATCCAGAGGCGAGATTGTGCATTTCGTGCAAGGAACAGGCGGAAAAGCAAAATAGGAGTTAGCTATGAAAACCAAGCAATTCTTTTTATATTCGATCGTCTATATCGCAATCGTCGCGATTTTAGTTTTTACGCAGCAAAGCAGTAGCTATACACTGGGGCTTTTCGGTTTTACGCTTACGCTTCCTGTGGCGGTGTGGATCATACTGCCGTTAATTTTATATATGATTTTGGCGATTTTTCATATCGTTTTTCACAGCTTTGCGTTTTACCGCACAAAAAGGGCGATCGCAAAGGATCTAAGCGCATACGATGCGATGAGTAAAGAGGTTTTGCTGGGTCTTGATACCAATAAAGACTTCAAAACCGAGTATTTTAAAGACCCGAGCGAGCTTACTAAAATTTTATCTCCGTGGTACGATAGCACTGGAATAGATGTCAAAAATGAGGATCTAAAAGAGGTCATAGGCGTTATCGAGAAGGTTAAAAACGGCGAAGTGGCGGATCTGCGAAAATATAAACTGCCTAAAGATAACGGACTATTTTTGCAAAACGAGCTCAATCGCCTCGACGCCGAGCCTGCATATGCGTATGAAATTTTAAAAACTAAGGGCGTTTATAGCGAAAATATCACTAAAAAAGCCTATGCCGTAGCGCTTGCCAAAGGAAGCTACGATAAGATCAAGGCCTATAAAATTCCTCAAGATATAGCCGAGGTAAATATTTTAGTGGATCGCGCGGTGAATGACGCGAGCTTTGAGATCAGTAGCGAGGAGCTTTTCGATCTCGTAAATAATGAAAAATTTAGCGAGCAGGATTTTATCGGCTTTGCTAAAAAGCTAAAAAATCATCTCGCTCCAGAGCAATACAAAGCCTTTTTCGAGCGGCTCAAAAACGAGAATCAAGAAGCGACCGAGGCATATCTGTACGCGCTATATGAGCTTGGCATGATCGACGAGTTTAGAGAGCAACTAAGCCTCGCCGACGGCGACGAGTTTGAGAAGTTTAAAATTCTGCTATTTTTGCGAGACAACGGCAAAAACGTCCCTGCGTCGCTGTTATTTTAGCTCGGTAATTTTATGAGTTCGTTTTATGCGGGTAAGAGAGGCTGCTTTTTACGATCTGTGCGGCTATCAAACACAGCCTGCGCGATAAAATTTAAAGTGCGGGCAAAATTCTAACTCGCGCAAATTTTAAATTTCAAAATTTATCGAAAAATCAATGCGCGTAAGCGGTAAAATTTAAAAGATTTGCTTGCGTAGTGCGCGTGTAAACGGGTTTTGTATTTATGCGATGAAATTTAAAATTTAAACGTAAAGCGCAAGACTTGCTAGCTGAATAAAAGTGCTGAAATTTTAAAATCCGTGCGGCGTTTTGCAAGCTGCTTGTTGGGTTTGCCGTGCAAATAAAATTTGGTGGCGATCATCCTTGCTGCCGTTTTGCCACCACTCAAATTAGCTAAGCTTAAAAATAAAATTCGCGCCTAAATGTGAATACGTAGCCTATGAAATTTAAAATTTTAAAGCTCGCGGCAAAACCCGCTGCAAGCGCTGCGGCGTTAAATTTAAAAGTTTAAATTCAAACGAAATCAAAATGAGAAATTTAAAATGACGGAAGATTTTTTTAAAAGGGATCCTCTATTTTTGGCGCCTTTGGCGGGCTTTTCGGATCCGCCGCTGCGGGGCGTAGTGAAAAAATTCGGCTGCGACGCTACCGTAAGCGAGATGATAAGCGCAAACGCCCTTGTTTTTGAGGGCGAAAAGACGCTAAAGATGCTCGAAAAAAACGCAGCCGAAACCCCATTTTTCGTGCAGATCGCAGGCAGCGATGCGGAAATCATAAAAAAGGCGGTTTTGCTCATCAATAAATTTGACGGCATCGACGGCATCGATCTAAACTGCGGCTGCCCCGTCCCTAAAGTCGTAAAGCAGGGCGCCGGCTCGGCGCTGCTGCTTGATCTACCCCGCCTATCGCGCCTGGTTGGGACTATCAAAAAGTATTCGAATAAAAAATTTACGAGCGCGAAGGTGCGGCTGGGCTTCGGCGCTGTGGATATCGAAAATATCGCGCGCACCGTACAGAGCGCAGGAGCTGATTTTATCGCTATTCACGGACGTACCAGAGCGGGCGGATACAGCGCGGCAGTGGATTACGGCGCGATTGCGAGAGCCAAACGCGCGCTGCAAATCCCCGTGATCGCAAACGGCGACATAAACTCCTCCAATGCGCCCGCAGTGCGAGACCTTAGCGGCGCAGACGCGCTGATGATCGGTCGCGCGGTAATCGGTAGGCCGTGGATCTTTCGCGAGATCAAAACGGGCGAACAGGCAAGCGACGCGCTAAAAAGGGAGGTCGTGCTCTATCATTTCGCTCAAATGCTAAGCCATTACGGCAGCCACGGCGTGGCGATATTTCGCAAGCATCTGCACGAATACTCCAAGGGGCGCGAAAATGCCGCAAGCTTTCGCGAGCAGATCAACCACGTCGCCGCTGAGAGCGAAATGACTCGGCTAATCGAGGAATTTTTCGCCTAAATTTAGAATTTTAGGAGTTTTGATGATTATTTTAAAAATTATAGCCTGCGCATTTTCGATGAGTTTTTACTTGATGTGCGTTTCGAGTTTGGCCGATTTTATGATAGAACCGTTTTTTTACACATCTAGCGCCCAGTTTGACGATCCTATAGAATGGCTACAGAAAAAATTCGCATATTTCCTATTTTTTTGGATATTTTTCTGCTGGATATGTGCGATACTTGCCGCAAAGTTAAAAGATTTTGGTAAGTTTGTGGATTTTTTCGTCAATCTATTTTTGCCTACCGTAGCGGTTTTAATTGTATCGCCCCTTGTCGGGATAGCGATTGCTATGATGTTTAGGTGGTGCGGAGGTGATTTAATAATCAGCATTTTTGTAGCTTATATTCTTGCTCTATTCGTCGTAAATAGGGTCTTAAAGCAGATTTATCCGCCCAAGTCCTAGCGCGCGAAATTTTAAAATTTAGCGCAGAGCTTTTATCTACCGCTTACAATCACAGCCCGCGCGTTAAAAGGCGAGGGCGTTAAAATTTAAGGAGAAATTATGGAAAATATCTACATCATCGGCGACGTGCATGGCTGCTACAGATCGCTTTTGGCGTTAATAGAGCAGCTGCCGCATAAATTTGATAGTAAAATTTGCTTCGTGGGCGATCTGATCGACCGAGGTCCTGCGAGTGCGGATGTGGTTGAATTTGTGTGCGTCCGCGGATATGACGCGGTGATGGGCAATCACGAAAAGCGCTTTGTGAGCAACGCAAAAACTGCCCTAAGATGCGCAAAAACGGGCAAATTTACGAGCTCAAACGACCCTTATGCGTTTTTTAGCCTGGACGAAAGCTGGCTGTTTAATAACGGCGGTGAAGCGACGCTAGCGTCGTATTATCGTCACGGAGGCGCGAGGCAATGCAAGGAGCATCTGCGGTTTGTCTCGCGGCTGCCGATTTACCTGGAATATGATTTGTGTGATGAAAGCGGTCGCGCCCTCGTCGTATCGCACTCCGCAGTGGGTCGCGCGTGGGGGATTAGACACGATGCAGAGCGCGCGAAAAGCTTCGCCGCTCACGTGCTAAGCGGGCGCGGAGATGATAGCGCGAATGATGGAATTTTTAATGTCTACGGGCACACGCCGGTGAAAAAGCCCGTCATTACGGAATTTAGCGCAAATATCGATCTGGGCTGTGTTTATAAAAAGCACTGGGGCGAGAAGGCGAGGCTTTGCGCGCTGGAGTTTCCCTCAAAGAAAATTTTCACGCAGGAATGCATAGATTTTTGAGTTTGTATCCAGGCTCGCACGTATTAAAATTTAAATTTGTGCGGGCTGTTTGAAGGCAAAATTTTAGAATTTAAAGACGCGTTCTTGCAGCGTCCGTCGCGCAGCCTAGCCATGCGGGTAAATTTTAAATAATATCCCTTAGTTTGCGCGCTTCATACATCCACGCTTCAAGCTCGTCCCAGCGCTCGTCCTCAATCATCTGTACGCAAATTTCAAGCTCGTTTTTAAAGGCTTCGATCGCGCCCAGCAGGTTTATGCGGTTTTGCTTAAAAATATCGACCCACATCTGCGGCGAGCTCTTGGCGATACGGCTCATGCCCGAGAAGCTACCGCCTGCGAGATTTATGATATTGCGGCGATTTTCCTCTTTTAGCACGCTGTTTACGAGCGAGTAGCTGATCGCGTGGGGCAGATGCGAGATGAGCGCTACGTGGTGATCGTGGCTTTTTGCGTCCATAAATACGATCTTCATCCCTGCGAATGAAAAAATTTCGACCGCGCGCTTGACGTGCGTCTCGTCCGCGCCGTGGTCGTCGCAGATGACGACTACCGCGCCGTTTAAAAGCTCCTTAAACGCCGCTTGCGGACCGGAATTTTCGGTGCCCGCCATCGGGTGGGCCGCGATGAAATTTCGTCTGATTTGCGGCGGGCAGCTTTGCAAAATTTTAAATTTCGTACTTCCCAGATCGATGATTGTCGTTTCACTTCTGCAGTCGCTTAGTTTTTGCAACGTCTCAATAATTGCCTCCACGGGGATTGCAAGAAAGATCGCGTCGCAGCTTTGCTTCATTTGCTCTAGGCTTAAAATTTCATGCACGAGCCCAAGTCTCAGAGCTTCTTTTTCGTTTTCGCGGCTGATGTCGCAGCCATAGACGGCGCTGATGATTTTGGTGCTTTTTAGACATAGCCCAAGAGAGCCGCCGATGAGACCCAAGCCGATAATTCCTATCTTCATAAAATTCCTTTTTGATATATGCAAGTTTTAATTTTAATGTGGTATTATACGCAAATTATTTTCGTTTTTAGGTAAAATTTTATGAAAAAAAGCGTTTTTTTACTCTTAGTAGGCGGGATTTCCGTGGCATGCGCCGCGCAGATAAAATCCATTAAATTTGAAGGGCTAAGGCATCTTTCTCCACAGGTCGCACAGCAAATTTCAGGACTTAAGGTAGGCGATGAGCTTAACGGCGAAAACACCAATGCTGCGATCTCGAAGCTATTTGAGCAGGGCTATTTCAGCGACGTTTATATCAGCGAACAAGGCGGCGCGGTCACTATCAACGTAACCGAAAAACCGACCATCGCTAAGGTCGAGATCAAAAACGTAGTTACCAATGATCGCGATAAGATAAACGAGCTCATCGGCTTGCGTCCGGGTCAGGTTTACGATGAGGTGGCTGCTAAAAAAGCGGAGACCCGCATCAAGCAATACTACGAAGTCAAAGGCTTTTTTGACACCGTGGTGGAATTTTATCCAAAGCCGATAAACGACGATAAATCGGTAATCTTGCTAACGATCGAGGTAAATCGCGGCGAAAATATCATCATCGATAAGGTAAATTTAGTAGGCGCAGACAAGCTCGATTATGACGATATAGAGCCATCCGTCGCCAATAAAGAACGCGAGATGCTGGGCTGGATGTGGGGCTTTAACGACGGCAAGGTAAAAACCGCTGAGCTTCCTAACGACGCAAATAGAATTCAAGAAGAATATTATAAAAAAGGCTACTTAGATGCGCAGGTTTCTGCGCCGCTACTTAATGCTGATATGGATAATTACACTGCCGATCTTACCTACTATATCAGCGAGGGCGAGCAATACACCGTAAGCTCCGTAGATATCGAATATCCTGCAGATATAATCAAGCTTGATAAAGAAAAGGTTTTGGACGATTTCAAGCTTCAAAAGGGCGATACAATGAATTCCGAACGTTTGCGCCGCGATATGAATACGCTAGAGACTTTAGTCGCGGATCAGGGATATGCCTACGTGCGTATCGTGCCTAAGACTAAGCAGGACAAAGAAGCTCGCACGGTCGCTATCACGTATCAAGTCATCCCTGAGGATAAAGTCTATATTAGAAACGTAACGATCTCGGGTAACGATAAGACCGAGGATAAGGTCATCCGCCGCGAGATGTATCTGACTGAGGGAAATTTATATAGCAAAACCGACTACAACGATTCGTTAAATTCTTTAAAACGCACGGGATATTTCGATGAGGTGGAGATTAAAGAAAACCGCGTTTCTAACGATCAGATCGATCTTGAAGTCGCAGTCAAAGAAGCTCCTACAGGCTCTATCACGGGTGGTATCGGATATGGCAGCGAGGATGGAATTTTACTTAGCGGCGGTATCAGCGATCGTAACGTATTCGGTACTGGCCTTCACGGCGCATTCTCGGTCGAAAAGAGCGACGATCAGTTAAGCGGACGCTTGAGCTTAACCAATCCTAGAGTGTTTGATTCTGAGTATAGCTTAGGCGGATCGATCTTTGCCAACGACTATGACTGGGACGATTACGATGAGAAATCTTACGGATTTTCAATCACGGGCGGTCGCAAGATCGGGCGCAATACTGACGTAAGTCTTACATATTATCTCGAAAAAAGCGAGATTAAGGGCTTAAACGAATATTACGCCAAAGCAGGCTATTTAGATGGCAAGAATTTAAAAAGCTCGATCATCCCGTCTATTACATATAATAGCACCGATGATTATTACTTGCCAAGAAGCGGTATGATCGCAAGTGCTAGCTTAGAATACGCGGGTCTTGGTGGCGATATGGACTACACCAAGGCGCGAGGATCGTTTAACTACTACTTTGGCTTGCGAGATTATATTGATCACGATATTATCTTTAGATACAAAGCTGCAACGGGCTATATGTGGGAAGGTAATAAAAAGATCCCGATCAACGAAAAGCTATTCCTAGGCGGAATGAAAAGCATTAGAGGCTACGAAGGTCGCAGTATCCCGAAAAAAGAGATTTGCTTAAATGCAAATAATTGCCGCTATATCGAAACAGGCGGCATGCAGAGCTTCAATAACTCCTTTGAGCTAAGCTTTCCAGTAGTTGATAGGCTTAAAATGCGCTTTGTAACGTTTTTTGACTACGGAATGATCGGCGATCATGACTGGAATGAAGAGGAGCGCTACAGCACGGGTGCTGGTATCGAGTGGATGACGCCGATGGGGCCTTTGCAGTTATACTTCGTCAAGCCGCTTAATAAAAAACCGCACGATGACACAAATAGCTTCGAATTTAGCATCGGTGCTAGATTTAATTAAACGCGGCGACTTGCGAACGCTGTGGCGTGCGTAGAATTTTCTACCGCACGCTTTAAAATTTAATAACGCTGCAATTTTGACTTTTCTTGTCGCGCTAATTTGCAGCCGAATTATTGTAGGCGGTTTGAGCTAAATTTTAATTGGGATTCTGCTCGGCTTAGGATGAAATTTAAACGCGTAGCTTGCTTTGAATTTTTTAGAATTTTAGTTATCAAGATAGTTTAGAATTTCATTCGTATGGTAAAATTTTAAGCACAAGAGTTCTAAAAAATCAATACAAGCCATTAGCATAATTTAAAGAAATTCTAATATTGAAATTTTAAAGATTACTATATATACGATAGACGCCGCTTTGTTGTGCGCGGAATTTCACTGCATAGGATTTAGCGCGCCACTGAATTTTAAAGCTAATAAATTTTGAGATTCTAAAATCGCTAGAATTTAAAATTTTAAATCGCCTCGTAAATCGCTAAACATTTGCGTTAAATTTTGCCTCGCTTTACCGATAATTTAAATTAAGCTTGTAAAATCGCGCTCTAAAATCATATCAAAGGCTCTTTTATGCGTAGAAATGGCAATGGAACGAAGCTTAAAATTTTAATATTTCTTATTGTAATATGCGCTTTGGTTTATGGAATCTTTAGAATTTTTACCTCGCCTAAATTTGAAAAAAATCCTCCGCAAATTGCGCTGGAAAATGAAATTTATTGGAATTTAACCTCGCCTTTAAAGATTAAAATTTCAGACGATACCGGCATTAAGCTCGTTCGCGTTAATTTAAACGATGGAGCCAGCACGATACCACTACTAAATGAGGAGCTGAACGTTCCGCAAACTACGCTAGAGCTTGCCGTGCAATTTCCTAAAAATTTGATGCTTAATAAAGATAAAAACTACAAGCTCGAGGTTTTTGCAAACGACATTAGCTCGTGGAATTTTGCGCAAGGAAATAAGAGCGTAAAAACGGCAAATATAATAATAGACGACAAAAAGCCCGTCATAAATATCATCAATCAATCCTATAAAATCACCAAAGGTGGTAGCGCTGTAGTCGTATTCTCAGCTAGAGACGAGCGCCTAAACGAAGTCTATGTCAAAACCAACTATGGCAAAATTTTTAAAGCGATTCCTTTCGTAAAAGATGGCTATTATGCGTCTCTCGTAGCGTGGCCTGCAAATTTGGAGGAATTTCGCGCAGAAGCGGTTGCTACCGATCGTGCAGGCAATGAAAGCATTTCGCAGATCAAATATTTTTATCAGGACAAAAAATATAAAGTCTCTACTATCAAGCTAAATTCGGGTTTTATTAACGGCAAAGTAAGTGATCTGGCTAGCCAATACGCGCAGAATTTTAACTCAATGAGCGATTTGGAGAAATTTAAATTTGTAAATGAAACTCTGCGTAAGAAAAACGGAGATGATCTGCACGCTGCTACTAGCGCGGTGTATGAGGATAAAATAAATGGATTTGAGCTAAAGCCTTTTTATCCACTTGCTAAAGGTGCAGCGGTAGCAAGCTTTGCCGATCATCGGATATTTTTTATGAACGATGAACAAGTAAGTGAGTCTTGGCATATGGGGCTTGATCTAGCAAGCGTTGCAAACGCCGATATCAAAGAGAGCAACTACGGCAAGGTAGTTTTTGCGCAGGAAAACGGAATTTTCGGATTAAATTTAGGAATTTACTACGGCTTCGGCTTATACGGCATATACGGACACTGCTCGGCGACGCAGTTAAGTGTGGGCAGCGACGTAAAGCCGGGCGACATTCTAGCACAGACGGGCTCAAGCGGCTTTGCTTTCGGAGATCATCTGCATTTTGGCATCGTAGTTCAGGGTGTGGACGTAAGACCCGAGGAGTGGATGGATCCTAAGTGGATGAAAGATAACATTACCGACGTCTTAGAATCGTCCAAAAAAGTAATAGAAAAAGGTAAGTAAATTTTAAAATTTTCGCTATAATGCGCGAGTTAATGAAAACGAGGATAGAAATGAGACAGACAACGATAGCTAAGAAAGTCCATAACGTCGGCATCGGGCTGCACAAAGGTGAGCCTATCAGACTTACGTTAGAGCCTTTAGAAGCGGGCAGTGGAATCGTATTTTATAGAAGCGATCTTGGCGTTAGTTTTAAAGCCGAGCCAAAAAACGTCATAAATACACAGATGGCGACCGTCGTAGGAAATGAGAAGGGCTATATATCAACAATAGAGCATCTAATGAGCGCCATTAATGCCTATGGTATTGATAATATCCGTATCATCGTCGATGCTAATGAAATTCCTGTGATGGACGGAAGTTCGGCGAGCTTTTGTATGCTTTTGGATGAAGCGGGAGTAAGAGAGCTTGACGCGAATAAAAAAGCTCTCATCATCAAGCGTGCCGTGGAGATTCGCGAGGGAGATAAGCTCGTACGGCTAAGCCCGAGCAAGAGCCCTAAATTTGATTATACAATTAAATTTAGCCATCCGCTCATCGGCACTCAGCACTATGTTTTTGAATTTAGCAAAAAAGCCTATCTTAAAGAAATTTCGCGAGCGCGCACGTTTGGATTTTTGAAAGACGTGCAGGCGCTACGCTCAATGGGGTTAGCTCTAGGCGGCAGCTTAGAAAACGCCGTCGTAATCGATGAGAATAAAATTTTAAATCCCGAGGGATTGCGCTTTGAAAACGAGTTCGTCCGCCATAAAATTTTAGATGCGATCGGCGATCTTGCGCTCGTGGGCGCTCCGATTTTGGGCGATTATACGGCGTTTGCGGGAAGCCACGATCTAAATCATAAGCTCACTTTGGCAGTCCTTGCCGACACTAAAAATTTCGAGCTAGTAGATCTTACCGCCGAGGTTGTACGCGAATATCAAAAAGTCTTTGCTTAAGGCTGCAAAATCAAAGAGGTTGAAATTCTAATCGCTGCTCTTAGCTCTCCATGCCTACTCGGTGTGTATGAAAACGGCGCTAAGATAGCGGAATTTGCAAGCGTTGAAGGCGAAAAAGCCGATAAATTTCTGGTCGCTAAATTTAGCGAAATTTTAAAAACTTATAAAATCAAAGAGCTCGTCTACGCAAATACCCCCGGCAGCTTCATGGGTATGAAGGTAAGCTACGTGATTTTGCGCACGCTTAGCATCGCTCTTGATGTGCCGCTGTACGCGATCAGCGGCTTTGAGCTAAGCGGCTTCGGGCCGATCAGAGCGAACAAAAACTTCAGCTACGTTTACGAACGCGGCGAAATCAGGATGAAAAAATGCGCCCCCGCCGCGCTATCTTTGCCGCAGGATTTATCGGTTTTAAATAAAAGCGATGATATACTTCCAAATTACATCATAGAAGCGGTTTAGGAGAAAATTTGATTATAAGAATTCCTGCGACGAGCGCGAATTTAGGTCCCGGTTTCGATGCGCTCGGCCTTAGCCTAGGGCTATTTAACGAAGTAGAGATTACCGAGCAGAAGTTTTTTTGCGTATCGCTTAGCGGCGAGGGTAGCGACAGAGCGTGGCTTAAGAAGGGCAACGCTTTTTTGAATATTTTCAATGAAATTTACAGAAAACTAGGCGGCGGGCAAGAGTTAAATTTTAAATTCGCCTTTCACAACAACATCCCGTTTTCGCGCGGGCTGGGCAGCAGCTCGGCTGTGATCGTAGGCGCTATCGCAAGCGCTTATAAAGTTTGCGGCTTTGAGATCGATCGCGCTAAAATTTTAAACACGGCGCTGGAATATGAAAATCACCCTGATAATATCGCGCCCGCGACGCTCGGCGGCTTTGTCAGCAGCGTCGTAGACGGCAAGACGGTTCGCACGCAAAAATGCGAAATTTCGCAAGATCTGCAAGCCGTCGTCGTTATCCCCGATACGCCGATGCCTACGAATGAATCGCGGGGCAAGCTGCCTAAGAGCTTTTCGATCAAAGATTGCGTTAGCAACCTCTCGCACGCGGCGTTTCTAACCGCTTGCTTTATGCGGCGCGATTACGACAGCTTGCGCTATGCCTGTATCGATAAGATGCACGAGCAGATGCGCATGGGCGTGCTTCCGCAGCTTTTTAAGCTGCGCGAGATCGCCTATGATAACGGCGCGCTTATGAGCTCGCTCTCCGGTAGCGGCTCAAGCTTTTTAAATTTGGTTTATAAAAGCGACGCCGCGAAGCTTAAGGCCTGCCTTAGCGAAAATTTTAAAAACTTCCGCGTCGAAATTTTAGATATCGATAATGGCGGCTTTAATATTGACTAAGAAAAATAAAGATATAATCGCATGAGCGAACCGATTAGGATGTGCGTTATTTGCAAGGGGCGCTTCGCCAAGCGTGAACTCCACGCCTTTTTGCAAAATTTTAAAAATATAAGCTCAAACAGACAATTTTATATTTGCGACGTTTGCATAAATCAAAAAGAAAAAATTTCAAAATATCTATCTAAATTTGCGTCTAGCGCAGATTTGGGACATATCAAGGAGAGGGTTTTAAATGGGTGTTCTGATTAAAGATATCGCGGACGAGCTTGGATACGCAAGCAAAGAGATAATCGAAAAAGCGCAGGAGATGGGCTTTAAAAAGGTAAAAACCGCGTCGAATAAAGTAAGCGAAGAAGAAGCTGCCGCTATTTACGATTATATCCAGACGGGAATTTTGCCGGGGAAAAAGTCAAAGCCCGCAAAGAAAAGTTCCGAAAAAGCGCAAGAGGACGAGAGTAAGCCCGCTAAAAAACAGAGCGAAACTAAAAAAACCGCTAAAAAAGAGAGCCCTAAAAAGGCGGAAAGCTTAAAAGCTTCCGAATCCAAAGAGTCCTCGCAGATCGCCAAAGAGCCTAGCAACGAAAAAGCGCGTACGCAAGAGCCCGAGGTAAAAACCGAAAAATCTCAAAATCAAAAAGAAGAAATTTTCTCCGCCCCGCAGGATAAAGAGGAGAAGCAAAACGCCGCCTCAAAGCCCGCTCCGGTGCAGATAAACAGCGGCGATAGCATTGCTAGCGAGAGCTTGCAAAAGCGCCGCGGCTTAGTCATCGTAAAAAAGAAAAAGGAAGTTCAAGCCCCGGCGGCACAAGATAGAACCGAGCCTAGGCGCGAAAAGATAAGTGCGAGCCTAGAGGCGATCTTCTCAAACGCTGAACTAAATTTGAAAAAGAAAAAGGTCGAAAAGAAAAAAGCCCCCGCGGCTAAAAAAGAGGACGCCCTTAAAATTGACATAATTCCTGATCACGAGATGGCGGATATCGTCATCGAGGACGAAGACGTCGTGGTAATGCCCGATTTCACCGTCAAACCGATCCAAACCGAAAACCGCACCAAAAGTAAAAACCAACCTAATATTTATCGCGCCTCGCAGAATCAAATTTTTAGTAGCGAAGGTGGCATAAGTCGCGGCGGTCGCAAAAAGCATAAAAAAGCCCCTCGCGAGCAGGGTAGCGAAATCGTAAGCTCTGTAAATATCCCAAAAGAGATCCGCGTCTATGAGTTCGCCGATAAGATCAAAAAGCAGCCTAGCGAGATCATCGGCAAGTTATTTGCGCTCGGGATGATGACGACGAAAAACGACTTTTTGGACGAGGACGCGATAGAAATTTTAGCAAGCGAATTTGGCATTGAGGTAAATATCATCGATGAGGCGCAGGAGTTTGACTACATCAAGGCTTACGAGGACAGCGAAGGCGAAGAAAATTTAATCGCTAGAGCGCCTGTCATCACCATTATGGGGCACGTCGATCACGGCAAAACGAGCCTGCTTGATTATATACGAAACTCGCGCGTCGCAAGCGGCGAAGCGGGCGGCATCACGCAGCACGTAGGCGCGTATATGGTCGAGAAAAACGGCAGGAAGATCACCTTCATCGACACTCCTGGTCACGAGGCCTTTACTTCGATGAGAGCGCGCGGAGCCGAGGTTACCGATATCGTAATCATCGTAGTGGCGGCAGACGACGGCGTCAAGCCTCAGACTAAGGAGGCTATAGCGCATGCCAAGGCCGCAAATGTTCCGATCATCATCGCGATAAATAAGATGGACAAGCCTAATGCCAATCCCGATCTCGTAAAAACCGGGCTTGCAGAGCTTGACATCATGCCTACCGAGTGGGGCGGCAGCTACGAGTTCGTGCCGATCTCCGCAAAAACGGGCGAGGGAATTGAAAATTTATTAGAGATCGTGCTTTTGCAAGCTGATCTTTTGGAGCTCAAAGCCGATCCTAGCAAGCAAGCTAAGGCAACCATCATCGAAAGCTCCCTTCAAAAAGGGCGCGGTGCCGTTGCCACCGTCATCGTGCAAAACGGCACCCTACGCGTCGGAGACACCGTCGTAGCGGGCATCGCGTACGGCAAGGTGCGCGCGCTTAGCGACGATAAGGGCAGGGCGCTAAAGCAAATTTTACCGGGCGAATGCGGCGTCATCATAGGCCTTAGCGAGGTTCCGGGCGCGGGCGAGACGTTGATCGGCGTTTCAAGCGATAAGGAAGCGCGCGAGTATGCAAGTAAAATTTACGAGCATCAGCGCCAAAAAGAGCTTAGCAAATCGACCAAGGTCACCATCGACGAGTTAAGCGCTAAGATCGCCGAAGGCTCGCTAAAAAGCCTGCCTGTGATTGTCAAAGCCGACGTTGCGGGCTCGCTGGAAGCTATCAAAGCAAGCCTTGAGAAACTCCGCAACGACGAGGTCAAGGTCGATATCGTCCACAGCGGCATCGGCGGTATCACGCAAAACGATATCGCCTTGGCAAGCGCTAGCGAAAACTGCGTGATCTTGGGCTTCAACGTCCGTCCTACGGGAGAGATCAAAGAGCTTGCCAAGGAGCGCGGCGCGCAGATTAAGACCTACAACGTCATCTACAATCTAATCGACGATATCAAGGCGCTTTTGAGCGGCCTTATGAGCCCGATCATCAGCGAGGAGGCCTTGGGCCAAGCCGAGATCCGACAGGTCATCAATGTGCCTAAGATCGGGCAGATCGCGGGCTGCATGGTTACCGACGGGCTCATCGCTCGCGGCGCGAAGATCCGCGTCATCAGAGAGGGCGTCATCGTTTTCGAGGGCAACGTCAGCTCGCTCAAGCGCTTCAAAGACGACGCCAAAGAGGTCGCCAAAGGCTTCGAGTGCGGCGTAGGCATCGAGGGCTACGACGATATGCGCGTGGGCGATTTTATCGAAAGCTACAAACAAAAAGAGGAGCAGGCAACGATCGATTAATGCTCGCGGATTCCGCGTGGGCATTGGCTTCGTTCGCACGGCTTGCGGCTAAATTTTAAGCCTCGATCGCGCTTTGAAATTTTATGCTCGCAAAATTTGGGCGTGAAATTTCACCTTTTAAATTTAGCGGCGGAATGCGCGAACAAAGCTTTAAATTTTGTCGGTTTCTGCGCGAGGCTCTGCCGCGTAGCGTCAGTTTTGAAATTTTAATGTTTAGATTTTTTTACGGCGCAGCTTTGCGATCAAATTTTATTTTATGCCGCTTGCAGGTTGCGAATTTTCCGCGCGACTTAAATTTTAAATTTAATCGCAAAGTTGAAATTTAAAAGCGGCAAAATTTAAATTTCGCGCAGCTCAAAGCGCTTTTAAAATTTAAGATAAATTTTGAAGCGGCGCAGTGTGGGAAAAACAGCGACGCGGAGGACGGCGCTGTGCAGGCGGCGCAAAATAAGACCGCAACGGCGTGCGGTGTCATTGCGGCGCTAGATGGCAGCAGATATCGTAAATATCGACGCAGTAAGCGAGCGTAGCGCAAAGAGGGTGCCGCCGCGCGCTGTATTATTGCGCCGTCAAAACGGCAGCGCAGCAGCGAATATAACGCGCCGTGGCGAGCAGGGCGCAGCGCAGAATAGCACCGCGTCTTGGCGCGGAAATATTTCTGCGGTAGCGGTGCGGCTATGCGACGAGCTTTTGTATGCGAGCCATTAAATTCTACGCGATCTGCGTTTTAAATTTAAGCGCAAAGCGCGGGCTAAAATTTAAAAGTAAAATTTCAAAGCCGAGATTGTGCCTTTTAAAATTTAAGAGCGAAATTCTAAAAAGCGCGGCGTCGCTTGCAATACCTGCGCGCAGCAAACCGCTCAGAATTTAAATGGACGCTCCGGCGCGACGCAAGCCGCGTCAAATTTAAACAGACCGCGTCGCCGCAGGACGGATATTTCGCAACGCCGAAGTGAAATAGAATTCCGCATCGTTATGCCCAAGCGAAATAAAATTTCTCGTCGCTGAAAGACGCGAGATAAAATTCTGCGTTGTCGTCGCGAGACGGATGCGAGATAAAGCTCCGTGGCGGAGCAATTAAAATTCCGCGCCGTATAATCTGCGGCGATTTAAGATAGCGAGGTAAAGATGAATCCGACCGAACTCAGAAGACTGCGCACGCAAAGCGTGCTAAAGCAGCTCATCCCCGAAGCGCTCGCGAGCCTTGAGGACGAGCTTTTGCGCGGGCTGTGCGTCACCGACGTAGAGTGCAAGCGCGGGCGCTACGACGCGTTCGTCTATCTGGATAAAAACGCCTTCGACGAGCGCGAGCAGGAATTCGTGCTCGAAAAGCTTGGCCGCGTGGCGAGATATTTGCAAAACTTCTGCGCCGAGGCGGAGGGCTGGTACCGTTGCCCTGCGTTTCACTTCAAATTTGACGACCGCTTGGAGTATCAAAACAAAATGGACGATCTTTTTGACAAAATAGAGGAGGAGCTGCGCAAAAATGGTTGATTTAAAGGCTTTGGCGCGCGAGTGCGGCGTGCAGCTTTACGACGTGGAGACGGTGAGCGAAAACGGCAGAACGATCTATCGCATCAGTATCACGAAAGCGGGCGGCGTGGGGCTGGATGACTGCGAGCGGCTATCGAGGCTGCTTTCGCCGATTTTCGACGTGGAGCCGCCGCTTGAGGGCGAGTGGACGCTGGAGGTCGGCTCGCCCGGGCTTGAGCGCAAGCTAAGCAAGCCGCAGCATTTCGCAAACTCCGTGGGCGAGCTGGTGCGCCTAAGCCGCACGGACGGGCAGAAGCTAAGCGGCGAGGTGCTTGGCTGCGAAGGCGGCGTGCTTAGACTGCGCACGGACGGCGGCGAGATAAGCGTGCGACTCGATGAGATCAAAAAGGCGCGAACCTACGTGCAGTGGTAGCGGCGGAGCTTTAGAGTTCTGCGCGCAGATTTGAAATTTTGCGAATAAGGCTTTAAAATTTACCGCGCGGGATTTGCGAGTTTGAAATTTCAGCTCTAAATTCTGAGGTTTAAATTTTAAAATCGCTTTTGAAATTTACAGCTCCAGGTTGCTCTTGGCAGCTCCTTGTTACCCTTGATCTCTTGCGGCGCTCGGCGCAAAATTTTAAAATTCCGGTGCTGCTCGCCTACTTTGAAATTTTATCTTACGCCGATAAAAGGTAATTTTCCGCACTACTAGGCGGCGCTTTGAAATTTCACACTGCGCCGCTAAGAGGCAAGCTCCGCAACAATTGCGTTGCTTTAAAATTTACGCTACGTTGCTCGGTGGTGAGTTTTGAGTAACGCTTGCACGTTGCTTTGGAATTTTACGTCGCGCCCGAAAGCGGCTAAATTTAAAATTTACGCGCTGTTTTGACGCGGTAAAATTTCAAACCTTTTGTTGCAAAGTAGAATTCTAAATTTTATGTTTTGTCGTAAATTTAGGTTTTATTGTTCGCGGTAAAAACACTACGCCCGCGAGTTTATGGCGTCTGCATTGTGAATTGCATCTGCAAGCACGACTTAATCTCAAAATTTCCTCAATAAAACGTTTTATAGAATTTCGCCGGTCCCGCTTTAGCGGTAAAATTCCACGCCGAAATTCCGCTCATAAATTTACGTTTTAAAACTCTGCGGGCGGAGGTTTGCGCGCCGCTCATTTGATAATTTAATTTCGCTGGGCGGCGCGGATGTTTGCGACTATGAAGCGGAGATGCCGATCGTGGCTAGCAGTACGGGCGAGGTCATGAGCCCTACGATCGTAAGGATCCACGCTAATATCGCTATTACGAGCGAGGCTTGCTTTTTGACGGCTTGATAGGTCGCGGCGATCGCGCACAAAAACGCAAGCGGAACAAAGACGATCCCTAGAAAAAATATTCCTAAAATCGCGAAGACTATGGAGAGTATCCCAAGCACGTTTGATTGGGGTTGAACGGTCGGTTGTTCAGACATTTTAATCCTTTGAAAAAAATTATATAATTCTACCCCCCCCCCTGAATTTGAGCTGAAATTAAGCCGTGCCTTTTGGGACTGTATATTCACGCTCGATTGCGGTTCTGCCATGGCGCCTATTAAAATTTTACTTCGCAAAGCCCGCTTTTCCGCGCTATCGGCAGACGCTCTTTTACACGATAAGCGTAAATTTTTGTGCCGTCCGTGCACGAAACGGATGCCGCAAAATTTGCGATTTAGGATAAAATTCTAAAACCTGTGGTAAGATTTCGCAGTTTCGCTTCCGCGCGGAATTTCTCTCAGGCACATACGGCGCGCGGCTTGCAAGCTCTGATAATTTAGCGTTTAAAGCAAGCTCAATGCCTTACAGATAGGCTAAAGCGCGAGGTCGGCGTCATCCAGCGCAGCGAGGAAGGGCGCAGGTGAGCTAGTCGGTTTGCGCCTGAGGGTGCAATCTGTTGCAAACAGACGAGGTTGCTCGCTCGTCGCAAAATCGGCTGAGCGATCGCGGCGGAGCGGGACAATTTAAATTTTGGATTTTGTATGAACGACGAATTTTATATGGATTTGGCGCTGCGTGCGGCGTGGCGCTATCAGGTCTTGACGCTACCCAACCCCGCCGTGGGCTGCGTGCTTCTGGATAAGGGCGGCAGAGTTCTTGGTATAGGTGCGCACAAAAAGGCGGGCTTTTTACATGCCGAGGTAAACGCCGTTTTCGCCACGCTGTGCGATCTGGATGCAAATTTCGCGCAGGATTTCGCCCGCGAATACGCCCGCAAATTCGGCGTTAAATTTCAAAACCTAGAAGCTCTAAAAAGCGCGCTTTTGCAGCCGAGCTTCACTTACGATTTTATCCTAAACCGCCACGGCGGGCTTTTGCGCGGCGCTTGCGCCTACGTCACGCTCGAGCCCTGCGCGCACCGCGGCAAGACCCCGTCTTGCGCCGAGCTTTTGGCACAGCTCGGGCTATCGCGCGTGGTAATTGGCGCGCGCGATACGAATGCGCAGGCTGCGGGCGGCGCGGAAATTTTACGCCGCGGGGGCATAGAGGTGAAATTTGACGTTTGCTCTGCCGCGGCAGAGGAGCTTGCGGAACCGTTTTATATGGCGCGCGAGAGCGGCTTTTGCTTCATCAAAATCAACGCCACGCTAAACGGCGCGGTACATGGGCGAATCGGCAGCGAGAAGCAGCGCGCATTCGTGCACGAGCTGCGCAGCGTGTGTGATTACATAGGCGTGGGCGGGCAGACTGTGCGCTCCGACAGACCGACGTTGGACGTGCGTGCGGCTAAATTTGATGAAATTAGCGCTTTGGTGGGCAGTGCTGATATGCTGGCGCTAGACGTGCGCGTCGCGCCGCAAAATCTAAAGCTGCGCGCACCCGACGTTTGGATATACTCGCGCCGCGCGCTTTCGGATTTTGATGCGAGCATTCCGCTTTTCGGCGTCGCAGATCGCAAGGTAGAGGTCTCGCGCTCGCTGCCTGCGGACGCAAAAATCACGATGATAGAGGCGGGGGCGAGTTCGTTTGACGAGTTTGCGCAGTTTGCGAGCCATGCGCTTATTTTTTACAGCGCGCAGATGAGGGACGCGGGAAATTTTAGAACAAATGCCGCGCTACGACCGCTTTTTACATCTCGCGCGGGCGATCCGCACCTGGAAGCGAACGAATTCTACGGCTGGTTTAAAATTTTAAAATGAAAGGTTATATTACTGCCGATATAAAAATCAGCGCAACTACTATTATTATGACGAACACTAGCACTTTATCTATATTATATTTCCTTTTAGGGCTGCAATTTTGCAAGAAAGCCCCAAGCTTGTATTCACTGATATGAAATAGCCAAGCGGTCCAAATCGATCCTAGGGATAGGCACATCGCCGCAAATGCCGTATCAGATTTCTGCCATACGATCATGCCGAAAATCAAAAACAGAGACAGAAAAGAAACGATAATCACGCCTATCGTCGAAAAGGCGATAAAAAATATAAAATTTAGCTTGCAATCGATGCCTAAAATGCGAAAATTAATAATTTTATTTGCGATATAAAATGCGGAGATTATCGTTAAGATAGCTTTTGCGAGCTCGGCCTTAAAAGGAGCGTAGGGCAATAGCGGTACGCCAAAAACCGCATTTAATATGATACCTACGTGCGATAAAGTAAAGCCGAGCGAGAATGAGAATACGCCCGTCAGTAAGATGCCTAGAAGTAATTTATAAAAATATATTTTCATACGCAATCCTTAAAATTCTGCGAAATTATACGCAATAGCAGCTTAAAATTTTGATTGCAAATTTAGCGTAAGCTTTGAAATTTTTCACGTATGCCGCAAGCAACGGCGCAGAGCGAGTATAAAAAACAGATATATGCCGCAAGCGGGACAAAAGCGACAAATCCCGAAGCATAAACTAAAGCGACTAGCACATATGTGGCATTTGCCAGCGCAGGTATGCTATAAGTCCAAAGCTCTGGCCTTTCAAAAGGGGTGTAGATATTATTCAAATACAAAGCTAAATTTACGACAAGCAGTAGAAAAAATATATAGTTCTTTTTCATAAAAGGAAAAGCGGCGCAAACCAAGACTACTATCAAATTTAATGCGATAAGAAAACCTATGTAATTAATATCTATAAAGGCGCAAAGTAAGCCTAAAATCGCGATTAATATATCTCTTTTTCATATCTAATTGCCGTCCTTTTTAATTTCTGCAATTATAGTGCATAGGTTTAAATTTTGATAAAAAATATTTCGTGCTTAAAATTTCGTCGCACCGTGCGGGTGATCTACGCCTATGAAATTTAGCGCAGACAGACGAAATTTAAACTGGGCGCTTAGCTTTATTTAGTTTTAAAAATGATGTGGCTTAGCCAAATTACGGCTATAAGCAGTAAAATAGATGTTAGCGTTTCACTGATTTGCCTATATTTTTTTAGACTAACGATTTGCAAAAATTTACCGAGCTCGTAATTGCTTTTGCGAAATAAATATACCGTTGAGCAGATGCCCATGAATAATGCCGCGGCGGATAAAATTGCCATTAGTTTTTTATCTAAATCCATACCATATATCATAAAACCGAATGTTGCGATAAGAATAATGGCGGTAAGGGCTAAAATTCCTATCGTCGCAAATGCGATGAAAAATATAAAATTTAACTTACGATCGATGCCTTTGACATAAAAATCGCTCAAACTGCTACTGATATAGAAGGAAAATAACTCAAGAATTACCGTCGTAAAAGGCAGACGAATATCGCCAGGGAATAAAAAATATCCCTTCAAAAGGTCTATTATATTAACATTTAAAAGTTTTGAGAGGTGCAATGAAGCAACGTAAAATGAAATCAAAAAAACTGCCAAAAAGACATTGCCTAAAAGAAACTTGTAAATTAGGTATTTTATGTTTTTGCGCACCTTGGCTCCCTGAAATTTCGCGAGATTATACGTCAAATTTGCTTTTAATCGGCTCAAATCGGCAGGAAAATTTAATGAGTTAAATTTAGCCAAAATTTTGAGCGTAGTTTAAATTTGCAGCTCGATTTACAGCTCAATTCGCGGCACGGAATTTTAAAATTTAGAAGCGCGGTATGTTGGCTAAATTTAAAAATGTAGCGCGCGCTGTGTCATCTCCGTGCTATTAAAACAGAAAGCGCTTAGCTAAATTTAAAACCACTCCGTGCGTTCGATAAATTTCGCCATGATTGCTAGCCTGCCGCTTCGGTCAAATTTAAAATTCTACAAACTTGCATAGGCGCCGTTTTGAATGGTACGACGATCGGCTGTGTAAAATTCTACTATTTTGCGCGCGCGGCGCCTGATTTTGAAATGGCGTCCGCGGGGCGAAATTTTAAAATTCCGTTATGCGAATGGATTTAAAATTTCATAACGAGCGCAAAATTTTAAAATTTAAAATCTCGAAATTCTAAAATTCCGAAATTCCACGGCGCGGGCAAAATTTAAAATTTAAAACTCAAGCCAAATTTTAAATTTTAAACCGAGCGGAATTCTAAATTGAGCGGAATTCTAAATCCAAAAATTTAGTGACTATGCCCTAAATGCCCGCCCGTGTCGCTTGACCTTACTTCGCAGATTAGCTCGTCAGCACATTCGTTCTCGCTGCTCTCGCACTGCAGCGTCGTGTGCGTGATGCCTAGATGCTCCATTTCGTGCGATATTTCGGCCATGATCCGCTCCGCTTCGCGCACGCTCAGCTCGCCGCTAACCACCACGTGAGCCGTGAGCGCGTTTGCGCCGCTTGTTATGCTCCAGACGTGCAGGTCGTGCACCGAAAGCACGCCGTCTACGCCCCTGATCTGCGCGACGAGCCCGTCCAGGCACACGCCCTTTGGCGAGCCCTCCATCAGGATGTTTAGGCTCTCTTTTAGCACGCCCCAGCCGCTTTTTACGATGAGCGCAGCCACGAGCAGGCTAGCCGCCGCGTCCGCCCAGCCCCAGTCAAAGCACATCATCGCTAGCGCAGCCGCGATCGCGCCCACAGAGCCTGCAGCGTCGCCCAGCACGTGCAGGTAGGCGCCGCGCATATTGACGTTTTCTCTCACGTCGCCGCCGCGCAGCATGCAAAGCGCCACGACGATGTTTACGACAAGACCCAGCGTGCTGATGGCGAGCATGCCAGCGGTGGCTACTTCGGGCGGGTTTTGCAGGCGCCGCGCCGCCTCGATGACGATAAAAACGGCGATAACGATGAGCGTGACGGCGTTTATCGTCGCGGCTAAAATTTCGATCCGCCTGTAGCCGAAGGTCTTTTGCAGATTGCCCTTGCGTTCGCCGAATTTAAACGCAAACAGCGAAAACCCGAGTGCTACGGCGTCTGATAGCATGTGTCCGGCGTCAGAGAGCAGGGCGAGCGAGTTCGTCGCCAAGCCGCCCGCGACCTCGATAAGCATAAAAGCGGAGATTATAAGAAAGGAATTTCTCAAAACGACCTTGTTTGACGCGTGTGAATGCGTGCAGTGGGCGTGATTTTCGTGCATTTTGACCTCGTTTTTGGGCAAATTTTAGTTAAATTATACCTCAAAAAAGCGCTTAAATTTTATCTATATCGCCTTCTAGTCCGGCATCTACGCGCTTGCCGATGTCTTTTAGTTTGCTAAACTCCTCTATCAGCCTCGGCGCGTCATCTAAGCTGATCGCAAACGTCCATAGATAGGTAAGCACCGAGTAGATGTGGCCCGCGTTTGCCTGCTTGTGTGATAGCAAAAATATCGCCAAGCTAAAAATCGCCGCCGCACTCGTGCCGATGATAAAAAAGCTCATCGCCTCTCTGTTTGAAATGCGGATACGAAGCTTTGAAAGCACGTCGTAGTGGCGATTTAGCGTGCGCTCATCGCCTGTGCTTATGCGTCCTGCCTCGCGCTCTAGCTGGTTGTTTAGCTTTAGATACAAGCGGTCGTTTTTGGCGATGTATTTGGGTAGCAAAACTCCAAAAACCGCGAGCAGGGCAAAAGCTGTCAAACCTACGTAGAACTCGATAAATAAAAGCATGATCGCCGAGCCGAAAATCGAGACGACTGAGGTAAAAAACACGGGAAAATGCTGCTCGAAAAAATCCACGAATTCGCGAGATAAATTTGCTCTTGCGATTATGGCGCTCTCGTCTTTTGCGGCTCTTTTTTCGTTCATTATCACGCTTACGGCAAGTCCTGCATATATCTTAGTAAACACCTGCGTATCCACGCGCCGTCTAATCGAGCCAAGCCCCCAGCCCACGAACACCATGACCGAGTAGCTAAGCGCCAAAAGCGTGTCGCCCGCTACGATAGCGTTTATGGCGATGCCGGCTAGTACGGGATAGACGAGAAACAGTCCGTTATCCGCCAAAACTAGGCTAAATGTCAAAAACAGCTTTTTAAAATTTTTCTTTGCAATGAGCGTTAGCGTCTTAAATGCGCTATTTTGCATAAAATTCCTTTGGTTAAAATCGCGCGGATTTTAGCTGATTTTAAAATTTGCGTCAAATTTTGCGGAATTTTGCTGTAACTATTGACATTACAACAAAATTTTACTATACTTCGCTCATCGATTGTAAGTTATAGCATTACAACAAAAAAAGATAAGGAGACAAAGATGTCAAACTACAAGATCGTTTCAACGAAAAGCGAACCAAGAGTCGAGCTAAAAGAAGCTCTAGGCTTAAGCGGCTGTGAGCTCTCTATCAACGAGCTCCCCGCAAACGCGAGCGTGCCGTTCGTGCATTCGCACAAGCAAAACGAGGAGCTTTATTTGGTGTTAAAAGGCGGTGGTACGCTTTTTATAGACGGCGAGGAGAAGGCGGTGGGCGAGGGCGACGCGATCCGCATCGATCCAGACGGCAAAAGGTGCTTTAAGGCGGGCGTGCAGGGGATGAAGTTTATCTGTATCCAGACCAAACGCGGCAGCCTGGAGCAGTATACGATGGATGATGGCGTGATAAACGAGGACGTAAAGCCGAGCTGGCTGTAAAATTTCGCAAGACGAGCGCGACAAACGCGAGCGTAAATTTTAAACTGTACAACGCGGCAAGACGGCGCCAAATGTGCGGGCGCATTAACCGCAGCGGATGTGCGATCAAACAAATCAAATTTAAAGGAGAAACAATGAAAGTAGCAATCATCGGAGCAAACGGAAAATCAGGTTCAAATTTGGTGCAAGAAGCCCTAAAACAAGGACATGACGTAACGGCTATCGTGCGAAACAAAGAGTATAAAAACGGCGACGTAAAAGTCGTTTATAAAGATGTTTTTGAGCTTAGCAAAGCCGATTTGGAGGGCTTTGACGCCGTTATCAGCGCATTTGCGGCTTGGACGCCCGAAACATTTCCGCTTCATAAAAAGGTAGCAAAACACCTAGCAGATGAGCTTAGCGGTACGAAAACGAGACTACTCGTCATCGGCGGCGCGGGTACGCTATACGTGGACGATAAAGGCACTATGGCTATGGATACGCCTGACTTCCCGCCTGAGTATATGGGCGTGGCAAGGGCGACTGCGGAGTCGTTTTTTGAGCTAAAAGACAGAAGCGACGTGCTCTGGACCTACGTCTCGCCTGCTGGAGACTATGACGCAAACGGCGCTCGCACGGGCAAATACGTCCTTGGCGGCGATAATCTAATCCTAAACTCCAAAAACGAGAGCTATATCAGCTACGCAGACCTAGCGCTTGCTGTCATAGACGAGCTAAAAAATGGCGCCTTCGTGCAAAAGCGCTTTACCGCCGTCGGCGAGAGGGCGTGAGCTTAAAATTTTGCTTAATTTAGCTAAAATAACGCCGCACGAAACTAACGTGCGGTTTTAAATTTAAATCAAGGTCGGCTATGCAAGTAGGTATAAAATTTTCACTCGCGGTTCACATCATGCTTTGCGTCGCGTATTTTCGCGAGGAGAAGGTCACGGGCGATTTCGTCGCCGCAAGCTCGGGGATAAACCCCGCCATCGCGCGTAAGCTGATCTCGCAGCTAAAAAACGCGGCCTTGGTGCTCACGACTGCGGGCGTGGGCGGCATCACGCTAGCTCGCGACGTGCGGCTCATTACGCTTTTAGACATTTACGAGGCGGTGAGCGAGGAGGACGCGATGTTTCGCATGCACAAAGGCTCGCCTAGCGCCTGCCCCGTGGGCGGCAAGATCGAGGCGGTACTCGCGCCGCGCTTTGCTCGCATTCAGAATGATTTTAAAAAATCTCTATCCAGCGTGAGCTTGGCGGATCTTTTGAACGATCTGGGATAGAGCTGTTAAAATTTAAATACGCATTTATCTTCTAAACTTGCTAAAATTTCAAGGCTTGTAGGCTAAATTTATATAAAATTTTACCCGCCCGCCATGTAAAATTTCGATTTAATTTAATCTGGGCTATAATGCGCTCGAAAATAGCAAAATGACGTTTTGTTAAAGGGGAGGGAAATTTTGAAAAGCTTCAAACTTCGGTTTATTTATGCTGTCTGCGTGGTGGTCGT
>NZ_CALKTC010000029.1 GCF_937996225.1 uncultured Campylobacter sp. | reverse complement strand
AAGATGAGGCTTTCGTGCAAAAGAGCCTGAAAAACAACGCCGCGCAGATGAGCCGCTTCGAGGATTTTGCGCGCGAGCGAAATTTAGAATTTATCCCTAGCTATGCAAATTTCATCACGTTTAAACTTAGAGTGCCAATAGATAGCAGCGAGCTTTGCGAGCAGCTTCTGCGCCGCGGCATCATCATTAGAAATTTAAAAAGCTACGGGCTAAACGCCGTGCGCATCACCATCGGCACGCCTGAGCAAACGATCGCGTCTTGGGCGCTCTGGGAGAAATTTTAAGTGGATATTAAAAATAAAAGCCTAGAGGAGCTACGGGAGCTTTGCACGCAGATCAGAGCGCGCATAATCGAAGTCGTGAGCAAAAACGGCGGCCATCTAAGCTCAAATATGGGCGCGGTTGAGCTCATCGTGGCGATGCACTACGTATTTGACGCCGCGAGCGATCCGTTTATCTTCGACGTAAGCCACCAAAGCTACGCGCACAAGCTCCTAACGGATCGCTGGGAGGAGTTCGGCTCGCTTAGGCAGTTCGGCGGTATCAGCGGCTACACGAAGCCTAGCGAGAGTAAATTTGACTACTTCGTCGCAGGACACGCCTCGACGTCGATCTCTTTGGCCGTGGGCGCGGCAAAAGCGATCAGTCTAAAGCACGAAGATCGCGTGCCGGTCGTACTCATCGGCGACGGATCTATGAGCGGCGGCATGACCTATGAGGCGATGAACGAGCTAGGAGATCTGCGCTTGCCCTGCATCATCATCCTAAACGACAACAAAATGAGTATCAGCAAGCCCATCGGCGCCTTTAGCAAATACCTAAGCCAAGCGATGGCGGGCGAGACCTATCAAAAATTTAAATCCCACGTAAGAGAGCTGCTCTCGCACGCCCCGCAAAGCGCGACATACATGGCAAAGCGCTTTGAAAATTCCTTAAAGCTCATTATCCCTGGGATGTATTTTGAGGAGCTTGGGCTTGATTACATCGGTCCCGTGGACGGGCATAATCTAGAGGATCTAATATCGGCGCTAAAGACGGCAAAAAGCGCGCGTAAGCCCGTCGTCGTACATGCTCAAACGATCAAAGGCAAGGGTTACGACAAGGCCGAGGGCTATTTGGAGAGCTGGCACGGCGTAGGACCTTTCGATATTCAAAGCGGAGAATTTAAGAAAAAATCCGCCGCCAAAAGTGCCACGCAAATTTACGCCGAGGCGCTTTTAAATTTAGCCGCCAAGCATGAAAACGTCGTGGGTGTGACCGCCGCGATGCCAAGCGGCACCGGCATGGATAAGCTGATCGAGAAATTTCCCCACCGCTTCTGGGACGTCGCGATCGCGGAGCCTCACGCGCTAAGCTCGATGGCTGCGATGGCGCGCGAGGGTTTTAAGCCGTACGTTACGATATATTCAACCTTCATGCAGCGCGCGTTTGATCAGATCATCCATGACGCGGCGATTATGAACTTAAGCTTAGTCCTTGCGATGGACCGCGCGGGCATCGTGGGCGAGGACGGCGAGACGCATGAGGGGGTCTTTGACGTGAGCTTCTTAAACGCGATCCCGAACGTTAGCATGTGCGCGCCGCGGGACGAGGCGAGCTTTAAACGGATCATCGAGTACTCCTACGCGCACGAGGGGGTTTTGGCGATCCGCTATCCGCGCGGAAGCTTTATCTTGGGCTGCGACGAGACCGGCGCATCTGCGGTAGAGCTTGCCAAATCGGTGTTTTTAAAGCGCAGCGATAGCGCGCGCGTAGCTCTCATCGGCTACGGAAACGGCGCAGGCAGGGCGTATAAAACGGCTGCGGCGCTGAAGGGGCAGATCGAGGCGGACGTCGTGGATCTAGTCTTTGCAAAGCCTTTGGACGACGAGTTTTTGCGAAGCTTAGCTCGCAAGGATAAAATTTGGTACGTCTTTAGCGACAATGCTAAAAAGGGCGGCGTCGGTGAAATTTTAAGCGCATTTTTGCAAGAAAATGAAATTTCGGACGTAAAGATCGTGAGCTTCGAATTTGCTGATATCTTTTTACCGCACGGCAAGACCGCCGACGTGGAGTGTAGCTTGGGCTTAGATATCCAAACTCTAACCGAGCGAATATTAAGTGATAAAAAGTATTAGTTAATATCAACTTTGTTTAAAGTAAAATTTGATAATATCTTTTTAAAATTTTTTGAAGGACAAAAATGAGCCACGTAGAACTACTCAAAACTTGCGGTTTGAAAGCAACTCCTCAAAGATTGTGCATCCTAAAGGTGCTCGATCGCCACGAACATCCAAGTATAGATGACCTATACGAGGGGATCAAGGAGGACTATCCATCTATTTCGCTAGCGACGGTTTATAAAAATTTAAACACCCTGCTCGACGAGGGCGTCGTAGTCGAGGTCAATGCGCCGAATAAAAAGAGCCGCTACGACATTTATCAGATGCCGCACATCCACGTCGTATGCGAAAAATGCGGCAACGTCACGGATCTTTTCATGGATGATGCCTTTAATAAGGACGTTTTGAAAAACATCGAGCGCAAAGCTGGCAATTTCATCCGCAAGCTAAATATCACCGCTACGGTCGAAGACTGCGAAAAGTGTAGATAGTTTAAAGAATTTTCTGCTATTATTACCCACTTTATTTTTGGAGCGGGTATGCAAACTAAGCGTAAATTTTTATTGAGCGACGATTCGATTCTGCGGACGCTAGAGCGTGCGGGGCTGAAATGTCGCAAGGTAAAGATCGCTTGGTTTTATACTTCGTTCTATCCCGAAATTTATTATATCCGCCAAAACGACGAATGCTCTTTGCACCACAAAAAAGAGGATCTCGACAGACAAACTCTAAATTTTAAAATTTCAAAAGATGATTTCAAAGAGGCTTTAAAAAGCAGGATCGCCCGCGTCGTGCAAAAGAACCGCTACGGCTTTGCCAGCGACGAAGCGGAATTTTGGCTAGAGCTTTACGGCGGCGAGCTAAGCACGCTCGTGATTTTACGAGCGAAATTTCAAAGCGAGGCGGCAAGCGCAAATTTTGATTTTGTAAAAACCTTCGGCAGCACCGATTTTTGCGAGATCACCGACGATTACCGCTACAAAAGCCGCTATCTGGCGCGCTACGGTATCCCGCCGCGCTCGCTTGATTTCGCGCATGCTCGCAACGTTTTTGAAAAATTTAGCCGAGTTAAATTTATCGCTCCGCCCTATGCGGACAGCGTTAAGCTCGCGCGCTTGGCGCTTGAGCTGGCGTGGACGAGAGCGTGCGCCGCAAAAAGCGAGTATCAAAAAAACCTCTCCCCCGAAGCTCTTCACGAGCTGCGCGTGCAGATCCGCAAATTTAGAGCCGTTTTGAAGCTATCCGCGCCGCTTTTCGAAGCGGAAAAAAAGGATGAAATTTTAAAACTTCTCGCAGATTTCATGAGCCGCACCAATCAGCTGCGAGATCTTCACGTTTTTGCGGAGTTTTTAAAAGCCGACGACGCGCCTGCGAGCTTTTTGCAGCAGCTAAATCTTATCGCAAAGCGCTCGGAGGATAAAATTTTAAAATTTCTTTCTAGCGCTGAATTTGCAGATTTAAACGGCGCTATTAGTGGCTTTTTAAGCGGCGCGGATGGCATCTACGCGCGCAGCGAATATGAAAAAATTTCAAAAAAGTTCGCCTCCGCTCGCCTTTGTAAGCTGATTAAAAGCTTGCGCGCGGAGCTAAAAAATTTAAAGCAAGGCTCGTCTCTGCAGGCATTTCACGACGTGCGCATAGGGCTAAAGAGGCTGCGATACGCGCTTGAAATTTTTGCAAGAAGCTTTGATGAAGGCTGCGTCAGGGAGCTGTTTAAACGCACCAAGGCCGCCTGCGAGGATTTCGGCGCGCTGCAAGATATCAGCGTATGGCAAAATTTCATCGCGATCTATCAAAAAGC
Organism: uncultured Campylobacter sp.; assembly: GCF_937996225.1. GTDB lineage: Bacteria > Campylobacterota > Campylobacteria > Campylobacterales > Campylobacteraceae > Campylobacter_B. The sequence continues at coordinate 31,676 of NZ_CALKTC010000029.1, read as the reverse complement.
AAGCGATAAAAGTGGCGTCGCGTTTGCGTATCTGCTGGCTCTGGACGCCCGCCTAAACGACCGCCGCGCCGAGCTGGAGGAAAAAATTTTAAATGAAAAAGAGCCTCTTTTGCGCGCTCTGAAAAGATCGCTGCGTAAAATCAAAGCATACGAATAAGGAAAACCCGTGCAAAAACAGGAAAAAATCATAAAGATGTTCGACGAAATCGCGCCTACCTATGATCTAGCAAACCGCGCCATCAGCTTCGGCGTGGACGTTTCGTGGCGCAAAAAAGCGGTCGAACTGACGCTTGAGAAGCTTAAAGGAAGGCTCGTGAGTATCGCCGACGTCGCGTGCGGCACGGGCGATATGATAAACTCGTGGCGCGATGGCGCAGCGCAGCATGGCGTGCAGATCGAGCGGATCGTGGGGATCGATCCGAGCGAAGGGATGCTTGAGGTAGCTAGGCAAAAATTTCCTAGCTGCGAGTTTATCAAAGCGACCGCGGGCGCCACGACGCTGGATGGCGCGAGCGTGGATATTTTAAGCATCAGCTACGGCATAAGAAACGTCGTGGAGCTGGATGTGGCGCTTGCGGAGTTTAATCGGATCATCAAACCGGGCGGCTCGCTCGTGGTTTTGGAATTTACCAAAGCCGCAAGCGGCGGGCTCGCGTTTAAAATCAGAGATTTTTACGTAAGTAAAATTTTACCCAAAATCGGCGCCTTCATCTCAAAAAACAAAGAAGCCTACGAATATCTGCCAAGCTCCATCGGCAGCTTCCTAGACGCCGCGAGCTTTAGCGAAAAGCTCAAAGACGCGGGCTTTGAGCTGCGCGTGCAAAAGGGCTTCAGCTTCGACGTCAGCACGCTTTTCATAGCGGAGAAAATCGCGCGGAAGAGCGACGATGCTTAGCGTAAGCGAGCTAAACGCCCAAGCCAAGACGCTTTTGGAAACGAGCTTTAGCTTCGTCGAGGTCGAGGGCGAAATATCTAAGTTTAGAATTCAAAGCACGAGCGGGCACTGGTATTTCACGATCAAAGACGCGAGCGCGGCGATCGATTGCGCGATGTTTAAATTTAACGCCGCGCGGATAAATTTTATCCCCGCCGTGGGCGATAAGCTCATCGTAAGCGGCAAAGTCTCGCTATACGCCCCCACGGGCGCGTATCAGATCCAGGTATCAAACATACGCAAAAGCGGCGAAGGCGAGCTAGAAGCGGCGTTTGCCGCGCTAAAAGATAAGCTTAGCAAAGAGGGGCTTTTTGATGCCGCACATAAAAAACAGCTTCCGAAATTTGCCCAAAGCATCGCGATCATCACGAGCGCGGGTTCCGCGGCGCAGGCGGATATGCTTCGCACGGCGCAGAACCGCTTCGCGCTTTGCAAGATCGATCTGTATAACGCACTAGTGCAAGGCGAGAGCGCGCCCGCTTCGATCATAAGCGCTCTGCACGCAGCCGATGAGAAGGGCTACGATGCGATCGTAATCGCTCGCGGCGGCGGCTCGCGCGAGGATCTGTGGTGCTTCAACGACGAGGCCTTAGCGCGCGCGATCTACGCAGCCAAAACGCCCGTCATCTCGGCGGTAGGGCACGAGATCGATTTTAGCATCAGCGATTTCGTAGCCGATCACCGAAGCCTCACGCCCACCGCCGCGATGATCGATCTGCTGCCCGATATTTGCGCGATCTTTCAGAGCCTAGACGGCATAAGCGACGCGTTTGATAGGCTGATAAAAGATAAAATTTCATCCGCACAAAACGTGCTGAGCCTCGCAGCTTTACAGCTTAAATCAAAATCGGTCGAGCCAAAAATTTCAGGCTCGCTCGCGGGGCTTTTAAATTTCGAGCTTAAATTTAAAAATTTCATCAGCTCCAAGCTAAGCGCCGCAGAGCATACGCTAAGCGCCAAAGACGATCTTTTGGCGCAAAAGGCGAAATTTTTTGAGATCACAAAGGACCTCGTTCAAATACAAAAGGGCGGCAAAACGGTGGCCCTAGGTGAGCTTGCCGCGGACGACGAGTTCGTCCTTTGCTCGCAGCAGCTCAGCAAAAATGCAAAAATTATCTAAAGGAGGCAAAATGGATAGAGTAATAAATTTTAGCGCAGGACCTAGCACCATCCCGCTGGGCGTGCTAAAGCAAGCGCAAGAGGAGCTGCTAAACTACGCAGGGCTCGGATTTTCGATAATGGAGATCTCGCACCGCACCAAAATTTTCGAGGAGGTTTTGCATAGCGCGATGAGCCGCGTGTGCGATCTCTACGGCTTTTCGGATGATTTTACGATTTTATTTTTGCAAGGCGGCGCGAGCCTGCAATTCGCGCAGGTACCGATGAACCTATACGCGGGCGGCGTCGCAGAATACGCCAACACGGGCAACTGGACGAGCAAGGCGATCAAGGAAGCGGGCGTACTTGGGATAAACTACCGCGTGGTCGCAAGCAGCGAGGAGAGCAAATTCGACCGCATCCCCGAGGTTAGATTTTCTGACGACGCCGACTACGGCTACATCTGCTCGAACAACACGATCTACGGCACGCAGTATCCGCAGCTACCGCAGTGCGGCTGCCCGCTCGTGGTCGATAGCTCGAGCGATCTGTTTTCGCGCCCCGTGGATCTTAGCAGCGTAGGGATGTTTTACGGAGGCATTCAGAAAAACGGCGGCCCCGCGGGCGTTACGATGGTGGCGATCCGAAAGGATCTGCTGGGCCAGGCAAACCCAAAAACGCCGATGATCCTGCGCTACAAGACGCAGGCGGATGCGGACTCGATGAGCAACACCCCGAATACTTTCGGAATTTACATGCTAAATTTAATGCTCGGCTGGATCAAGGACGAGATCGGCGGGCTTGCGGCGATGCACGAGCGCAACAAGCGCAAAGCGGCGCTACTCTACGGCGCGATCGATGCTAGCGGCGGCTTCTACCGCGGCCACGCGCAAAAAACTAGCCGCAGCCTGATGAACGTGAGCTTTAATATCGCAGATGCCGCGCTTGAGTCCGTTTTCGTCGCGCAGGCGGAGGCGGAGGGGATGATCGGGCTTAAAGGGCACCGCGTTTTAGGCGGCATCCGCGCCTCGATCTACAACGCGATAAACTACGAAGATGTTGAAAAACTAGTCTGCTTTATGAGCGAGTTTGCGCGCAAAAACGGCTAGCGGCGCTTAAATTTAGGAGGTTTGAGCACGGCTCGCGCTTATAGACGAGATTGTTTAAGATCCGCGCTTGCCTTTGCCGCTGAGCTGGTATTTGTGATAACTCTCGCTTTTATAGCCGGTATTTTACGGCAGAAATAGCTTTGATGCGGCTTGGATTTTGCCGCTAGAATTTTATTGAAGACAAAATTTTATGATGTTAAAATTTTGCATTGGATGAAGTCTGATGGCTTTGATTTTGCAGCGGCGAGCGGACTTGGCGCTGCTGGGATTTATAGGTAGGATTTAACATTTAAAACGCTATTATCGGTGTTCGAGGAGGGCAGTTTATTTATGTAGGCGCAGGTTTAGCGTATCTAGCGTCTAAATTTAAGCTTAACCCTAAAAACGGGCAAAATTAAACGAAAGGATTTAAATGAGTTTTAAGAGATTTTTTGCAGTAGCGCTTGCGGTGGGCGCTTTCGCTTCGGTGAGCGCAGAGGCTAGCGCTGCTGGGGATTTTTGTATCAAAAACGGCGGCGAGCTGATTGTCCGCAAAGATGGCAACGGCGTGGATTACACCGTTTGTAAGTTGCCCGACGGCACGATGATCGACGCTGAAGAATTTTATAAAACGGGCGGCGATTTGAGCAAATTTAAGAGCGTAAATCGATAGAATTTTATTGCTTGCGAGATTTTCGGCAGCGAAATTCCATAAAATTCTGCGTCAAAATTCCTCTTTAAAATTTAGATAAATTCTAACTAGCAAGCGTTGGCGAGAGTGAATTCTCGAGTGCCACAAACGAAGTGATGGAGCAGAGTGATGGAAAAAATTTAATTATCCAAACATCAACGATGTGTGGAGATTTTGCTCCAGTAAGGCGCTGAAAGCGGCGGCTACGCAAGACAGAAATATTTTAAGCGATTTGACGCGACGTAGACAACCTGCTAGATTGCTCGATTACGACGCAGGTTTTTTTTGGGATATGCTATAAGCATTTGTGCCCATACTTGCCGAACTTAAATTTTAGCCGTTCGTGGGCGTCGCTCGCTTCCTTTTTTTTGAAAGACTCAAATTTTAGCTCTTCGTGAGCGCCCATTCGTTTCCTTTACCTGCGTAAATTTAGCGCGTAAAAACCACGACCTCGCCGCGCTCAAACGCGATCTGTCGCCCCGCCAGATACAGCTCGAAGTAGGGCTTTAAAAAGTCCTCCTGCGGTCTTTGCGCGTAGTTTGGATATTGCAAGTATGCAGGTAGCAGGTAGTCGCAGTCGATCGAATAATACGCCTCGCCGAGCACCCATAGCTTCATATCAAGCTTGGGCGCGTCTATCATCCACTCCGTGATCGCCTCATAGACGGCGTCCGCAAGCCCATCTTCGTAATGCGCGAGATCAAAGCTCTCCTGCACGCGCGCGGATTTTGTTTCGCCAAGCATCTTTAAAAGCTCGTCATCGCCGAGAAATTCTGCGAAAATTTTTAAATTTCGAACGTGCGCTAAAGCTAGGCTCTTAAGCGCTTCGCCACCAAATTTCGGATCCTGCGGCGGGCAAAAATATCCGGGCGCCACGCCTTGATCAAACGCCTCTCGCGTCCGCTGCGCCGTGACTGCGTAGATCGGCATTATGCGCGCTTGCAGCTCGGTGCCGTTTTGCAGCGGCGCAAACACCGCCTCGACGCCGACGCCGTCAGGCATAAAGCACTGAAAAAGCCCGTAAAGCTTATCCTGCAGATCGATCTCTTTGCAATCCAAATTTAGATCCAGCCTCGCAGCCTCGTTAATGCGACTAGCGTATTCGAAATTCGTCATCTTCGCCCTTTTAAATTTTGATCGTCAAAGCGTTTGGGTGAAATTTTACCTAAATTTTACGCATTTGCCGAATTAAAATTTACGCGCAATGAGACTTTTGTAGAATTTAAAATTTAGCGGTTCGGTTTGGGTTCAGTACTGCGACAAAGCGGCAGGGCGACGAGCGGCGACGGGTTGTCGTGCGGGCGGTTAGTAGCGGTGGATGGGTATCGCGCGGCGGGAGAGCGGCGCCCGACGGCGGCGCCTACGGCACGTGACGACAGGGGTAGCCGATGATCGCGACCGCAGCGCTCACAGGCCGCTTGCTCGCAGAAACAGGTTTTTCACGCTCAGGCCGTCGCAAGGCTACGGGCCGTGTATTGGATGACCGCACGACCACGGTACTCGCAGCTCGGTCGCTTACAAAAGCGGGCTTCGCGTTCAGAGCGCGCATTGCGGCGCAAGGTCGGCGGCATTGTTTGATCCGTTGCGCGCGAAATGAAATTTTATCGTTTAAATTCTAGAGCAAGACCTGCTTCTGCGGCGGTAAATTTGCTTATAGGAATAAAATTTATCGTCCAAATTTAGCAAAAGATAAAATTTCAAATTGCGCGGGAGTTTAATGATTTGATTTTTGTTCGCGTCGCGCAGCGGTTTGCGCGGCTTGCTTTAAATTTTATTCTATCCCCGCAAATGCTGCTTTTGCGTCCGCCAGATCCTTCTTGTCGGGGTGTTTCGCAGCCTCTGCCCAGCGCGCAAGTCGCTCGGGGGTAATAGGGTGGGGCGAGTTACCGCCGGCCGCCATTTTGCGCATCATTTCAAGTAGATTCGGATCGATCGCGCCCTGGCAGGCAAACTCCCTTATGATCTCGTTGCCGTTTGCTTTAAGCCCCTCTTCAAAGGTATCCAGGCACTTGCGCGAGTGCTCGCCGTCCGGCTCTGCGCCTAGAGTCATGAAAACGCCAAGTTTCTTGCCGTGAATCTTGCGTAAAAAGCGCATAAATTTCGCTTCGGCTTCGCCCTTATCGACGTAAAAGCCCAAGGCTATGAAATCGTAGTCATCGACCTCGCCCTCAAAGTCGCGGAAATTTAGGCTCTCGCAGCTTAGTTGCTCGGCGATCGCGTCGCCCACCTTTTTCGTATTACCCGTTTGCGATGTGTAAAGCACGATTTTTTTCATACAAAGTCCTTTCTAATGATGTTTGCTATCTCTTCGTTGATGTTGTTGCCCCAAAAAATTCCGTCCAAGTTCAAGACCGATTTTTCATCCTTAAGCTCCAAAAGCCCCCAACTTTGAAATTCTTTGAGCTTTTGTACTACTTCGTCGTAAATATTCGCGCTTAGGGCCTCTTTTAGCTCGTTTAAGCTTACGATCGGATACTGAAACAGATTGCTTAGAACGCCGTATTTTGCTTCGCGCTCATCGATTCGCGAGATCATCTTGTGTCCCGACACGCCGTAAATTCCGAAGCCCGCTACGTGTCCGCCCGCGCCGTTGCCGATAGGAAGGACGTCCGTACCCTTGTGGCTTAGCTTGATGTAGCCGTAGTTATCGCGCCCTTTGCGAGCAAGTTTGGTAAGCTCCAAAACCTCGAAATTCCCGCTTTGCAGTAGTGCCTCTGCAAAGGCATGGTGCAGCTTTTTATCAGTCGGCAGATCGTAGTAGGAGGTGTCGATCTTTTTGGATAGCTCCGAGCCTTCGAAAAACATCAGCGAGTAAAAGCTAGCGCTATCAAGTCCCAGCTCATTTACGTAATTAGCATCCGCGATCGCCTCCTCTACGCTTTCGCTTGGGAAGTTGTAGATGATGTCGCAGCAGAGCATGCCGTCAAATTTTTCTCTAAGATCCTTTAGTCGCTCTATCGCGCGAGCGGGCTTATGCACGCGGTTTAGAAGCGCGCGCCCCTGTCTGCTGAAGGTCTGCACGCCGATGCTAAAGCGATTTACGCCGAAGCTTTGCAGAGCGAGCGCTTTTTGCGTATCTAGATTATGCAGCGTGGTCTCTACGCTGATCTCGCAGTCATCTGCGATCTTGAAATTTTTATGTAGCGCGCCCAGAACCTTTTCGAAGTGCGTCTCGCTAAAGACGCTCGGCGTGCCGCCGCCGAAGTAGATGCTTTTGATCTTTTTGGTATCGAAGTAGGGCATCTCGCCGTAGTCTTTGATTTGGCGGATCAAAAATTTAACGTATTCGTCCAGCTCGTCGCCGAGCTTGGAGCGCATCATCGAACAAAACGAGCAGATGTTGTCGCAAAACGGCACATGCAGATAGATCACGCAATCGCTGTCTTTCGCGGGCTGCTCCAGCGCATCGAACAGCTCATTTTCGCTTGCGGAGACGCTCTCGAAAAGCTTGGAGCGATGGTGGGATTTAATGCGTTCTTTAAACATCTATTTCGTTGCCTCCGCGTAAATTTCATCCACCGTCTCGCCGATCTGCGGGCTTCCGCGCAAGATGAGCGTCGGAGCTTTTAAAATTTTGCCCGATTTTACCGCTTTGGTATTTCTAAGGATCGGATTTGCTTTTAAAAAATCCTCTGTCTCGCCGCCCACAACTACGATTATATCGGGGTTTTGCTCGAGGATGTATTCGGCAGATACCGAAGGCGTGCTGCCTTTTAGGCCGTCTGCGATATTTTTGGCGCCTAGGCGAGCGAATATATCGCCTACTAGGGTTTTGTCGTTAAAGGCCATAGTGGCGTTTGAGCCGAAAAATAGCGCTACTTTTTTGCCGCGAAGAGCGGGTTTGTCTGCAAAAATTCCATCCATCCGCGCGCAAATTTTATCCGCCTCGCTCTCTTTTTTTACGATAGTCGCGATGGCTTTTACGTTTTTGCAGATATCTGCGGTGGAGTTTGCATCCATCGCAAGGCTCTTAAGCCCCAGTTTTTGCAGATTATCGCTAACGCCTGCGGAGTGAAAGCTCGTGATAACCAGATCGGGCTTAAGTTCTACGATCTTTTCCATATTCGGCTTTACGTAGGTGCCTACGCTAGGCAGTTTCGCGGTTTCTGCCTCCGGGCGGATCTTGCTCATCGAGGTAGTTGAGATCGCAGCGATCTGATCCTGCGCGCCTAAAGCGTAGATGATCTCGACTGCGGCGGGGTCGAGCACTACCAGGCCGTTGGCGAGCGCAAAACTCGCCGAAAGCAAAGCTATAAGAATTTTTTTCATAATTTCTCCTTTTTGGGTAGTATAAACTTTACCCCGTTTTCTTCTACTATTAAGGCTTCAAAGCCGTAAATTTCTTTTATGATCTGCGGCGTAAAAAGCTCGCTCGCGCTACCGCGATACCTTACTGTGCCGTCTTTTAGCATCAAAATTTCGTCGCAAAAAAGCGAGGCTAAATTTAGATCGTGCAGCACGATGACGCTCGTTAAATTTAGCGTTTTGGTTAAATTTTCGCAGATCCTCATCGCCTCGATCGCGTAGTTCATATCTAGCGCGCCCGTGGGCTCATCGAGCAGTAAAATTTCAGGCTCGCTGACGAGCGCTCTAGCAAGCAGCACGCGCCCGAACTCGCCGCCGCTTAGCTCAAACGCGCTGCGATTTAAAAATTTCTTCACGTCCAAAAGCTCGGCGATTCGCTCTACCTTGTCGCGGTCGCTCGCGTCATAGCCGCTAAATGCGCTTTTTAGGCGGCAAAATCTGCCCGCAAGTAAAATTTCATTCACGTTCAGCGCGGCTGCGAGGGCTGTTTTTTGCGGCACGAAGCCGATAAGTGCGGCGAGCTCTTTGAGGCTATATTCGCTTGCTTTTTTGCCGTTTATTTCGATGATGCCGCTTGCAGGCTTTAAAATTTGCAATATATTTTTTAACAAGGTGCTCTTGCCGCAGCCGTTAGGACCCAAAATCCCGTAAAATTTCCCCCGCTTTAAATTTAACTCGATGCCTCGCAAGATCGCCCGCTTGCCGTAGCTGAAGTTTAGCGCCGAAATTTTCATGCATGCTTCCTAAACGCTAGGTATAGAAAAAATGGCGCGCCGAAAAAGGAGGTCACCACGCCGATCGGAATTTCTACCGGCGAGAGGGCGTTTTTAGCGATTACGTCGCAAAAAACCAAAAAAACTCCGCCGGTAAGCGCGCTAGCAGGGATCAGCACGGCGTTGCTCGCCGTATGAAGCGCCATGCGAAGCGTGTGCGGAATGATGAGCCCCACGAAACCTATCATCCCCGTAAATGCGACCGAAAAGCCGATGATGAGCGAGGAGACGATGAGTAGGCTCTTTTTGGACTTATCGACGTTGAGTCCCAGCGATTTCGCCTCCTCGTCGCCGTTTAAGATGATATTTAGCTCGTGGCGCTTCGCGTAAAAATACGCCATGCAAAACAGCAGCGGCGGCAGCAAAAGCGCGATCTTCTGCCAGTTTGCGCCGCCCAGATAGCCCATCATCCACGCCGTAATCCTAAAGCTATCCTCTCCGATGAGATAAACCGCAAAGGAGGTAAATGCGCCCAAAAACGACGACACGGCGATACCTACGATCAGTAGCGTAGAGATCGAGCGAGTATGGGCTGCGAGCTTAAAGATTACGAGTGAAAGCCCGCTGGCGGCCAAAAACGCGAAAATTCCGTAAAAAACGTCGCTAAGCCCTAGTAGATAGGCTATGACCGCGCCGAAGGTCGCTGCCGAGGCGATGCCGATGATGTAAGGGTCTGCGAGCGGGTTTAAAAATACGCTTTGCACAACCACCCCCGAAGTTGCCAGCAGCGCGCCTATTAAAATTCCAAGTACGAGGCGTGGCAGACGCATTTGCGTTAGAATCAGCTGCTTGGTCTCGTCTATCTCGCCGAAGGTGAAAAATTTTGCGATGTCGCCTAGCGAAATGCTCGCTCCGCCGCTACTTACGGCTACTAAAGCAAGCAAGACGAAAGCTGCGATTAGAAAGAGATAAAATTTAAAGCTCATAGCCCACCAGGCGAACTATACGCGCAGATTTCGTCGCGGCGGATATTTTTAAAATTTAAACGGTGCCAGGAATTTATACGCGCGGAATTTATGAAATTTTCACGGCTGGCGCAATTATTTTTGCAGCTTACATAGCTTTTGATATCAGCACGAAAAAGTACGTAGCCGCATACCTGATCCGGCATAAATTTCCTCCTAAAAGTATTCGCGATTTTTATTAAGAAATTAAAATCGTTATCATGGGATTTTATCGCTTGATTTCTTAAAGCGCGATAAATTCCATAACGGCTAAGAGCTGCGGAGTTAAATTTGGGCGATTAGATATTAAAATTTTGCGCGTCGCCAAGCTGTCTATTTAAATTTGAAATTCAAAATTTAGGCGTTAAATTTAAACGCCGAAAAGAGCTCTTTTTAATTTCGCGATTCAGCTTTAAATTATAAAAACGCCGATAAAATACGCACTAAATTTTATTTAACGAGCCCCGCTTTAAAGGCGCAAGCCGTTTTGTTAAACGGCAAATTGCGCCAAAGCCGCTCGCTAAGCTTTAAGGAGTGAGCATGAAATTTTGGCAAAAGATCCTTTGGGCGGCGGTCGCCGTCATAGGGGCGTGGTGTTTCGGCGTACTTGCGCTAAATAAAGGCGAGAGCATCAGCGCCGTCTGGCTCGTAGTGGCCAGCGCGTGCATCTATCTGATCGGATACACCTTCTACGGGCGCTTTATCGCGTATCGCGTCTTTGAGCTGAACGATCGCCGCGCAACTCCTGCGGTGATCCGAAACGACGGACGCGATTACGTCCCTACGAACAAATATGTCCTTTTCGGCCACCATTTCGCCGCTATCGCTGGCGCAGGACCGCTCGTAGGTCCCGTAGTGGCCGCACAGATGGGCTATCTGCCCGGCACTATTTGGCTTTTGGTAGGCGTCGTGCTCGCAGGTGCGGTGCATGATTTCATCGTGCTCGTGCTCTCCACGCGACGCGGCGGCAAGAGCCTAGGCGAGATGATAAAAGAAGAGATGGGTAAGCTCACGGGTGGCATCGCGATGATCGGGATTTTTTTCATCATGCTGATCATCGTGGCGATTTTGGCGATGGTTGTCGTAAAGGCGCTCGCGAACTCGCCGTGGGGGCTTTTTACGATCGCGATGACGATTCCGATTGCGATATTTATGGGAGTTTATATGAGGTTCTTGCGACCGGGCAAGGTCAGCGAGGCATCGATCATCGGCTTTGTTTTGCTGATGCTTTCGCTTTGGGGCGGGCATTACGTGGCGATTGATCCGTACTGGCACGACGTTTTTTCGCTAAAGGGCGAGACGCTCGCGCTTCTTACGATCGGCTACGGCTTTGTAGCGGCGATCTTGCCCGTGTGGCTGCTGCTCGCGCCGCGCGATTATCTAAGCACCTTCCTTAAGCTCGGCGTCATCATCGGCATGGCGGTCGCGATAATCTTTGTCGCGCCCGAGCTTAAAATGCCCGCGACGACGAAATTTATCGACGGCACGGGTCCCGTTTTTGCAGGTCCGATATTTCCGTTTTTGTTTATTACTATTGCGTGCGGCGCAATCTCGGGCTTTCACGCGCTGATCTCCAGCGGCACGACGCCGAAGATGATCGAGCGCGAAACCCATACTCTTTTCATCGGCTACGGCTCGATGCTTATGGAGAGCCTCGTTGGCGTAATGGCGCTTGTGGCTGCGTGCATCCTAAGCCCGGGCGAATACTTCGCTATCAACTCGCCAGCCGCGGTGCTGGGCAAAGACGCGGTAAGCGCCGCGGCGTATATAAATTCTATCGGATTTAGCATTACGCCCGAGCAGATCGGCGCCTTGGCTTCAAACGTCGGCGAAACCACGATGATGAGCCGCACGGGCGGCGCTCCTACCTTTGCGATGGGGCTAACGATGCTTCTACATCAGATCATCGGCGGCAAGGAGCTGATGGCGTTTTGGTATCATTTCGCGATTTTGTTTGAGGCGCTGTTTATTCTGACCGCGGTCGATGCGGGCACGCGCACCGGGCGCTTTATGGTGCAAGAAATTTTAGGCAACGTCTATAAGCCGTTTTCCGATACCAAAAATTCCCTCTACGGCATCATCGCGACGGTGATCTGCGTGGCGGGCTGGGGTTATCTGCTCTACAGCGGCGTTACCGATCCTATGGGCGGAATTTACACGCTGTGGCCGCTTTTCGGCGCGTCCAATCAGATGCTCGCGGGCATCGCGCTGCTGCTTGCGACGGTGGTGCTTTTTAAAATGGGCAAGCAAAAATACGCCTTCGTTACGATCGCTCCTGCGATCTGGGTGCTTATAACCACGCTTTATGCGGCGATCTTGAAGCTGATGCCGGCTAACGGCGAGCGCGTGCACGACGCGGTAAGCCACGTAGCTATCGCGCAAAATACCGCAGCCAAACTCGCCGGCCTGAGCGATCCTGCGGCGATCGAAAAGGCGCAGGCTATCATCAGAAACAACGTCATCGACGCCGTACTTTGTGGGCTTTTCGTCGTTGTTACGATCATCGTCATCGCTCAAACGATCCGAATGTGCCTTAAAATTTCAAAGGGCGGCGCGAGCGAGGGATATTTCAAGCTGGCAGAAAGCGAGTACGTGGACAGGGGCGTTTATGAAAAAGTTTAAATTTAATCCGCTCGCGGCCCCGAAGGCGGTGGCGAGGTTTTTGGCGCGCGCGGATGCCGCACTTGCGCCGCTCATCGGGCTCGGCGATTACGAGGGCTATCTGAGCCATTTCAGAAGCGCTCATCCAGACGAAATCCCGCTGAGCAGGGCGGAATTTTTCCGCGCGATGCAAGATAGCAAGGCAAAAAACATCAAGTGCTGATAGCGGCGAAAGGGCGCGGTCGCGCCGTACTTATAGCCGGTCTGCGACGTTTTGCCGTTTTGTCGTTTTGTCGTGAAATTTCGCTGCGGGTTTGAAATTTTAAATTTAGACTAGGGTGCGGGCGCGCGAGTCATGAAATTTAGCCTGCTGCTAGAGATTAAATTTCGCGCGTACCTCTTTGAGATTGCGCTTTAAATTTGCTCGCACTTAGGGCGTTAAGATTTATTCTCGCCGCCGCGCCGTACTCATCGCTAGCCGCGCCGTTTTGCAACGGTCTCGCCTACATGTCGTAGAATTTTTAAACGGGTATTTCCGCGTCTTGGTAGAATTCTATATAAAATTTTTGCAAAATTTTTAACAAACCTGCCTTAATTAAAGGCGTGAAATCACGGCTGCAAATTTTAAATCAGGAATATGGGTGTGCTTGGACAATGGCTTAGATCTCATAGCAGGTTTAAAATTTGATCCGCGTCCTCGTTAGGCATTATCGACTAGTACGAGATCGCGGGCGCACTCAGGCGCGCGATGCCTGCGTTTTTCATTTTTACCGGGAGCGAGGAGTGAATATTCACGGTTTTCAATACCGCGGCCGCCTCTGGACGCTAAATTTTGCTCGGCAAATGCGCCCTTTTGCTTCGCTTCGTATTTTGTGCTCGCAGCCCGGCAAGAAGCAGCTGTAACGACGCCTAAAATTCTCACACCCTTTTGTTTAAATTTATGCGCCAGCACGGGCTTTGCCGCGAGGTATTGGACCTGCTCGCCGAGTTTAAATTTAAAGGGCTCGTCGCACTCAAATTTATCCGTCGCTTCGCACCTGGATTTGCTCGCCTTGCCCTGCGTAAATTCGCCCGAGCCGCCGCGATTAAATTCGTCCGCTTCGTCGCATCTAAATTCCTCGGCTTTATCGTGCGCAAATTTGCCCGAGCCGTCGTGCTCGCCGCTCTCGAGGTCGCCCGCCTCGCTACGCACAATATCAAGAATCCTCAGTTCATTCGGCTCGTTTATAAAGTGCCCGCGCCAGCCGTCTGATCCGCCCACCGCAAGCTCGAATTTATCGAAATCAAAGTCCAGCTTCGCGCGGAATTTAACGTTAAAATTTGCGTCCGTAAAAACAAGCTCGTTAGCACCCTCTATTTCGCCGTTTTCGCCAGCCTCGCCCACGCGAATGCAATATCCGCTGCTTGCGCGCTGCACCTGCGTCATAGGGCAAGTTTTAGCGATGATTTTAAGCTCACAACTGCTCAAATTTAAGCCGTAAATTTGACCCGAGCGCGTAAAAATCAAGAAATTTAGCTCATCTTGCTTAAAAATCGCCGCGCAGCCCTTTAATCGCTTTCGCATGCCCGTCTGCGTCTTAAAATCGTAAATAAAAAGCGTGTCGTATGTCGCCGTAATAGCCTTTTTATCGCCATCCTTGCTACTTAGCGCGATAAAGTTGCCGTATTTTAGCACGCCTTTTTTGTGCTTTGAGATGAGCGCGAGATCCGCGGCGTTAAATTTATAAATCGTGTCTACAAAGCCCAAAACTACGAGCGTACGGCCGTCATCGTCAAAGGTCGCAGTGCGGGTAAAATCGCGGAAAGGCGCGCCGGCTAGCTGCCCGCCGCTTGCGAGCGAGAATTTTCTAAGCTTCATCTGCTTTTGCTCGTCGTTATCGCCTGCGTAAACTGCGTGATCGCCCTTTATTAGGACGTTTTGTTGATATCACGAAGTCTGTTTTGAAGCCTGCTTTGCCATAAAATTTTCATCCGTCACTCCTTTTGTATGCGCGTAAAGAACACAGCGCGATTTATTGCTTTTAATTTGCGCTAACGGTTTTATAGGCGCGCATGCTAATACTTGAATTATTGCTTTTAAATTTACGTTATTTGCGCGGCGCTCGGTACCGATTTAATCGACATTTTAGTCGTGCTTTGCGGGCAAATTTATCCGCGCAGCGTTTGGGCCGGGCTAGAAAGAAATTTAACCGCGCGCTGTTTGAGCGAAACCGCAAAATTAGCCTCGCAAATTTAGATCATTTTTTCGGTTTATTTTCTTTGATATAGTCCACGGCGATACGCTGGCAGGCGATTTTATCGTTCTTTTCGAGGCATAAAGTCTCCAGCTCCTCGCGGCTGAAATTTTTGTAATCCTTGATCGTCTTTTTGCCGCCGCCTCCCATGACGAAGTATATGAGAGCCGCTAAAATCGCCATCGCAGCGATTAATCTAAGCATGATTACCTCCTAAATTTCATAGATTTTGCGCCAAATGTGCGAGCGAATTCGGCGCGCATCTGTTTAAATAGGCAGTCAAATTCTATGCCGTTCGGATTTTGCGGATAGCGCATTTTTAAATTTAGAGCAATTACGATTGCTTCGGAAAGTATCTATCCAGCGTCTGAACTACCTGCTTTAGCCATACCTTTCGCTCAGCTTCGTCGCTATCCGCGACCACTCTAAACATCAGCCGCTCAAATGTTTTTACGCCACAAAAATCAAAAATACAGCTTTGCCAAATCCTTTGTAAGGGATCGCCGAAGACCCCGTTTTCTCTGACTTCAGGCGTATTTGAGGTGTTAAAAACGATGGCGACCTCGGCTTTTAAGAGTCCTATTGGAAGCCCGCCGCCGCTATCTTCGGGCGCAAAGTCGTAGGCAATGCCCTGCCTGAACACGCGGTCGATCCAGCCTTTGAGGATAGCGGGCGGCTCGCCCCACCAGTTCGGATGGACAATCACGATGCCGTGGGCGTTTGCTATGTCTTTTTGATGCGCTTTTAACAGCTCGTCGTCGCTTTCGTCGCTCACGAGCTCGGTGCCGCTAAGGATTGGGTTAAATTTCTCCTTATATAGATCGTGAAATTTAACCTCGTAGCCGCTATTTTGCAGCTTTTCTGCCGCTGCGTTTGCAATAGCCGCATTTAGACTTCTCTCGTAAGGATGCGCTAAAATGATGCAGATTTGTTTCATCTTACTCCCACTCTATCGTTGCAGGCGGTTTGCTCGAGATGTCGTAGACGACGCGGTTGATGCCGTCTGCTTCGTTTATGATACGGCGAGAGACGTTTTCTAGCAGATCATACGGCAGGCGCGAGAAGCTAGCCGTCATGCCGTCGCTAGCGTCCACTACGCGTATGCACACGGCGTTTTCGTAGGTGCGGTTATCGCCCATGACTCCCACGGAGTGCACGTTTAGTAGCACGCAAAATGCCTGCCACGTTTTGTTGTACCAGCCGCTTGATTTTAGCTCGTCGCGTAGGATCACGTCGGCTTTGCGCAGCAGCTCGAGACTCGGCGTATTTACCTCGCCCATTATGCGGATCGCAAGACCCGGACCCGGGAACGGATGGCGGAAAACGACTTCGCGCGAAAGACCTAGCTCAAGTCCCAGCTGGCGCACTTCGTCTTTAAAAATTTCGCGCAGAGGCTCGATCAGTTCAAATTTCATATCCTTAGGCAGCCCGCCTACGTTGTGGTGGCTTTTGATCGTCTTGCTTGAGCCTGCGACCGAGCTCTCGATGATGTCGGTGTAGAGTGTGCCTTGAGCTAGAAATTTTACGTTTTTGTGTTTTGCTGCTTCTTTGCTGAAAACCTCGATGAAGGTCGCGCCGATGATTTTGCGTTTTTGCTCGGGATCGACCACCCCTTTCAGCCTGTTTAAAAACAGCTCGCTAGCATCGATCACGTCTAAGCTCACGCCGAGTTTGAGCCTAAACATCTCCTCCACCGCCTTGCGCTCGCCAGTGCGGAGCAGTCCGTTATCGACGAAAACCGCTATTAGGCTCTGTGGCACCGCATGCGCCAAAAGTGCCGCTACGACCGAGCTATCCACTCCGCCGCTTACCGCGCAAAGCACCTTGGCGCTGCCTACGCGCTCTTTTATTTTGATCATCTGCTCTTTGGCGAAGCTGCCCATATTCCAAGTGCTGGTTATTCCGCAGATCTCTTTGGCAAAATTTTTTAAAATTCTATCGCCGAACTCGCTGTGGCAGACCTCCGGATGAAACTGCAGCGCATAAATTTTACGGATCTCGTCGCCGAATACGCACCACTCGCTCTCGTCCGAGCTTGCCATCACCTCAAAGCCCTCCGGCAGGCTCTCGACCTTGTCCGAGTGGCTCATCCAGACAGTAGAGTTATCCTCCACGCCGCCAAATAGCTTGCTAGCGCGAAGCAGTTTCAAAGAGGCTTTGCCATACTCTTTTTTACCCGCAGGCACGACGCTGGCGCCAAATTTATGCGCGATGAGCTGCATGCCGTAGCAGATACCTAAAATCGGAATTCCAAGCTCAAAAATTCTATCGTCGCAAAAATACGCATCCTTGGCGTAAACGCTAGCGGGTCCGCCGCTTAAAATAAGGCCTTTGGGGTTTTTCGCTTTTATCTTATCGATCGGTGCGTCGTATGCGATCAGCTCGGTGTAAACGCCTTGTTCGCGCAAGCGCCTAGCGATCAGCTGGGTGTATTGAGAGCCGAAGTCCAGCACTAAAATGTCTGCCGTTTGCATGAAATTCCTTTGTAAAAATTTTTAAAAGTATAACAAAGCAAAGCTAAAAGTAGGCTATTTATCGCGTAAAATTCTAACGCCGCCTTTCGTGTCGTTTGTATTGTTGCCATCTGCGGCGGATACCTCTGCGTTCGCGGTTTGCTCATCCGCGTCCGAGTAAAAAGGCGGTGCTTTGTATCCGCAGCCGCTAAGTAAAACTAAGATAAAAAATGCTAAAATCCGCTTATGGAAAATGCAAGAGAAATAATAGCTCATATCAGAAAAGATCCTTTATATGCCAAGATGCGAGAAAGAGGCGAGTTTTTGGCGATTTTGCCGCTTAGTTGGCAAAGGCTGATCGCTTTCATCTACGTCAAAGATGGCATTTTGATGATAGCCGCGAAGCATCCGGCTGGGCTTTGCGAACTAAAACGCGATAGTAATATAAATTTAATAAAAGACGTATTAAAGCGCTTCGTAGCCGCTAGAGAGACGGCGGAGCTTTGCGGCGTGCGAGAGATAAAATTTTTCGTCGCAGATAGAGTGATGAGTAGAAGAAGGGCGCAAATTTATAAAGCTCATTTGCGCCGAAGCAGCAAAATTTTATTTTCCGAGCGCGCAAAAGGGGAGTTTACAAACAAAATTCAAGATCCGCAAATTTATAAAATTTTTGAAGAGATAAGAGGGCTGATCCTTGCTAATAGAGGAGATTAAGAGTCTGCCTGCCAGCCCCGGCGTGTATCAATATTTCGACGCCGCGGGCAAGCTGCTATACGTCGGCAAGGCAAAAATTTTAAAAAATCGCGTCAAAAGCTACTTTTCTTTCACGCCCGCTCTTGCTCCGAGCCCTCGCCTAAGTGCGCGCATCGCAAAGATGATAAGCGAGGCGGCGCATTTAGAATACATCGTCACGCCCAGCGAGAGCGACGCGCTGATACTAGAAAATTCCTTCATCAAGCAGCTAAAGCCTAAATACAATATCCTGCTGCGCGACGATAAGACCTATCCATATATATATGTAAATTTAGACGACGACTTTCCGCGCTTTGAGATTACGCGAAAGATCGTAAAGGGCAGAAATATCAGATACTTCGGCCCCTATTTTCACGGCGCAAAAGAAATTTTACAGACGCTTTACATGCAGTTTCCGCTCGTGCAGAAGAAAAATTGCGTCAAGGGCAAAAAGGCCTGTTTGTTCCATCAGATCGGGCGCTGCGCCGCTCCGTGCGAGGATAAAATTTCAAAGCAGGATTACGCCCGTATCGTGCAGAGCGCGCTTGCGGCTCTGAAAAATCCGCAAAAGATGGTGCCGCAACTTCAGGAGCGGATGGCGCGGCTTGCACAGAGCGAAAATTTCGAGGAAGCCGCGCAGATCCGCGATACGATCGAAATTTTAAAGCAGATGAACGTAAAGGTTGAGGTCGATCTGGCAAAGCTCGATGATTTCGAGGTCTTTGCGATTGCTGCGCGCGACGGGCTCGTCTGCGCCGTGCATTTTAGCATACGCGAGGGTAAAATTTCAGCCTCAAGCTCGCATATAATCAACTGCAAAGCCCCAAGCGCCGATGATATCGCAAACGCCTACAAGCAGATGATCTTAAGCGCCTTCCCGGCCGCGGCTCCCGTGGCGTGCGCTAAAATTTACGTTTACGACGAGTTTGACGATGCGGATCTGGTATGCGAAATTTTATCCAAACGCCACGAAAGAGCCTTTAAAATTTACGCGCCGAAAATCGGCGAGAAGCGTAAAATTTGCGAGATCGCATACCAAAACTGCGAGATCAATATCAAAAAGCATCTAAAAACCCACGATTACGCGTTTTTGCAGGAGCTGAAGGATTATTTTAATCTTACGAATTTGCCCGTAAATATCGAAGTTTTCGACAATTCACATATGTTCGGCGCCGCGGCCGTGGGAGCTATGATAAGCTTTCAAGACGGCGAATTTAATAAGCAAAACTACCGCCACAAGCACCTTAGCTCAAATAACGACTACGATCAGATGCGCGAGTATCTAACTAGCCGCGCGCTTAAATTTGACGAGCTCGCCGCGCCCGATCTGTGGCTTATCGACGGCGGAACGGCTCTGCTAAACTTGGCAGAGGAAATAATCTGCAGCGTCGGAGCAAACGTCGATATAATCGCTATCTCTAAGGAAAAGATCGACGCTAAAGCCCACCGCGCAAAGGGAGCCGCGAAGGATAAAATTTGCACGAAAGGCGGGATTTTTTCGCTGCCGACGGATGATAAAAAACTTCAGTTTTTTCAGCGCCTGCGCGATGAAGCGCACCGTTTTGCGATCTCGTTTCATCAAAAAAGCAAACGCAAACTCGATCTGCAAAGCTCAAAACTGCTAAGTTTGGGCGTTAGTAAGGGAAGTTTGAAAAAGCTTTTGGACTTTTACGGCGATTTTGAGAGCATTTATGCGGCGAGCTTCGAGGAGATCAGATCGCTTACGAATATCCAAACCGCCGAAAAAATTTTAAACAATCATTAACGAAAACCTAACGCAAAAAGCTATATTTAAAGATTTGTTTAGTAAAATCACCCATTAACTTTGCAGGACGGCTAAATCGTCTCCGCCTAGCGTGACGGAAGCGACTTCGTTTCTCCGGTTGAATAAAATTTAACGTCGCGTAAGCTGCGCTTTGAAGGATTTTGTATGAATTTAAATACTACAAGTGCTTTGAGACTTGTTAGCGGTATCCCGTTACTTTTGATTTTCGCGTTTGCATCATATTTCTTGTTTATCTCTTTGCAGGATTACGCCAGAGTGGGAATTTTGCAGCAGCAAATTGCTAAAAATAGTAATCTCGCAGCGTTAGTAGAGCAGGTAGATAAAGAGCGCGGTATCACTTCGGCGTTTTTGGGCAGCGAGGGAAACCCCGGTATGGGAACCCTTCTATCGGGCCAACGCAAAAAAACCGACGATGCGCTTGCAAAGTATAAAGAAAGCAAGAATATCAGTGAAAATGTCGTAAAAAAGACTATTTTTGATATTTTCGCTTACGGCACCGGTAATGACGAGCTTTTGGCTGCCGAGACCGATATAGACGGTTTATTAGACAAACTTCCGCAGGTAAGAAGGGATGTCGATGCTCAAAGCAAAAGCTTCGGTGAGCTTTTCAGCTCATATTTTCAAAAATTCGATGATGATGTAAAAACAATCCAACGAGTGCTAAGAGAGGGTCTTGTAAGCTCAAATATTACCGTTTGGACGGTTTCGTTGCTTAATACTTATGAGGCGATGGATGCCACCGCATCGGAGCGCGACTATATTATCGAATACATTATCGGTAGCAAGGCGATGAATCAGGCGCAGCTAAGGACCTGGGCTAGCTTCAACCTATCTAGTTCGCTCCCTAATTACTACTTCTTGCCGGAATCTGATGCTAGAGCCGCGATTTTAAAAATTCTAGACGGAGAGGAATTTCAAAACGCATTAAGAGAGACTGCTAAAATTTCAGCCACATTGCAGCAAGAAGCGGACGAGGGACATTATAGCGTACCTTTTCAAGAGTGGTTTGCCTCTACTACACTTAAATATAAAAAGCTAAGCGAAATTTCTGAAAAGATCAATGCTGAGCTTGCGGCGCATGCCGACACCTACCTAGCGCAAAGGCTAAGAAACCTATTTATCGCTCTTGGTATATGGGTTTTAGCGGCTATTTTGGTCGTTTTTGCCTTGGGTATTACAAGACGTTTAAGACAGAACGTTACCGACCTCGGCAACGTGCTTAGCCGAATCGGCGATTTGACGAATCAGCACGAGCATATCGACGTTAGGACTAGTGAAGGTGTTAATAAGGCGTATTCGCTTATCGAGGACGCGCTCGATCTGATTGCGTATCAAAAGGGCGCTGCGGAGGATGCCAACAAGGCAAAATCGATCTTTTTGGCCAATATGTCGCACGAGATCAGAACGCCGCTTAACGGCATCATCGGCTTTACGGAGCTTCTTAAAAATACCGATCTGGATGAAGAGAAGCGCGATTACGTTGATACCATCGAAAAATCGTCCGAAAACCTTCTAACGATCATTAATAACATTTTGGATGTCTCTAAGATCGAGAGCAATAAGGTCGAGCTTGAGGATATCTTATTTAATCCTATTCAAGATTTCGAAAGTGCGGTTGAAATTTACGTTGCCAAGGCTGCCGAAAAGAATATCGACATCTTGCTCTACATCGATCCTACACTAGTGCACCATCTATACGGCGATATTACGAAGATCAAAGAGGTTCTTATCAACCTCATGTCAAATGCTGTTAAATTTACGCCTGAGCACGGCACTATCGTAGTTGAAATTTTAAGGGAGCCTAGCAAAGCTCCGGGAGAGGCGATCGTAACGTTTAGCGTAGAAGATACCGGCATTGGAATTTCTGAAGACAAGCTCGCAAATGTATTTAACGCCTTCTCTCAGGCCGACTCTACGATCACACGCAAATATGGTGGAACAGGTCTTGGACTTACGATTTCGTCGAAATACGTAGCGATGATGGGCGGTAAGCTTCAGGTCAAATCTACTGTAGGAAAGGGTACTAGATTTTATTTCACCCTTGCTTTCAAAGAGACACAAAAGACCGATGCGGACGCAGTATTTGAAAGCATCAAAGGGTTAAATTTTGCGCTTTTAGCCGATAGCGCCGATACGATGTATAACGATATCGTTAAGAATTATATCAGCAAGCTAGGCGGTAAAATTTCGATATTTAATACGAACGCGCAGTTCCGCTCAGCGCAAAATAATAACAAATATGACGCCCTTATCACTAGATTTAAGAATTACGGCGAGGTTAGCGATATATTGAGTATGCCTACGATCTTAACTCTTAAGCCAAAAGAGCTTCAAAGTATTAGTATTTCAAATTCCAAAATTTTTACCCTTACAGAGCCTTTTAACTTAACTAAATTCGTTAAGACGCTAGATAAAATTTCAAAATCCGGAATTGCTCTAAGTAGATCGGATTTTGCTCCACAGACGCATGAGATTAAGCTGGATGCCGAGGTAGAAAAGCCTATCGTCGCTGATGAAATGATTATGGAAGAGCCGATAGTAAAAGAAAGACCTATCATCAACAAGCTCGATGAATTACGACATGCTACTACTTCGTCGGCAGACGAGCTACGCGCTATCTTGCAAAGCAGAAGGCGTACGCATGATACAGAAGTTCATTCTACGCATAAAGAGGAAACTGTTAGTAAGCCTAGTATCGCTCAAGAGCTCAAAAAAGAAGCTTCTAAAGCAGAAGAGCCGGTCATTAAGCCTATAGATATCGAGCCTATGAGTGATATTAAGATTGAAAAGATAGAGCCTGAATCGCCAAAGATTAATGTTGATATTCCTGAAATAGTAATTCCACGCGCAGAAAAGCCAAAAGTAGAGCCTTCAAGCACAAAGGATGCCCAGACCGATATCGATGAGCCTATATCTTTGGAAATTCCTGATGATTTTGTGGGGCTCAAAACACATGCGACGCAGACTCAGGCTCCTAAAGCCGAAACTCCTAGCATCGATCTTTCCGATATCGAAATAGAGCTTCCTAAGATCAAAAAAGAGGAAGAAGTAAAAGCTGAGCCTGCGAAAGTAGAAATTCCAAAGGCTAAGGTTGAGACGCCTAAGGCTGAGATTGAAATTCCTGATATAGATATCGATCTTTTGGATATCAAACCGAGTGCCAAGGTGCAAGAGCTTGCCGAAAAGATTAAAATTCCAAGCGTAGAAGAAGAAATTCCTGTAGCCATTAAAACCGAGCCTGAAATTCCTATCGCTAAAGCTTCGAAGCCTGATACTTCAAGTGTTTCTGCTCATGAGGATGAAATTTCAAATGTTAAACTTTCAGAACCTGAAATTCCAACTAAAAAGATAATTGAATCAGAACCTATCGCTGTTGAGCCAGAGCCGGTAGCAATTGAGCCTGAACTAAAACCTATAGAGCCAAAATTTGAAGAGGTTTCAAATATCGAGTCTGAACCGGTAACGCCAGTAGTAGAACCGGCAGCTCAAAATATTCCTGCCGAAGAGCCAAGTATTGAGCCGGAGCCTGTAGATATTCCGAAGGTGGAGCCTGCTACCCAAAAAGTCCATGTCGAAGAGCCCGAGATTGAGCCTGTTAGCGTAAAAGTCGAACCGGTAGTTATCCCGCAGCCTGAGGAAGAGGAGATGGTCGAGGTACCCGTCACCGTATACGAAGACGAGCAGCAGGAAGAAACCATTATGGTTGAAGAGGATGTCGAAGTCGAAGAAGAGGTTGAAGTGCCGGTAGAGAGAAATCCTGCCGATGAAAATGTACCTTTGGTCAATAGAAAATATAACGCCAAAATCCTTATTGCGGAGGATAATGAGATCAACCAAAAGCTTATGAAGCATACACTAAATAGCTTTAATATGAATTTAACGATAGTCGAAAACGGACTTTTGGCGCTGGAAGCCAGAAAAGCTAATAACGACTATGATCTCATATTTATGGATATTTCGATGCCTGTTATGGACGGTATCGAATCTACAAAGCAGATCAAGCAATACGAACACGAGAATAATCTCCGCCACATCCCGATCGTGGCTGTTACTGCCAATGCGCTAAAGGGCGATAGAGAGAAATTTATGGCAGCAGGACTTGACGAATACTGCACCAAGCCGATCAAAAAGGATATCTTAGCCCAAATGCTAGATAATTTTATCGGTGATAAACGATCTGATGCAGCGCCTGCCGGTGGAACTACAAAGAAGCTGGTTAAAAAGCTTGTCAAACGCCAGGTGCCTAAGACGGTCATTAAAACTGTCAAAGTGCCAAAGACGATAATGAAGCTGGTTCCTAAAAAAAGCATAGTTTCCGATGACGCAGTGAGAGCTAAGGGTGCGCGCGTGCCGACAAAAGATATACTTATATGTAAGGCAAACATTATGGAAAGTAAAATTTTTGCCAGCATATTAAAACACCAGTATAAAGACGTAGAAATTGCGGGCAATTTCGACCAGCTTATTTCTATGGCGGCTACGGGCAGCTATAAGCTTGTTTTGATTGATAAAAAGCTAGCAGGACTAGACTTAGCGGCGTTAGAGAGCTTACGCCGAAAAGCATCTGCGACCAAGTTAGTTCTGTTTTCTAACGACAACGATGAAAATCCACTATTTAGCGAAGTCGCTAGTTACAATATCACCAAGTCGGGTCTTGAGAAACTCGCACAAAAATATATATAAGGATGAGGTTTTAAATGAGAGATTTGAAAGTTTTAACGGTTGATGACGACGCTATAAATTTAAAGTTACTTGAAGTTATGCTAAAAAAATATGGTAAATTCCAAACCATACTCCAAGCCAAAAACGGCTTGGACGCCCTTGCCGTACTCGAAGTTCAGCCCGTTGATTTGATTTTATTGGATATTGTAATGCCTGTGATGAATGGGCTGGAATTTTTAGATAATCTTCACGCTAGAGAAAGTATAGCTCATATCCCCGTCATTGTCCTTACGACGGACGAGACCGCTAAACGAGAGGCTTTAAATAAAGGTGCTTATGACTTTATGACAAAGCCCATCAACGACAAAGATCTTCACAAAAAACTAGACGATGTTATGAATATTATCGGCGATTAAATTGCCGATTTCTGTCCTCGTAGCTCAGTAGGATAGAGCGCAAAATTCCTAATTTTGAGGCCACAGGTTCGAATCCTGTCGGGGACACCATCTATAAAATTTTCCCCCTAATTTTAGTTTTTTGATTTTTTTAAAAGCCCTGTTTTACGGCTTTTTCAAATTTTTTCAAAAAAATTTCAAATGCTAAAAACGCTAGATTATACAGGTAGTTTAAGAGAAACTACTATATATTAAAAAATGTATAGTAGCTCTTAAGCTTGTTAAACTCTTTGGAAACTTTTATAATTTGTCCTATGAAACTATATTAAATTTTAAAGTATAAGCAGTTATGAAGGTTTTTTCTAAGATTAAAGACGATCCGGCTTTTAAAATAAGACCCCGATAAAGTCATCTAGACACATTGTTCGCTCTTTTTTTATTGCGCTTCGCTTTTAAAATTTTCATAATGCACATCCGCTCCTTTGCAATAGATTTTGTGGTAAATTTAAAGATTACCGCTCCTATTATAATGGGAGAATAAAAAATGGTAGGAAGCTTCATTGCTTTTTCCGAGAACTCGTTGTTCTCACGAGGCTCTATTATTTTTTCAGAAATGCCGTCGTTTCTTATAGAAAAGGCTTGGTGATATAGAATGGTAAAATCTGATATATGGATGTTTTGAAGGGTATGAGGGGCAGGGGATTATGAGAGGATAAGCGTTTATTTTTTGAATTAGACTTTATGGAGGGGTTTTATAAGAAGATCAAGATTTCGGATGTGATAAAATTTAAAATTTCAATTGATACCCAAATCCAAGAAACCTTGCCCGAAAATTTAAAAAATTAGTGTATCATTACCAGCTTTAATCGATAGCCTCTAGTGGAAGATTAAGGCTTATAAAAAGCGAATATAGCCAATAGATGCTTTTGTTATGCCCAAGCTATAAGGTTTTCTTTTGCGGCAATATTCCGATCGTAAAAAATGGGCGCAATCGATGTTTGATCAAAAACCATTATTCTATCTCGACGATAGTAAATTTAAAGGAGCCACTTTGCAACCCCGCGGCGTCAAGCTCAAGCTTATTCTAGCTTCTATCTTTATAGGTTTAAGCTTAGCTCCTAAAGCGATTATGGCCACTCCTGCCGATATTTCTGGTGCTATAAATTCCGAAGAGCAAAGAATAAGATCAATTAGGCAAGGCGCAAAGGATCCCTTTATAACGATACGCAGCGAGCAATCTTCCGCTTCAAGCGTAACCGCGGAGCCCAAGAAAGCAGGAATTTGCTTTAAAATTTATGAGATCAAACTTATTAACGCAGAAGCGCAAGATGAGCAGAAAAGTAGCATGGATTCTAAATTTAACGAATCGGACTACAAATCTAAAAACGAAGATGATCTAAAAACTTCCGCCATCAACCCCAAAGACGGTGCCGGCTCGGGTGCTCTTACCTTTAAGCCGAATGATGAAAACTTGAGGCGCGCGAAAGTAAAAACTCCCGCTAAGTCCATCAACCCTACCTTCAATTCCGATCATTCAGTTCCGCCGGGGTTTGAAAGAATTTTAAACTCAACCCTAAAAGGGCTTAAATTTAAAAGCGGCGACTGTTTGGGAGGCGATGAAATTTTAGCTCTGGCAAGAGCGTATAACAATAAAATCATATCCGCAGGCTTTATTACTACCTCCGTTTCTATCCCCCAGCAAAACATCTCTACAGGCACCCTTCTTTTGGCTCTGCATCCCGGACGTATAGGCGAAATTTCACTTGAGCCCGGCTCTGAAGCTAAGAACCAAAGAAGTATCTTTACCGCATTCGGCGGCGATAAGAGGGGGGAGATTTTAAATTTAAGAGATCTGGAGCAGGCTATGGAAAATTTCAATGCCGCTTCAAGAAGCGAGGCGGAGATAAGCTTAAGCCCTTCTGCAAAGCAGGGCTATTCCGATATCAATATTTCTAAACAGCAAAGCTTGCCTCTGCTGCTTAGACTAAGCGCGGATAATCTGGGCTCCAAATCTAGCGGCAAATACCAAGGCGCGGTTATGCTTTACGGCTTAAATTTACTCGGATTAAACGAGAGCGTATTTGCTTCTTACGGTAGAAATTTTTTAAGAGGAGATAAAAAATCTTTAGGGGATGATAGCAAAAGCGGCAGATCGGCTAATTACTACGCAGGCTTTAGTATACCTTTCGGATACTTCTCTCTATCATTTTGGCAGAACAGATACACCTACGATCAAATAGTGCCGGGAGCGTATGAGCTTTATACCTATAGCGGAAGTAGCGTTAGAAGAAATTTGGATCTTAACTACGTATATTTTAGAAATCAAAACTCCAAAAATTCTCTGTTTTTTAGAATTTGGCAAAAAAAGTATAAAAACTATATACAAGATTATGAGCTTAGCAACCAAAGAAAGCGTGAAGGCGGCTATGAGGCGGGGCTAAAATCCAAGGTATTTTTTGATAACTCTTCAGTAGAGATGATACTTTCGTACCTAAAATCCACGGGGGCGTTTAACGCCCTAAGAGCGCCCGATGAGGAATTCGGCGGCGGGAGCTCAAGGTACCATTTGATAAACGCCGCGTTAAATTTTAAAACCAGATCCTCTGCTATCCCCTTAAGCTACGAGTTGGAACTTTACGCAAGAAGAGCCAGTACTCATCTTAGCCCCATAGATAGGCTAAATATCGGCGGATACTATAGTGTTAGAGGATTTGACTCTCAGATGAGCCTGCTTGGAGATAGCGGTTTTTATATAAGAAATACCTTGGAATATAAGTATTTTAAAAACAACGGCGTTTACCTAGCCTTTGATGTCGGCAAGCTTAGCTCTAAGGGAAAAGATTATCCAGCAGAGGGCGAAATGCTTAGCGGCGGGGGCGTAGGCCTTAGAGGAAATATCTCGGGCTCTTTTGGCTATGATCTTTTGGCTGCTTTTCCTATCAGCAAACCGGAAAATTTTAAAACGCATAACCCTGCTTTAAATTTCTCTCTAAGTTACGACTTTTAAATTTGTCTTTTAAAAATTTAGCGAAATTTTATCGGCGCTTCTTGCAGCGTTTAATATAAACGAATACGATATATACTTGCTAAATTTAGCTAACTATTTTTAGCACAGATATACTATGCCAAGAGCCGAGAAATAGCGGTCCTGCGCCCAAATCGAGCCCTAAAATAAATTCAAACAAATTTTAAATAAAATATTTGAAATTTACTATTTTTTTAAGAAAGTCTTTAAGAAATTTAAGATATAAAACCATCGCAAACGGAGGATATAAGTATGCAAATTTTATGTTTAAGCTCTATTTTTAATGGCTCGGGGCGACTTGGCGCTTCTACTGATACAAAAGAATATTTCGGCGTCTTTACCCAAGTAAGCAAGCGCCTTGCCGCTCTTTTACTTATTGGTTTGCTGGCTCCTTGTTTTTCATATTGCGAGATAATACCCGATAACTCCGCTGCGGTAAATCATAGAGCTTCGGTATCTCAAACTCCGAATGCTCCCGCCACTCAGATAGATATAGCCTCTCCTAACGATAGAGGGGTTTCTATCAACGAATACTCTAAATTTAACACCCCTAAAGAGGGCACCGTATTTAATAACTCTCAAGGCGGAGCCATAAGTAAAACGGCGGGCTATATACCGCCAAATCCGAGACTCAATCGCGGCGAAGCCAAGCTTATAATCAATCAGGTAAACTCGCCTCTTCCTTCAAATTTACAGGGTAATATAGAGATAGCGGGCAGAAAAGCCGATCTTATCATCGCCAATCCTAGTGGTATCAATGTAAACGGCGCTACCATAATAAATTCCTCCTCCACTACGTTAAGTACCGCTAAACCCACCTATGAAAACGGACATCTTAAATCTCTAAACATAAGCAAGGACGGCTCTATAAATATAGGAGCGGACGGCCTAAACGATAACGGAGATTATCTAAACGTAATATCTAATAGCCTAAAGCTGGAGGGTAAAATTTACGCAAACGAGATAAACGTAGTAGCGACGGACGGTAAGGTATCTTTAAAAAATACAAACTCCGGATTGAGGCAGGATAATCTGAAAATCGAGCAAGAAGGGGGATCGCATCCTAAGGGCGTATCCATAGACTCCTCAGCCCTAGGAGGAATGTACGCGGGCAAGATAAATATAATATCTACTAAAGATGGAGCGGGCATAAATAATAAAGGGGCTATCTTGGCGGACAGCTCTTTAAAGATAGACGCTAACGGAGATCTAATAAATGAAGGAAAGTTAGGCTCCAACGGACAGACTCAAATCAGCTCAAAGACCATCTCCAACCAAAAGGGCTCTAAAATTTCAGCCTCCGACCTTAATATAAAAGGCTCCTCGGTAGAAAACAGAGGAAATATACAGGCCAATACTCTAAAGCTAAAAGCGGATAGACTAGATAATATAAAAGGCACCATAAGCTCAAGCTCCGCTTTAAAGATAGAGGCTAGAAGCCTAAGCAACAAAGATAGAGCCGTAATGGGAGCAGCTAAGAGCGAAAGGCTAAATGAGCTGGGCTTGGACGATACCAAAGACCCTTCCAAAGCGGGAGTTATTCCTCCCTCCAAAAACGAGCTTAGCGTAATAAGCGCGGAGCACATATCAAATATAGGCGGAGCGATACTTTCAAACGAAAGCTATTTGGATATAAAAGATAGCCTTTTAAACGATAACAGCTTGATGGTATTAAGGGCGCTGGATTCCGAAATTCCAAATTTTTATAACCTCGCGGATTCTACCTTTATAGTGCAAGAGGGTTTAAACCTGCGCGGCAACAATCTACGCAACGAAAGCTCAAAGATCATCTCCTTAGGAGGCGTTCTTTTAGGCTACGACAGCATAGATAATTCTAAGGGCTCTATCCTAAGCGGAGGAAATTTAATCATAAACAAAGGCGCTCTTAATAATGAAGAGGGACTTATAAGCTCCAAAGGAGATCTTGCCTTAAGCTTAGATAGTCTAAGCGCTTTAGGTAAGCTAAACTCGGACGGTAGTTTATATCTGGGGCTAAAGGACGATTTGAGCTATAACGGAGGGATCTACGCAAGCGGCGATATATACTTGAACTTACAGGGAAGCTTCATCGCCTTGCAAAGGCTGATCTCCAATAAAGATCTGATCATAAACGCAAAGGGTATCAAAAACGAAAGCATCATAGCGGCGCTTGGAAATTTGGCTTTAAAAGCAAAGGAGCAAATTTTAAATTTAGGCTCTTTAATCGCGCGCGGCGAGCTGATAACAAACTCTGAAAGCCTAATCAACAAAAAAGCTCTCATCTATGCGCAAAACGGCATAGCTTTAAACGCTAAAAATATCCTCAATCAAGACGCGTCCAATATACTTAGCGGAGGGGATATAGTTATAAATACAAGCTTTCTTAGCAACGAAGCGCTATCTAACATCATCTCTCAAAGAAATTTAAATATTTTTAATGAAAGAGGTGGGGAGGGCAAGGCTGACGAGATAACTAACGCCTCCTCTTTGATATATGCAAGGGGCGCTCTTAATATCGGTGCTAAAAAGCTAAACAACCGCTCGGTTAACGAGCCCGTAAAGAGAGTTCAAAGCACCGGCTATAATATAGATTTTACCTGCAATGGGGATGGTTGGGGTTGCAGCGGCGTAGCCATCCCTTTAAAGGTCAATGCGGCAGAGATAAAAGAGCGCATCCTTAAGCAAAATCCTAATATTAGCCCAGACGAGCTAAACGCTAAGATCATGGAGGAGCTTAGCGAGCAAGATATGAATCTATACGTATTAAGTTTATATAAAAATACTAGGCTTCCGGGGGAGGATACTAGGCTATATGATGCTATAACGTTAAGCTTAAAAGACAATCTCTTCGGCATAAAAAGAAGCAAGCCTCATAAGAAGGAGAGATTAAGGCAGATAAGCTACAGCATCAATAAAGAGTATATAACTGAAGATAGCCTAAGTAAATTTATGGGCTCCAATATAATCTCCGCAGAGGATAGCAATCTTAACGTAGATGAGCTAAATAACGATAAGAGCGTAATTTATGCCTATAACGATCTGCTCTTAAATGTAAAGAGCCTAAACAACCGCTCTTTAAGTCTAAATCATAGTATAACGAGCCAGGCGGAGTATAGATGGAAACATAAAAGCCACGGCGGTAAAGGTGGCTATAGCGACCAAAAGAATATCTACTACTCCCAGCCTGCTATTATCTCCATAATAGGAGCTAAAAAAGATATAAAAGGCTATGCGGGGGATATTTCAAATTTAAACTCGGACGGGCAGATAAACTCTAGTAACGCTCCTACTCTTATAAAGGAAGCTTTTTCTAAAATAGATTACTCTCTAATAGGCAAGGGGCTCGGTAATCCTAACGCTTTAAATCTAAATAAAAACGATCTTGCGCCTAGCCTTAATAATGAAGCGGATATGCAAGATATCATTAGACCTAGCTATATAAACAATCTCTTTTCGCCTATAAGCAGTAAATTTTATAACACCTTCTACGTTTATAGCGAGCTGATACCGGATTTTTCATATATGCACAATAAGCTAAGCTTGCTTTATGATAAAAAAAGGACATCCTTGAACTCTTCGGAGGAAGATGACGGCACTCTACTTGGCTCCGCACCTTCTTTGATATACGCAGGAGGCAGCATAGATCTAAGCGTAAACGGCGATCTTAGAAACGAAGGGATAATCTATGCGGGCTCTAATATGAGCCTCAAAGCGGGCAGCGTATCAAATTTAAACTCCGCCTCCATCATCGCCGCGAACGCCCTAAGCATATCGGCCAAAAAGGATATAATAAACGCATCCTCTTTGATACAAGGACGCAGCGTAAGCTTAAACGCGGGCAGAGATATAGTACATAAAACTCTAAGTAAAGAGATAAACCTAAATAGAGCCTACGGCGATCAAAGCAGCACCTATATAGGCACTATCTCAAATATAAAATCTACCGAGGGCAGCGTAGCATTAAATGCAGCTCGTG
>NZ_CALKTC010000028.1 GCF_937996225.1 uncultured Campylobacter sp. | reverse complement strand
CGTATTCATTAGCGATGGCAATTGTGTAATAAAACACATCAAAAACTTCCTCTTCGATAGTTCCTTTGATATTTTTCCCATTAAATCTCGTGTTTTTTCTAATATTTTCAGCAAGTTCCCCAAATTCTTCAATCAATTTTAAGACAATTCTCTGAATATTGTCCTTCTTTTCTCTTTCATTTCGCAAGTCTTCTTTTTCTTCCAGAGTCCCCTGTTCAATATGTTTAATTAAATATTGAACTTCCTTTAAAGTCATCATAATTTTTCACCCATTTCTTTACCATCATTTTAAAAAAATTATACAATTTTTTAGAAATATAGTCAAATCAATTTAATAAAATTTGGCAAGAAATCTCTTATTTTTACAAATAAAATTATTATACAAAAACTTTGTTAAAATTTTAACTTACTTTTTTTATTTCAAAATTATTTTGTTAGTTAAACTATATCTTAACTTGTTTTTCTAAAATTTTTTTATCCACATAAGATAACTTTTCATTAACGAAATTATACCTGGATGAAATTTTCCCCATTCCTTTTCTTGACATCAAAACATCATAACTATATGCCACGATCGGCTCGCCTCGTGAATATATAGTGATATACTCCTTTATATGTACATATTTTCCTGCGGACAATGCTTTACAAACGCCGTCATTATGGCTATAAGAGATCACTTTAATAAATTCGTTCGGAACGAATATTATCTCCGTAATTTTTTTAGAATTATGTTCCTTTGTCGCGCTGGGATCTATATAACCATTTCCCATTTCATCAGTATAAATGTGCGTACCAAGTCCCGGTGCCGTAAGATATTTGCCTAACACTTTGCCATTTTTATAGAGTTTTCCGTTATGGGCTCGGTATCTGGTGGAAATATTTTTGTCAAAGCTTAACATTGCGATATCTTCCGAGTCGGCAATTCCGTTTTGATCTTTTTTGCCCGCGCATCCTCCAAGCAGTGCCGCCAAAACGGCAAAAATTATAAAATTTTTCATTTATCACTCCTTAAATTTAATTTGACGCCGCGGATTTGATCCGCTTTTATCTGCGCACCTTGTCGCCGTCTCGCGATCTAACCTTAAAATTTCAAGGCGTTTTGCGCCCTCAAATTTTAAAATTTGCTCGCCCTACTTCTCGCCGAAGCGCTCCTTTAAAATTTTATACGCCTCGTTGATCTCCTGAAGCTTCTTCGTGCCCTCCTGGATGATCTCCTCGTCCGCGCCCTTGCCCATCAGGATGTCGGGGTGGTATTTTTTCACGAGCTCGCGATATTTTTTCTTAATCTCGCTAAACGTAGCGTCCTTGGAGAGTCCCAAAATTTCATACGGATCCCTTTTGCTTTTGGCAGAGCCTTGCGAGCCGCCCGAATAGCCGCCATATCCACTCGAATACCCGCCGCCGTATGAACCGCCCGAACTTTGCGAGCCTCCGTAGCCCGTACCCGCCGTGCCGCCATATCCGTAGCCGGTGCCACCGCCATAACTGCTGCTGCCGTAGCCACCGGTGCTTCTGCCGCCGTATTTGTCCCAATACCCGCCGCTTCTTGTGCTATAGCCGTCGTATTCGTCGTAAGCGGAGCTACTCTGCGCGCCGCCGTTTTCGTAATATGTGCCGTAAAAACTGCGCTCAAAGGTCGCGAATATCTGGCTTTGGATATGCTCCGCAATGCCCAACCCGTCGCAGATCTGCGAGATTGTGCGCCGCTCTGCCGCGCTAAAACCGCGATCGACGTAGGCTAAATTTAAAAAGAAATAGATTAGCCCCGTTTTGCGGCTCGGGCTCGGGCGGTAGGTTTGGTTATATTTTTCGGCGAGCTCGCGCGCGTTTGCGAGGTTTTCTTTCTCTAGCTTATAGACGAGCTTCAGCGCCTGGCGTTCGCGTTCGCCGGCACCCATTTGGCGCACCAAATCGTCTAAAATTTCGCTTATCATCGCGGCTTCGGACTCGCTTACGTACCCGTCGCTTTTGGCGACCTTGGCTAGAAGCGCTACTAAAATTTTAGCCTCTGCTAGCTGCATTTGAGCCTTGCCGCGATAGCCGGAGTTGCCGAAAGCCACGCCGATCTGCGCGAAAATATATAGCGCGATTAAAAGAAATATGATGCTAAGCACGCGCTAGTCTTCGCTCTTTACGATCTTAGCAAACTCGCCGAAGTAAATTTCTTTTAGCGCCTTTAGATTTTTACGGACGGAATTTATGCGAAACGCTTCGCCACCGCTGATGCCTAGGCGCATTAAGCTTAGCCCGTATTTTGCGGCCAGCTCTTTAAATTTCGCCTCGTCGCGGACGCCGAAAATCGCGCGCGAAAAGCTCTCGTCGAAAATATCTCTGCTATCATCGCAACTCATCTCAAACTCGCCGCCGATACCGCCTACGCACGCCATCTTCGCAAGCGTGATCGCCACGCCGCCGATACCTACTGAGTTTGCAAATTCCAAAACCCCACTCCTGCCCGCCTCGATCGCGAAGTCCCACAAAGCGCGCTCTGCTTTTAAATTTAGCTCCGGCAGGCTGCCTGCGACGCGATTTTCCACTGCTTTCATATAAAGCGAGCCCGCAAAAACGCCCTTCGTATCGCCCGCCAGATAGACGCTCACGCCGCTAGCGCAAAAATCGCTAGGGATGATCTCGCCCTCGTTTGTGCCCACGCACACGATCGCGGGAGTGGGCTGGATGCTAACGCCGCCCGTTTCATTATATAGGCTTACGTTGCCGCTTACGACGGGAGTATTTAGTGCGGCGCAAGCCTGCTTGATCCCCTCGCAGCCCTGCGCGAACTGCCACATAACCTCTGGATTTTGCGGATTGCCGTAGTTTAGGCAGTCGGTGATAGCTAGAGGGGTCGCGCCGCTCATCGCGACCTTTCGCCCCGCCGACGCTACCGCAAGCGCTGCGCCTATGCGAGGATGGACGTAATTCATCCTCGTGTTGCAGTCCGCAGCCATCGCGAGCTTTACGCCGTTTTGCTTAACTCGCATCACCGTAGCGCCCAGCATACCGGGACGCTTGGCGGAATTTAACCCCACGTTGGCGTCATATTGATCGTAGATGTAGGATTTATTTAACACTTCAGGGTCCTCAAAAATTTTATCAAACGCCGCGTCCAGCTCGCGCTCGCTTGCGCCGCAGCCGCATAAATTTTGCCGCGCGATCTGCGCCATATATGCAGGCTCTTTTATCGGACGATCCAGCACGGGCGCTGCCTCGCTAAGCGGCTCGATCGGGATAACGCCTGCTAGCTCGCCGTGCCAAAAAAGCTCCATCTTGCCGCTATCGGTCACCTCGCCGATGACGGCGGCATCCAGATCCCATTTGGCAAAAATTTCTTTGATTTTCTCCTCGCAGCCCTTTTTGGCGCAGATCAGCATACGCTCTTGGCTCTCGCTTAGCATCAGCTCATACGGGCTCATCCCCTCTTCGCGCATCGGTACGCGGTCCAAATTTAACCTCATGCCGCTGCCGCTGCGCCCCGCCATCTCAAAGCTACTCGAAGTAAGCCCCGCCGCACCCATATCCTGGATACCCACGACGTAGTCGGTTTTAAAAAGCTCCAAGCACGCCTCCATCAGCAGCTTTTCGGCGAACGGATCGCCCACCTGCACGGTCGGGCGTAGAGATTTGTTCGCGTCGTTGAAGCTATCGCTCGCCATCACGGCTCCGCCGAGGCCGTCGCGACCGGTCTTAGAGCCCACGTAGATCACGCTGTTGCCCACGCCTTCGGCCCTGCCGTAGAAAATTTCATCCTTTTTAACGATACCCAGCGCAAAGGCATTAACCAAAATATTGCCGTCAAAGCTCTTATCAAAGCTTGTTTCGCCGCCGATCGTAGGGATGCCCATGCAGTTGCCGTAGTGAGCGATGCCGGCAACCGCGCCCTTAAGCAGATAGCGCTGCTTTCTGGCGTTTTCGCTGCTTCCTCGCACCTCGCCGAAACGAAGCGAGTTCATATTGGCTTCGACGCGCGCGCCCATCGTAAAGATATCGCGCAGTATCCCGCCCACGCCTGTCGCAGCGCCCTGAAAAGGCTCGATGAAGCTTGGGTGGTTATGGCTTTCCATCTTAAAAACCGCGGCCATGCCGCCGCCGATGTCGATGACGCCTGCATTTTCGCCGGGGCCCTGGATGACCCAAGGCGCCTTGATCGGGAAGTCGCTTAAGTATTTTTTGCTCGATTTGTAGCTGCAGTGCTCGCTCCACATCGCGCTAAAAATCCCAAGCTCGAGCAGATTCGGCTCGCGACCTAAAATTTTTAAAATTTTTTCATATTCTTCGTCTGAAATTTTATGTGCCGCTACTACTTTTTTATCCATTTTTTCGCCCTTTTCGCCGTTAAATTTAAGTCGTAATAATAACTAAAATTTTCTATCATTTCGATTAATCTTCGCCCTTTTTAAGATACTTCTCGTAAAGTTTCGCCTCTTTTAAAAACGCGTAAAACGCGTTAATGTTTGCCGTGATAAATCCTTTGCGCCCGTCAAAAAGCGATCTTCGCAAAATGTATGATTTAAAAAATGCAAACGGATAGATCAGCAAAAGCTTCGCAAGGCTCGGCTTTTTGCCCTTTTCAAAATCCCCCTGCGCGCGTAGCGTAGAGTAGTTGTTGTTTTTCGTAACGAGCTCGGCGATCGGCTTTTCACTAAAGTGATTGATGCAAAATTTGCTCTTTTTTACAGCGCCTTTTATGATCGAAATTTGCGCATGCACCCCCATATTTTTATACTCGCCGCACTCCTTGCGAAAGAAGCGGATGTGGGTGTTTTTGCGCACGAGATCCGAGCACTTGCGCCCTAGCGAGTATTCGTGAAATTTAATATCCAGCGCCGAGTAATCGCTCTGGCTCATAAACTCCTCTATCTCGCCCTTTAGCTCAGGACTTACCTCCTCGTCGCCGTCGAGATTTAGTACCCATTCGTTGCTACATAGCGAAAATGCGTAGTTTTTCTGCACCCCCTCGCCCTGCCAGTCGTGATGGTAAATTTTATCGGTAAATTTACGCGCGATTTGCAGCGTGGCATCGGTGCTGCCGCTATCGACGATTATGATCTCGGCGAAATCCGCCACGCTACGCAGCATACGCTCGATGTGGCGCTCCTCATTCATTACTATCGCATAAACGGACGCTTTAATCACAGTTTGTTCCTTATCCTCGTAAATTTCAGCCAAAAATCAAAAAACCCCTCCGTACCCAAAATGCCGATACGCTTTACGGCGTATTTGTCGTCGCCCGCTTCGTAAAGTCCGCGCTTGACGACCACCGCGCCTTTAAAATTTGATCTGGCGATATTTAAAATTTCGTCGTTAAATTTACCGTAGGGGTAGGCAAACACCTCGCACGGCTGAGCGCAAATACGTGCTACGCGAGCCTTGGATGCGATGATCTCATCTGCGGCGAGCTGTGGATCGCTCGCGTAGGTAAGGTCTAAATTTACGTGGTGCATCGTATGCGCGCCAAACTCCACCAGCCCGCTTGCTTGCATTTTTAAAATTTGCTCCTCGCTCAGCATCCGCGCAAGATGAGCGGTGTTAGCGCGCTCCCAGTCGTTTTGCGCGGCGTCCGGCACCAAAAATATGCTCGCTTTGAAATCGTATTTTTTCAAAATTTCAAAGGCGCTAGTAAAATTATTTTCAAACCCATCGTCGAATGTGATGCAAACCGCCTTTTTAGGCAGCCGCTCTAACGCAATAAGCTCGCTAAACTTAAAGCTGCTAAAGCCGTTTTTCGCAAGCCACGCGATTTGTCTTTCAAAATCCGCAGGCTTCAGCCGCCATTTATCGAATTTATCGCCCTTGTGCTCCTCTACACTATGATACATCAGCACCCGCGCCTTATGCCAGCCCTGCGGGATCCGCCACCAGTTATACCGCAGCGAAACGCCCGCTGCGGCGGCAAAGATCAGAAAAGCCACAAAATAAATCATCTGAATTTCTCTCCGTTTTTATAGACGAACTCGCACCACTCGTAAGGCTCGCTAAGCGTCAAGCCAAACGTTAGCTCCAGCATAAATTTAGATACGCGCGTAGCATTTACGATTTCTAGCGCCCTAGCCCGCCCGCTTCTGCCGATAGCTTCGAAACTTCCGTTTTGTAAGCATTCCTTGATCTTGGCAAAACAATCCTCTACATCGCTAAAATATACGACATCGCGCCCGTTCGCAAAAAGTCTATCCAAGCCCTTTATAGCGGGGCTGAATGTGCAAACTCCGCACCCCATAAATTGAGCCATTCGATCGGATGAGTATAAAATTTTATTTTGATTCGGTTTCCAAACGCCGTCATCCGCGTTAAAATTTATCGCTATTTTAGAGCGCGAAATTTCTTGCTGAAACCGCTCCCCAAATACAAAGGGCTCGCCTAAACTTCCGTAAATTTTAATATTTATGCCCTCTTTGGCGCATAGTTGCTTTAGAGTCTCGATAAATTCCTTTCTGTTAGGCAGGTAGTCGTTGCCGATATAAAGGACGTCGTGGCTCTTTTCCGACTCAAAATTTCTATCGAATGCGGCATCCGAGATATTGGGCATAAACGAAACCAAAGTATTTGGATTGCGGCGCGAAATTTCCGCCAGATCCGTAGCATTAGTGCAAAAAAACGTATCGGCTAGGGAAATTTTATTAAAATCGCTGCTATCGGCGCTTCTTAAATCCGCATACCACTGAATTATTTTGATCTTCGGCAGTAGCTTTTTGATGCGGCTTAGAGTATCAAATTTTATCTTTTCGCCCTTGCCGATTAGAAGCAGATCGGCGCCGATGTTTTCACAGATACGCACGAGTTTGGCGTTCATTTTAGCTAACCCGCTGTTTTTCAGCCCGCAAAAGCGCAAGCTTCGCTCCCAATCGCGGTAGCTAAAATCATAGACGAAGTGCCCGCCGCGGATGAGCCCGTGGCTGATTTTGCGCTCCATGCCGTAGAAAAAACTGCCGTCGTCGTATTCGTTGAAAATGCCGCAATGCACGATCTTTAGGCTTCGCATAACAGCTCCTCGTAGTAATTTTTAAGCGAGCTAATATAATTTTGCAGCGTCAAAGTTTGCTTAAGACCAGCGTGTTTTTGCGCAAAAGCCCAGGCGTATTTACCGTAAGTGCGGTAAATTTCATCGATTTTAGCGCCCAGAGCCGCCGCCTCGCATAAAAACTCCTCGCTTAAAATTTCCGAAATTCCGCCCACGCGGGTAGATATCAGCACGGGCGAATAAAAAATACCTTCGATCAAAATCACCGGAAAGCCCTCCTTGCGCGAGCTGATGACGTGCAGGTGCGACGCAGCAAGCGCAGCTGCAACGTCGTCGCAAAAGCCGCATAGCCGCACGCGGTCCTGCAATTTTAGCGAATCGATTAAATTTTGCAAATTTTGCCTCTCGCCGCCCTGCCCGTAAATTTTAAGCTCGAAATTAAATTTCAGCTCGCTTGCGGCGCGGATCAAAAGATCAAAACCCTTGATCTTATCGAGCCTGCCGACCGCGACGATGCTAAATTTAAAATTTTCCGGCTCCGCGTTTGCGCCCTGTTGCGATACGAATACACTGCCAGTTTTATTTTGCGATACGTCCGCATCAAAAGCCCTATCTTGCGATACACTCGCCCCATCAGGCGTATCTTGCGACGCAAATGCAACGCCAGCCGAGTCGCCGCGCGCATCTTTTTCCCCCTCAAGCGCCTTATTTGCGGCGCCCTCTGCATCCTTGCAGCGCGCTAAAATTTTATGATTTGCAAACTCCAGCCGCGGCTCTATGCCGAAATATATCACCTTCGCGGCGTGATTTATCGTGGTTGCGACCTTGCGCGAGGCCGCGATGACGTTTCGCACGCGATCGAAAACGGGCGCCTTGCGGTCGTTGTGCTTGGTCGCAACGAGCTTAAGATTTAAAAATTTTTCTACTACGAAGCCGATCTGCGCGGCTTTGGCGCCGTGCGAATGTAAAATTTCAAATCCGCCCGAGCGTAAAAACCGATAAATTTCAACGAACAAAAACAGATTGTAGCGCTTATCGTGGCTTTTGTACTGATAAATTTGCACGCGAGCATCCAGACGCTGCAAAAACTCGCATCTAGCAGGCACGATCAGCGCCGCGTGCTCGCTTTTGCAAAGCTCATTTAGCGAGTCAATCACGATCTTTTCGACGCCGCCGTAAAATCTGGAGCAGCAAAGATAGGCGATTTTCATCTATTTCTGCCCTTTTTCATCTTCAAAATGAAGCTAAAAAGCCCCTGTCTGCCGCTAACCATGATGCGCGGAATTTCTAGGCTTGAATAGTGCGGGCGCAACACGTCGTTTTTCGTCGTAACGGCGCAGCTAAAGCCCGCCTCGTGCGCGCAGCGGACGCTAATCTCGTCGTAAAAGCCGAACGGATAGGCAAATGCGCTGCAAGAGATGTCAAATTTCGCCTCTATTTCGCGCTTTGATTCGCTCATCTGGCGCAGCTGCTCTGCCGCGTCCAAGCTAGGCAAGTTCGCGTGATCGAGCGTATGCGAGCCGATCTCGATGAGCCCGCTTTGCAAAAGCTCGCGAACCTCCTGATCGCTTAGCATCTGTTCGCGATTTAGCTCGTCGCTTGATTTTTTCAGATCTTTATCGGTCGCCCAATTCCCGTCAAAGCGCCGGTTCACGATGAAAATCGTCGCCTTAAAGCCGTATTTTTGAAGTATCGGCAGGGCGC
Organism: uncultured Campylobacter sp.; assembly: GCF_937996225.1. GTDB lineage: Bacteria > Campylobacterota > Campylobacteria > Campylobacterales > Campylobacteraceae > Campylobacter_B. The sequence goes on along the minus strand of NZ_CALKTC010000028.1, from coordinate 7,270 downwards.
TCGCGAAATTATCGCGATACCCATCGTCGAAGGTAATACAAACCGCCTTTGCGGGCTTTTTATCCAAGCTTGCAAGCTCGCTTAGAGTGTAGCTCGTAAAGCCGTTTCGCTTCAACCACGCAAGCTGTTTTTCAAACGCGGCGGGGGTCACGCGCAGGCGGTTAAATTTAGAGGCGTGCTTTGGCAGATGCTCGCGGATCATATGATACATCAGCACGCGCGGATATTCGTAGGGCAGGTCCTTTGCCCACCACGCAAAGCGCAGGCAAAACCACGCAAAAAGCGCCGCAAAAGCCAAAACCGCCGCGTAGATCATCGCTCGATCCTCATGCGATAGGCCAAAAAGCTTAGTATCGTAGCCAGGCTTAGCGCTTCTTTCGACAGATACGCGCCGTGATCGAACTGACAATCTATCAAAAGATAGATTAGAAGCGTGAGAACCCCAAACTGCCTGCTTCGGATGCACTCCTTAAAAACGCAAAATAAAATCAAGCCGTAAAAGATGAGGCCGAGTGCGCCGCTATAAAGTAAAATTTCTAAAAATAGATTGTGCGGTGCGTTGTATTCGGGATGCTCAAGAACCGGGGAGCCCGGCAAATTTATATATGAGCCCAGCCCGTAGCCCAAGATAGGCTTTTGCTGCGCCATTTCTAAAATATAGCTCCAAATCACGGTCCTACCAGAAGAATCGCCGCTAAATAGTGCTGCTAGCCTTTGTTCAAACGAAGGCGAAAGCGCGAGCAAAACGGCAAAAAGCGCGATGAAACATACCGTGAAAAGCAGGTATTTTTTGTTTAGACTCTTTAAATTTAGCGCGCCGTAAAACACAAGCGCGCAAAACGCGCCGACCCACGCCGCTCTGGAAAATGAAAAGATCATAAAAAACGCGAATAAAAATAGAGCTGCAAATTTAAGCGCTAAAGGCCGCCGTATCGCCGCCGCGCTAAGGCAGAGCCCAAAGCCCATAAAAAGCCCTAAGATATTGCGGTTCGAAAGCGCTCCGCTAAGACCTCCGCGAACAGAGTCGCTTGAAAAGACGATTGCGTCGCTGCTACTTGCAAACTGATAGATCACGCTCACCGATAAAATTCCAAGCCCCACGAACAAAAAGGCGAAAATGGTGTTTTCATCAAAAAATTTAAGCTTATAAAAATAACAAAGCGCCAAAAATATCGCGCCGTATCGAAGGATGAAAAATAGCGTGCTCTGCCATGCTTTTTTTGAGATAACAGCCTCGTTTAGGAGGTTTGAGATCGCTAGCGTCGCCACTAAACAGACAAAGCAGATCGCGATAAATCGCGTTTTTTTCAAAATTTCGCTTAGAATTTCGTAGTTTTTAAAATACAATAGATGCACTAAAAAGAGTAAATTTAGCGCCGCAAAAGAGATCTGATAGACCGCGTTTTTGAAAAACAGCGACGCGCACCAAAGAAGTAGCAGCGTTAAAAATGTGATCCTCCAGCCGCTAAGCGCGCCGTTTTCGTAAAAAAATTTTTTCATATTAAACTCTCATAAACCTTTATCGTTTTTTCTACCATCTGCTCTAGGCTGAAGTTTTGCGAAACGTAGCCGTAGCCGTCAAATTTCAGCTCGCGCGCGGGGGCAAACAGCCCCGCCAGCGCCTGCGCGTCGCCTACGTCAAAAAAATAGCCGTTTTCGCCCTCTTTGATAATATCGAGCGCGCCGCCGTGGCGGGTCGCAATCACCGGGCAATTCAGCGCGATCGCCTCAGCCATCGAGCGCCCGAAACTCTCGGGCTTACTCGAAGCGCTTACCATGACCGACGAGAGCGAGTAAATTTCGGCTACCTTGCTCTGCGAGCCCGCAAAAATTACGCGCTCGCCCAGTCCAAGCCCCTCTACGAGCGATTTTAGTTCCGAAAAATACTCGTCACGATCCGCTCTCACGCCGCCTACGATCAAAATTTTAAGATTTTGTTCGCTTGCCAAAGCCGCGGCGCGGATTAGGGTTTTGTAATCCTTAATCTGCGTGATGCGCCCCACGGCAGAGACGATGAAATCATCCTGCGCGAGGTTAAAATTCTGCCGAAATTCCGCGATAAAGCGCTCGTCTAAATTTTTGGGATTAAATTTTTCTAGATCGATGCCGCGCGGAATGATCGTGATCTTGGCTGCATCCGTGCCGTAGCTTCGCACCACGTGATCGCGCGCATAGCTGCTAGGACAGATGATCGCGTCCGCATCCGTCATGATTTTGCTGTAGAAATTTACGGAATTTATCCCATGCACGGTGCTTACGATCTTTGCTTCGGGGCGAGCAAATTTAACCATCCACGCCGGCACGCGGGAGCGAACATGCACGATGTCGGGAGAAATTTCGCTTAAAATTTTACGCAGCTTTAAAACGCGCGCCGGAGCGCTTAGGATACTTTTGGAGCAAACGTCGAGCTGCACGTGCACGCCGCCCTCGTTTTCTATCTCGGGCGCCAATTTGCCGCCGTTACTGATAACGAAATTTTCGATGCCGCGCCGCGCAAACTCCCTATTTAGCTCGACTACGCCGCGCTCGACGCCGCCTTCGTTCAGCTCTGGCAAAATTTGCACGACCTTCATATTTTTATCTCCCTCACAAACGCCCCAAGATCGTACTTCGCAGTCTTTTTTAACGCTTCGTCATAGCGCCTAGCATGACCCGTAGAAACGAGAGCGCTTATAAAATCGTCAAATTTATTATGAGCGACTTTGCGCTTTAGGCTCAAAATAGCTATGCTCGCGCTCCCGTTAGATGCAGCCTCGCTTATCATCGAGACGCTGTCCTCGCTGATGAAGACCCACTCGCACTGCGCCAAAAAATCGCCGATCGGATTTACGGGCTCGCGGCTGTAAATCACGCTGTAATCCCAGCCAAGCTTTTCTAGCGCGCTTTCGGTAGCCTGCGGCGTGCGCGGAGAAGTCGTTAGCGCAAACTCGCAGTCCGCAAACTGCGCCCTTACGCCCTCGATCTGCTTTAAAATTTCATCCCCCATCTCAAAGCAGGAATTCGGCCCGCCGATGATAAATCCTACCGCCTTGCGCTGCGGCTGGTACAGCCCCTGCGGGCGCGAGAAGCTAAGCGAGACGGGCAAAATTTTAAGGTTCGCACTCGGCTTTGGGCGATCATGCGCGCCTGCGATGATGACGCTAAAATCCTTGCGGTAGCCTTTCGGATACATCAGCGCTACGCTCGGCTTTGCGTATCTGCGCGCGTAAAATTTCAGCGCGTAATAGCTCGTAGAGCCCGCTCCTACGAACAGATCAAAATCTGCGAAATTTAAATTGCGATCCGATACGGCGTCTGAATTAGTGCCGTTCGGCGCAGCGTCTAAATTTGCGCTATCCGGCGCGGCGGGACTGTTTAAATTTGATCCATTTTTGCAGTCCGCCGCCGTGCCGCCCCCGCAGAGATCGCACTTAAAAATTTTAAAATAAAGCCCAAAAAAATCAAGCGCGTAGGAGCAGAGTTTAAGAAGCTTGTTTGCGTAAGCGATCTTGCAAATGCAAAACTCAAGCCCTCTTAGCTCGCAAAATGCGATGCTTTGATTCTCGTGTCCCTTGCGGCTGTCGCTTAAGATGAGTGCTTTTCGATGCGAATTTTTTGCTGCGGGCGGATTTGCGCAGGAGCTTTCGCTGTTTAAATTTAGAGAGCCGCTGCCTGCGCGCCACGCGCAATCTAAGGCGTCGGGTCTTAAATTTTTAACTCTAAAATTTTCACGCCGCAAAGCACAAGAGGAGCCGCCGCAAACCGATATGAAATTTTTGAGGTCTAAATTTTTGCCTGCTGGCACGGCGGCGGCGATCGCTACGAAATTTTCGCGATATAAAATTTTACCCGCTCGCGCAGCGGCACGTAAATTTTCGACGCTTTGCTCTTTTGCAAAAAGGCGCGAGCCCTGCGGCGCGGATAAATTTCTCGCGATGCCCTGTTTGCTCTCGCCTCTTGAAATTTGCTGCGCCATCAGTCCATCTTCCATCGTTTGTGTATCCAAAACCACTGCTGCGGCGCGGTTCGCACGACCTCTTCGAAAATGTCGTTGCACTTTTGCGTGATAAATAGCTCGGCTTCGTCCTTATTTAGCCCTTCAGGTAGCGGCGGGAAATCCTTGATCACGATCTCATAGCGATTATCCGTGCCGCGCCGCGCAAAGATCGGGATCAGCACGGGATGAAATTTCAAATAAAGCGACGCGATAGTCTTCGTGGTGTAGCACTGCCGTCCAAAAAAGGTCGTAATCAGGCTGTTTTTAGGGCCTGGCTTTTGATCGGGCAGAATGCCTACGTTGCGCCCCTGCTTTAGCGCCTGCACGAGCCTGCGCATCGCATCGTCCTTGTAAATAAGGTCGTTGCCGTAGCGCTCGCGAAACGGCGCCACGAGCCGCTCCTCGATCAACTCATTATCGCTGCGACGCCCGACTACCGAGACGGGAAAGCCATTGGCGCCGAAAAAATTAGCTAGAATTTCCCAATTTCCAAAATGCGCCGTAAAAAATAAAATCCCGTGCGGATTATCACCTTTTAGCTCTCGGACGCGCTCTAGCGCCTGCTCGCCGTTTGAAATCAGATCATCAAATTTTAGTCTGCCATTGTAAAATAAAAGCGTGTCGGTAAGCGTCCTAGCGATACTGCGAAAATTATCAATCGCAAGAGCGTGAAGCTCACTTTCGCTTTTTTGCGGATAGGCGGCGCGAAGGTTATCCTGCGCGACTTTAACGCGCCTGCTAAGCTTCCACGATGCAAAAAGTGCGAGCTTATCGAAAAATGCAAATATGAAGCTTTTCGGCGCGAATTTTGCAAATTTTATCAGACCCAGCGCCAAAAAATATTGGATTTTTTCCTTCATAAAGACCTCGTTTTAAATGCGAGATTATATTGAATTTTGGCTAATTAGTAGCTAAAACGCTATTTGCCGAGGCAAAAATTGCTAAACATTTCATCTAGAATTTCGTCTCGCTCAAATGGACGCGAAATACGTGCAATCGCCTCAATCGCGCGATTTATCTCAAATGCAAAAAGCTCAAGCTCGCCGCAAGACAGGCGCTCGCTCGCGTTTTTAAGAGCCGCAAGCGCGCTCTCGCAAGATAGAATTTGCCGCTCGTTGCTTAGCATAAGGCCATCGAAATTTTGAGAATTTAAGTAGCTCTCAAGCGCAGTTAAAATTTTATCCACGCCCTCGTTTGCAGAAATTTCAAGTGGCGTAAAAATGAAATTTGCTTGGGTATTTTGCCTAACGGGATTTATTGCAGAGCTATTAGGCGCGATGGAATTTGCAGAATTTTGTTTAGAATCATCTTTCGTAAAATTCCCCGCAGCACAGCTTGCAGTAGCGCACTCGGTATTGGGCGACGCTAGTCCCGCTTTTGCGGCGAAATTCTGTTCCTTTGGATTTATGGAATTCGCAAGGGCTATTTGGCTTGTAGGCGCGGAATTTGTGGAAGTAGAATTTTGCGCGCTTAAGTCACGCTTTAAATTTTTAGCTTTTAAATTCTGCGCGCAGGAATTTAAAGAAGCGTCGCAGGTTCGACTTTGCTTTAAATTTTCGGCTGTGAAATTCTCCGGTATGGGATTTTTGACTGCGAAATTGTTTGCAGAAAAAGCCTCTAAATCCTCGTCAAGATCCTCCGCGCTAGGATGAAATTTACGCGGCAAGTCACATTTATTTAAAACGTAGATGATTTTTTTGCCTTTTTGTTCGCGCAGTATTTTTAGGATCTGCGCGTCCTCAGCATCCCATTCGCGACTTGCGTCAAACACTGCCAAAATCACGTCTGCCTCGCTTGCAGCGCGAAGCGAATATGAAATGCCGATACTTTCAAGCTTTGAGCCGCTGTGTCTGATACCTGCGGTATCGACTATACGGATTAGATGAGTGCCTATTTGCAAGCTTTCTTCGATAAGATCGCGCGTAGTGCCCGCTTCGTCGCTCACGATGGCGCGACTAAAGCTCAGCATAGAATTTAAAATGCTTGATTTACCGACATTGGGCTTACCTACGATCGCCACCTTAAAGCCCTCGATCAACCCCTTGCGACTGCGGCTTATGCGGGTGATTTTTCCCAGGCTTTTTATATTTTCATCCAGCATCTTTTGCGAGCTTTGCAGCACATCTGCGGGCAGATCGTCCTCTGCGTAGTCGATGCAAACCTCGACAAAAGCTAGCGTCTTAACCAGAGCCGCGCGCAGATTTGCGACGAAGTCTGCCAGCTCGCCGCGCAGGTTTCTAGCTAAAATTTTAGCCGCACTTTGTGAGCGAGAATTTATAAGATCGCTTATGGCTTCGGCTTTACTAAGATCCATTTTACCGTTTAAAAACGCTCGCTTACTAAACTCGCCCGGATTTGCTATGCGCGCACCCAGAGCCAGCACGGCATCTAACGCCAAGGACGAAGCCGTAAAGCCGCCGTGGGTCTGCACTTCTACGACATCCTCGCCGGTAAAGCTATGCGGAGCCTTGAAATATATCAAAATCGCCTCGCCGAACGCTTCGCCGCTCGCGTCAAAAAGATTTACAAGCGTGGCATAGCGAGGGCGCAAAGAACTACGATGTGAAAGGCTTAGAGCGATAGATAGCGCTTCCTCGCCTGAAATTCTAACTATGCAAATTCCACCGATGCCGTGAGCCGTAGCGATAGCGGCGATAGTCTCGCTCACGATTAGCTTTTTTCGTCTACGATGACGATTTTGCCGCTACGCGTGGATTTGATACCCACAAAACGATCCGGATATGCTTGTTTTAGCTTGTCGGCTACGATTTTGATAAATGCGCCATCAAAAGCCTTCGTGACGATACGCTCATTTCCAGAGCGTTCCACGAGCGCATTTACATAAGAATCGATAAATCGTTCTTGATTTTGTAAAAATTCCGCGACTTCAAACACGACTGCGAGGTTGTATCTGATGCTGATCCAATTATAGATCATATATGAAAGCGCCTTGTAGCGGTGTCCCTCTTTGCCTATCAAAAGCGCGCTATCCTCGCCTTGCAGCTTGATATAGACGGTATTTTCGTCGATTTTGCTAACATCGCTAACTTCGATATTAAACTCACTTGATCTGAAAAGTGCAGATAGCTTCTCTTTGATATCGAATAGAATTTCATCCGTCACAACGCCCTTTTGCTTTTCTTTGCGATGTTTAGAATGCGTGGCGCGCGGACTTTGAGACTCTGATTTGTCGCCCTGCCTTTTCTCTGCTTTGCCGGTTTTGCTTTGAGAGGCGTTAAATTCCGGATTTTCGCTAAATTTCTCCCCTTCCAAAACCGCTTCTATTACAGCATT
>NZ_CALKTC010000027.1 GCF_937996225.1 uncultured Campylobacter sp. | reverse complement strand
CGATAGTAAATCAAGCTCTATAGGGGCAGGTATAGGCATAAGCGGCAGTAAAACAACCTCCGATCCGGACAATCCCTATGACATAGGCAATAACATAGTAAGGCATAAGGATTCCAAGCTTTCAAGCATAAACGCCAACTACTCCAGATCCAAATCAAGCACTACGGTAAAACAGACCGTGCTATCTAGTATAACCGCTAAAGAGCTAAACATAGAGGTAGGATCTAATACCGATCTAAAAGGTTCACTAATAGCCGCAGGCTACTATGATGAGAATGGAAATTTCATAGATAACGGCAAGCTTAGATTAAAAACGAATACCCTAACATTCTCAAATTTAAGCAACACCAGATACGACAAATCAAATTCTTTAAGCATAGGGGCAAATTATGCTTTTAAAGATCCGCAACAAGAAGGAGGAAGCAAGCATAGCGACAGCCAAGCTAGTGATAGCAAGAATGCTGAAGCTAAAGATAGTGCTACCGACCCTAAGTCTAAAATTTCATCGATTAACTACTCTAATAATAGAAACCTATCCTACTCTATGAGTAAGAGCTTAGCTACTATAGGAAAAGGAGAGCTTATAGTAGGAGATAAAGATATAAGCTCTTTAAGTAAAGACGAGCTTGCTTCTTTACAATCTGATCCTAACAATAAAGCTCTATATAACTCAGACGATCTTAGAAGATTAAACAGAGACAGCTCCAAGCTAAATAAAGAGCTATACTCTACCAAGCTAAACTCTAACGTTGATGCAAGCGTGGATATGAGGTTGTTTAGCGAAGGGGGAAGGAATGAGATAAAGGATGAGCTTAATAGGGGTAGTGCGATATACGAAGCTATAAATTTAATAGCAACTACTGAGAATGCGAAAGCTTATAAAATATTTGACTATATCGGAGGCTTTACTAGCGGATACGATAAAGATAGCATATCGCTTGCGGCAAATCTTGACGTACTAAACGATCCTAGCGCCGATATATTTAAAAAGCAACGAGCCGCACAGGATATAGCAAATCAAATGGGGGTAAAGGTTAAATTTGCCAATCTAAATAGAGGAAGCGGAGGAAAATTTAACTCAGACGATCCGAATGCCGTATATATCAATACAAAGCACATTAGCAATGCAAAAGAATTTATGACATCTTTACGACACGAGCTCGTTCATCGCAGCGATAATAAACGAGGCTCTTTCATACCTAAAGATCCCGCGCAAAATCAATTCGCTACTAATTATGCCCTAGGCATGCTAAGTATGTCGGAAAAGGCTTTAAGATTAAACGGCAGAAGCCTTAACGACTATTCGCCCAAAGTAAATCCCAACGACAAAACCGTCATAGCCGATACCAAATACTTTTACTCGCTGGATCAGAGGAAGAGTGATGATTTGGATTTGGTGTATTTCAATAAAACACATGAGAAATTTAATTATAATGCTGCCGTGGAATATAAGGGTGATAAGAAAAGTCCGCATTGGGTAGGAGTCGCCGCTCACGGTTCCGAAGGAAATTTTATTGATCTCCGAGATGATAATAAATTCAAGGGTATAGGAGTTACCCCTGTTTCTCAGTTAGCGGCCGATATTAAGAAATTTGATCCACAAGTAGATAGCGTAAGTTTATATATGTGTTTTTCTGGAAAAGATGGAAAAAATACTATATCAGTAGCCCAAGACTTAGCTAATCAACTTGGGGTTCCCGTTTATGGATATCCAAATAAATTTTACTTTAATTGGCTATTTCCAAGTCTTAGCTCGCCAGCTTATTTTGGCTTTGGCGGGAATGGAGAAATGAAATTTTTGCCAGAAAATAAAGGACATAAATGAATAAGTTCAAAATTATTTTATGCTTTGTTGTTTGCTTGCTTATAGTATTGATTGCTTGCGGTTTTTATATAACAAACTTAGAAAATGATAAATTTGAGAGAGAAATTTTGCCAAGGATGTTTTTATTAAAAGCATATAGAGAAAAGGATATTAAATATATATCAGAGCTCGAAGATGCATATAGTTGGTATTTATGTAATTATGAAGATAATGATTGTATAATAGTTTCTGGCAAAGAATTACAAAAAATTATAGAGACACACAATGCTATATTATTTGCTTTTAAAAAATAATATAGTGCTATAAGGATCAGTAAATGAAAATAGTAAAATTTTTAGTATTTTTTGTATTTTATACTTTGATACTATTATATTTCACATTGCCAAGGTTGGGTGCACGTCCCGATTTAATATTTATAAATTTGAATGCACTTTCCAAAGATGATTTAAGCAAAGATGAATTTCACCGTGAACTTAATGGTAGTGATTGGTTTTTGCGGAAAGATGGAAATATAAGCGCAGTAGAACCGGAAGAGGTTAGAAGCATATTAAAAGACGAAAATTCTACGGTATTGTTCGGAATATACAGCGAGGCACATGCCTTTTATCATTAGTTAATAAACAACAAAGATAAAACCGAAGCTAACAATCGGCGGCGGATTAAGGAAGCGATGGAAAGACAAAAAGGGTAATATTTATGAGTGGGATTCTCGGCATGGGGCGCTAGAAAAATATGATAAGCAGGGGTCGCATTTGGGTCAATTTGACCATATAACTGGCAGACAAACTAAACCCGCAGATAAAACAAGAAGGATTCAAAAATGAAAAGCGTAAAAGGTATTTTCCGCTA
>NZ_CALKTC010000026.1 GCF_937996225.1 uncultured Campylobacter sp. | reverse complement strand
AGCTAAAGAAGGGGGATCGTCTAAGGCTAAAGGTAAGAGGGGCAAGAAGGGTAAGGGAGAGTAAAATTTCTCCCGACCTTAGCTTATTATTCTACAAGCCTAGCGCTTGCGGCGATTGCAAGGGTTAGGCAGCAAGTATATAGATTTAGGCGGGAGCTATGAAAGTGTGCAAGATTTTAATTCGAATCTTGCGTAATTAGCTTGTGATCAACTATACTGTAGATTTAGAAGTTTACAGTTCGATTTAAACTTGCGGATGCAATTTTATTTTATTGTACGGCGAGTCGATATTTTTTTGGAATTTTAAGGTGCGAATTCCTGATTTCTCATAAATTTCAATCTCACTACTTTTAAGCAGAACTAAAATTACCCTAAAGACCACCTAACTACAGCAAGGTATCGGCAAATCGATTATCGGCGCGTTTCAGGTAATGCCTAGAAATCGTGTAGGCTAAATGTCAAGCCATAAGAAATCATAATGGTTTAGGGCGGCAATTTTGCAGAAGCGGCAGTGGGTTTATCTGATCAAAGTGTATAGCGTAGTGCGAGCGTAGCGGTTAAAAAGACTATAAGAGTATATTTAAGCAAATTTTACCCTATTTAAACGCCAGCATCATCACGCCTGCGCCGATGAGTGCTAGTGCGAGCCATTCGCGAAGACTCGGGCGCTCGCCTAAAAAGATCACGGCTATGATTACAACGAGTACCACGCTTAGTTTATCGATCGGTGCTACTTGATAGGCTTTGCCGATTTGTAGGGCTTTGAAATATGCTAGCCACGATGCACCCGTCGCCAGCCCGCTTAGTATCAAAAACACCCAGTTGCGAGGGGTTAGACTAGATAGCGGCTGCCAGGCTTTAGCGTAGCGTAGGAATGCGGCGAGGCAAAAGGCTATAATGATCGTGCGGATAAAAGTCGCAAAGTGGGAGTTGATGCCTTCAAGCCCAATTTTTGCAAATATCGCGGTCAGCGCTGCAAAGAGTGCTGATGCAAGCGCCCAAGCCACCCATGTCTCCATGATATTCCTTTATGAAATGAATTATTGGATTATAGCCCTATTTGGGTAAAATTTGTTTATAATTTCGCGAGCGTCGCAGCAAAAAGCTAAATCGCGAGCGAGCAATCCCACGAAGGCGACATTTAAATTTTAAAATTTTAGCCGCAAAATACGTGTGAGGGGGTATAGAAAATGAGAGTGGGAAATTTTTGCGCTTATTTTTTGAAAGTTCCTAAGATAGGCGATTTAAAAAGCTTCACTCTCAGTTGTAATGCAAGAATTTTGCGGCGGTAAAAATCCCAACGATCCCAAAATGCCAATTTCATCCCAAAATAAGCGAAATTTTAAACGCTTTTATAAGAGATCAAGCCCAATTAACGAATATTTAAATACATTCTGAAATCGTAGAAAATTTAGCTCAAATATATCATAAATCATCTTAGGCTGTATTTTGTTTTGCAAGAATTTATATGATTAAGACACATAAAAATCAAAAATATATGTCTTAATAAAGCTTAAAGTGTCTTAGTCATCATCAAAATACCTCATTCTAAGCTTTACGATTAAGACACATACAAAAAAACAACACAAAGACAACCGCAAAACTTAAAAATTCGTTTCTTGATTAAGACACATATTAAGGTTATTTTTATATTTTAAAATATTTTTACATTGATATTAAATTTGCACTGAACCTTGCCCACTATTTTTAGCTGATCTATTTCTGTCCCCTTTAAAACAATGTCTTGATAAAAGCTATTTAACGATGTTAGTTTTATTTCTTTGTGTATATTATCTCTTAAAAATTTTTTCATATATGCATCTCCGCCGATATTTGCTATGACGATATCGCCATTTTTTACCTCTGCGTCCAAATCAACCACTACAGCGTCGCCATCTTGGGCGAATGGCTCCATACTATCTCCATAAACTTTGATTACATCGTAATTTTTAAGAGGTATTTTTAACACTTGCTCCATGAAATCTCTACCGATAGGGATTATAGAGTAATTTTGTGTGTCGTTGTTCGAGCCGTAACCCGCGCTTGCCGTCACATCCTCAAAATATCTTAAATAGGCTTGATCTTTATATGGTTTATTAACCTTATTGGCACTTAAGTTAACGAATTTTAGTTTTGCCGTTGAGGTTATCCCTTTTGAGCGCCATGTAGCAGCCGTACTTCTAGAGTAGCCGAGCTTTTCTGCTACATCTTCGAGACTATCAACTCTAAAAAACTTTTTCATATTTTCAAATATGATTTTATCTTTCTGATCGCCCATTTCCGCCCCTTTAGTTAAAAATTTTATTTAATAAGGTATTTTTACCTTGACAATAAGGTAAAAATACTATATAATACTTTCAAATCTTTGAAGAAAAATTATATCTCATTCGAGATTAAAACTTTCAAAGGTTTGTAAAAAGTTCTTTAAAATTTTCATTGTTAAAGATGAAAAATTTAAATGAAAGGGGCTCCAAATGATAAGGGATTACTTTAAAAATAACTGCATAAGCATTAGGCAGTGGGCAAAAAAGCATAATCTAAGCGAGCGTACCACCTACATGGTAATCAATGGCGAAGTGCTCGGAAATAAGAATTTTAAGACATCAAAAAAGGTATTTGAAGCGCTTTTGAGCGAGGGCATAATCAAGCAGATGCCGGCAGGATTTATCAAAAAACAAAACGAAGAAGCAGATAAAAAGGCTAGTTGATGTCGTATGTCGAGACTGCAGTAGCGGCTGAGGTTTTTAACGTTTCTTTAAGCGCGTTAAAAGAAGCTTCGCGCCGCCACTCATCAAAATACCCATTCATCCGCCTTCAAAACGTCGGCGCTAGAAGCCGCGGCGGAGCGAAGCTGCTTTTTGAGGTCAGTATCGCAGATATTGACGCTGCTATCAAGCGCGGAAAAATCGACAAAAATATAAACGTATGGCTAAGCGATACCGCTTCTGAAAACGGAGTAAAACAGATGAAATTTAGCGATGTAAAAGGTCGTGATCTCGGCACGCAAGACGTAAAAGAGCAAAAAGATGGATTAGATGAGCCGGGCGGTTCAAGCTATGCGATGCTAAGCCCTGCAGATAAAAGCAAGGCAAGCGAGAAGATCAAAATTTTAAAGGAATGGGAAGAGGCGAAGAAGAGCAACGTGCCCTCTAAAAAGTTTTGCGAAAGCTTCGGCGTGAGCGAAGCAAACCTTTTTAGATGGCAAAGAGCGTATAAGGCGGGCGGCGCAGTCGCTTTGGTAGATAATCGCGGTAAGCATCGAAAGAGCGAAAGCAAGCTTGAGCCGTGGATGAGCGAGTTCGTGCTTGATAAATTTCGCGCTTACGGCGCGGGCGGTCTAAACGTCGCTCAGCTTTGGCGAGATCTACATAAAGAGTATTTTTATCGCCACGGCGAGCCGCATAACTATCCTAAATTTTTATGCGGCACCATAAAGCCGCTCTTTGATGCGGGCGTCGTAAAAAGGTATTTGGATAATTATTATGCAGATCCCGCTCGCCGCCTCGAGTACGTAATGATAACTAAAGGCGAAGACAAGGCAAAAAGCTATTTCCAGCCTGCTATGGGGGATCAAGGAGAGATCATCACGCGCAGAAATCAATGCTGGCAGATAGATAGCTCGCCGCTTGACGTGATGGTGCGCGACGGCGAAAAAGGCGAAGCAATACGTGCAAATGTGCTAAGTATCGTGGATGTTTATAGCGGCCGCTGCGTAGCGAGTATCGAGCGAAAATCAAACGCTTTGGGGCTAATTCGATTGATGTGGAAAGCTCTAAGCAAATTTGGAAAGCCGGACTTTATCAAGGGCGATAACGGCAAGGATTATTTAAGCGATCAGTTTCAGCACCTATTAAACGGGCTCGGGATCGATTACGATAGAGCTATCGCATACAGCGGCGACGAGAAGGGATTTGTGGAAAGACATTTCGGCACGCTCCAGCACGGCGGGATTTCGCAAACGCCGGGCTATATCGGCTTCAATCTCGCAATGCGCGAAGCGGTAGAGCAGCGTACGCCTAAAAAGGAAAGGCACGCCAAAGATGAAAACGGACTCCCGAAAAAGACAAATTTAAAGTATTTGCTAACTTTGCAGCAGGTGCGGGATAGATTCGAAACCGAAGTGCTAAGCTGGGATCTAATGAGCGTAGGCAGAAAGAGAAATAGCCCGATAAATAGATGGAATGCCGACGATACACCGCTAAAGGGCGTCAGACTCGATGAATTTATGCTTCATGCAGGAGGCTTAGAGCGAAGAGTAGTCGGTAAAAAGGGCATCAATTATGAGGCGATGCAATTCGTCAGCCAATTTTTGCCGAGCGTAGGCACAGAGGTATTCATAAGCGAGAATATCGATGACGTAAGCAGCGTATTTGTGTTTGATAAGAGCGGAAATTTCATCTGCGAAGCCAAAGATAAAAACATTTGCCCGATGAGCGCCGAGATGTATAAGATGGTCAAAAAGGTCTTTAAGGATGAGATGAAGGCTATTCGATCTGTCATTAAGCGCGCAGAATTTAGCGAGTTTACAAGGCTCAACGTCGATTATGACCTCGAGGTAATGCTTGCGGCGCATAAAGAAGCTCTAAAGCCTGAAAATTTTGTTTATGAGGATAATGACCAGGTAAAAGCCGTAAAGGAAACGATTAAAACCCAAAAAGAGATAAACGAAATCAGCGCCAAAGCGTTTAATTATGAGAGTTTAGAAGTGAGTGTAGCGAAACAGAGGGCTAAATTTAGCCTCGATGACGCCATAGAGATGGCAAGCGGCGAATAAGCTTTTCAAAAAGCATTTTAAAAGTGCTTTTTAAAGGGCTTTAAACGGATTTTAAGGACTTTAAATTTTAAAAGAAAGGATGAAAAATGAAGCTGGCAAACGACATAGTGCGGTTCATCAAAGAAAACGAAAAAAGCGGTATGAGCCAAAACAAATTCGCAAAGCTTTTGGGGATTAATCCCGCGTATATTTCGGGATATATCAAGGAGGGATCCTCCTACAAATATGCACACAAAGTAGAAGGACCCGCAAAAAACTACATTGACAATTTTATCAAAAAAGTCGATGTTTTGCAAGACGAGCTGCCTTTCATCAAAACCCGCGATGCAAAAAGCATCCACGCGGTCATCAACTGGGCGGTCAAAGATCGCGATATGGCGATGATTAGCGGCGCGGCGGGTAGCGGCAAGACGAGAGCTATCAAGGAATACGTCCGCACACATCCGGACAGCATCTTAATAGAGGCTACGATCAATACGTCTGCAAAAAGCCTTTTTAAAATTTTAACGGCTGAGCTCGGATTAGAAAGTAAGGGATGTATCGACGATCTGATCCGCCGCAGTGCAGCAGAGCTGAAAAAGCTCAGCAAAACGATCATCATAGACGAGGCGGAGCACCTTCCGTATCGTGCACTGGAGAGCCTAAGAAGGATGCACGATTTTAGTCGCGCGCCGCTAGTGCTTGTCGGCACAAACAAATTGCAGCTAAATTTGACCTCTTCGCGAAGCGGCGACGCCTTAGAGCAACTCAGTTCGCGCGTCGGTAACAAATGGATACTGGGCGGCTTGAGCTATCTAAACGATGATAATCAGATCATATCCGATGATCTAAAAGAGGTTTGCAAAAGCTTCGGCGTAGAAGATAAGGACTGCATAGGGCTAATACAAAGGCTTGCAAAAGGAAATTTCAGAAAAACCGAAAAGCTTTTAAGGCGCTCGAAGATGCTTTGCGAATACGGCGGCGGCACGATAAACGAAGACGTAATAAAAGAAGCCACGAAGATGCTTTTGTTGTAATAGTTGTAATGGTTGTAAGGAGATAAAAATGAAAATTTCAAAAGATACAAATATGAAAATGAGCGATCTCAAGGCCTGCAAGGATGAGATCATAATCGCGCACTCATTCATTCTATTTCGCACCCCGCGAGGTTGGATCTCAAAGAGGAGACGACGTGAGAGCATGGCGGTGCCGGTGCCGAGATTTCATCGAGGACTAGGAACGATTTGGGGTTAGGCAGCTTTGATTTTAAATGGCGCCCCGTGCGGGCGTCTTATAAAGTCAAATTTAAAGGATGAAGTATGAAATTTCCAAAAGAGCTGCAAGCAAAACGCACCAGATGCATCGTCTATACGAGGGTAATGGGTTATCTGCGTCCAGTAGAGAGCTTTAACATCGGCAAGGTAGGCGAGCACAAGCAGCGCGTGCTATTTGAAGAGAAGAAAGATGTCAAAGATATCGCTAGCGCTAAGTAAGCGCGAAAGCGCAAGAGCCCTAAAAGATGATGCCGACGCCAGCTATAAAGAGCTTGCGGCGATATTCGGCATCAGCGTAGAGCGCGTAGCTGCTATAGAGCGGGCGGCGCTTGCAAAGCTCAAGCATCCTAGAAATCGTGGAAAGTGGATGGCAATATTTGAGACGATCGCCGAGATAGAAAAATGCAGAGCTCAAAGGCTAGGCAGCGGTTGGGCGCTAAAAGGAACGAAGAGTTGAAGTTAAAAGATCTAATCAATTTAAGTGCGCAGGATTACAGCGCCGCAGCTCTTCGAGAGCTGCACGCAAATATGAGCGCCGCCGTGCCCGCTATGGTACGTGTAGGCCTGCGATCTGTGCGTCGCGACGAGGTGAAGGACGGGAAGCTCGTAAAGGGCTGGGCATTTTACGTGAGCTTTTTCTATGGCTCTAAAAAGCCCTGCACGGAAATTGCGAGCTTCGGCAGGCTTCATATCTGCGCCGATGAGACGATGGCGGAAAGCCCGTATATTGGGAAAATTTTAAAGTATTTACAAGAAGCATAACGTTTATCGGGCCCTTTTTGCAAGAGCCTACATAAGCGCTAAAGCTAATCGCTGAAAATGCAGGCGATAGCCTGCCGTAACTTTAGGTGGGTCGAGGGAGCGAAGCTCCCCGTC
>NZ_CALKTC010000025.1 GCF_937996225.1 uncultured Campylobacter sp. | reverse complement strand
CCCTCTCTTTCATTTGGTTTTACGCTTTTGGTTCATTCGGTTTTACGCCCGCCTGCAATTCTGCGCCTTCGCGCTCGTTTAAATTTAGGCCCCTCCGTCCGCCCAAATTTAAACTCTTTGGTGCATCCGTTTTAAAATCCACCTCTTTGGAATTCATTTCTTTTGAATCCGCTCCCGCCTGCGCGTTTGCGGCATTTGATAAATTTGGCTCACCCCTTGTCGCAGCCGTAAAGCTTGATTCGGCACTCGCCGCGTCCGAAAAATTTGACTCTGCTATCGCTGCGGCTCGGCGTGTAGACGAGTTTGCTTGCCCTGTCGTCGCGCCAGGCGTGCCGCCCTGCTCTAAATTTTGAGTGAAATTTGCATCATCTTTGGCAATGAAATTCTGCATTTTATAATTGTTAAACGCTAACAGCGCGTAATGCGGCGCATAATTGGGCGCTGCGTAGCGCCTGGGCGAAAACGGCTCTGCGATGGCGCGCTCATACTCGCTTTGCGAGATCACGCCGCCTTCTCGCAACTGCGAAATTAGGCGGTTTTTAAGCGCGTTGATGTTTGATCTGCGGTCCAGGCGGTTTTTGTTTGGGTTTTTCGGGATCACGCTAAGAAGCGCGATTTGAGCGTTGCTAAGCTCGCGCAGGTCCTTTTTGAAGTAAAAATACGCCGCGGTTTTGACCCCTTCGATATTGCCGCCGTATGGGGCGAGGTTAAAATACATCCCCAAAATTTCATCCTTGCTGAAGTGCCACTCCAGCTGAAAGGCGTTGAAAATTTCGATGATTTTGTTCTTGTAGCTGCGCTGTTTGGGGCGCATCATACGCGCGACCTGCATCGTAATCGTCGAGGCTCCGACGCGCTCGACGTTGCCCTCGCTTTTTTTAGTAAAATTTTGCGTAAAATTATACGTAGCCGCGCGCAGGATCGAGGCTGGATTGACGCCGAAATGGTAGTAAAAATAGCGATCTTCGAAGTAGATCGCGCTTTGTTTCAGCCGCGGCGGTATCTCGTCCGCGCTCGCGTAGAAGCGCCAAATTTGATCGTCGCTGATCTGCATATTTAAAATTTCGCCGTTTCGATCATATAAAATTCTACTCTTCTGCTTGTTTAGCATATCCAAATTTAGCGGATAAAGCGCGTCCAGGATTAAAAACAGAGCGAATGCAAATGCGCAAAATAGCGCGATTTTTAACGTAAATTTTAGAAATTTCATCGCGCAATTATATCAAAGAATTTTAATGATTTTAGGCTATAATGGCGCCTTTTTGCAAAGGAATAATCTTGGACGCTCTAGCTAAGCTAAACACCGAACAATACGCCGCAGCGACCGCCCCTTCAGGGCACAATCTAATAATCGCAAGCGCAGGCACGGGTAAAACCAGCACCATCGTCGCGCGGATCGCTCATCTGCTAAATCTCGGCACGAGCCCTAGAAAAATTTTGCTCCTTACCTTTACGAATAAGGCCGCAAGCGAGATGATATCGAGGCTGCAGCGGCATTTTGATAAAAAAATCACCTCCGCAATCGTCGCGGGTACCTTCCACGCCGTATCCTACGCCCTACTTCGCGAGCTCGGCAAAGGCGTGATCTTAAAGCAGCCCGCCGAGCTAAAGACGCTGCTAAAAAGCCTCGTAGAAAGGCGAAAATTTTATCACGTAAGCGACACGCGCCCCTACGGCGGGACCTATCTGTACGATGTGTACTCGCTGTATCAAAACAAGGAGATGAGCGCGGATTTTGCGACGTGGTTTAGCAAAAACTACAAAGATCAGGCAGAATTTGCCGAAATTTACGCAGATATTTTGCGCGAGTTCGAGGAGGAAAAGGCGAAATTTAACTACGCCGATTTCAACGACGTATTGCTAAAAATGCGCCATGAGCTGCAAAAGGGCGCGCCGCTGCGGTTTGATGAAATTTTAGTGGACGAGTATCAGGACACGAACTCGCTGCAAGGAAGCCTCATCGATGCCTTTGCGACGAAAAGCCTTTTTTGCGTCGGCGATTTTGATCAGAGCATCTATGCTTTCAACGGCGCAAACATCGACATCATCGGCAGCTTCGGCAAGCGCTTTGCGGACGCTAAAATTTACGCGCTGAATATCAACTATCGCTCAAGCTCGGCGATTTTGGCGCTTGCAAACCGCGTCATCGCGAACAATCCGCGCCTTTACGAAAAGAAGCTGATCGTGGGCCGCGAGGGAAAATTTAGCGCGCCTAAGCTGCATGTTTACGACGATACGGCGGCGCAATACGCCCACGTAGCCGCGCAGATCGCGCAAAGCACCACCCCACGCGAAAAGATCGCCGTCATCTTTCGCAATAATTCCAGCGCCGACGGCGTCGAGGTCGCGCTTAAGGAGCTCGGTATCGGCGCGAAGCGAAAAGGCGGCGTGAGCTTTTTTGAAAGCCGCGAAATCAAGGCCTTTACGGACATCTTCGCGATGATAATAAACCCAAAAGATATGATGGCCTTTATGAATACGTGCGAATACGCAAGAGGCGTCGGCAGCGCGCTAAGTAAGGAGCTTTTCGACGCGCTGATCGCGCTTGGGCACGGAAGCATTCACGCAGGGCTTTTGCACCCCGACGAGAGCGTTAAAATTTTTGAAAAAAAGAGGAAAAACTACCAGCTCGGACTTTTTGATGATGTCGATATAATCGGCTCGGTATCGCGCTTTGAAGCTTTGGAATTTGACGAGTTTTTTCGCTCGCATCCAGTTCTAAAACACAATAAAATCACCGAGGGCGGCGCCGTATTTTTGCACGAAATTTATAAAATTTTTAAAAAAAGCGGCTCCGCTGCAAGGTCCGCTACGCTCATCTCGCAGATCAAAAACTCGCGCCTTTTTGCCCTCGTGGCGGACTTTATCGCGACGAAACGCGCGACGCTGAAAAACGGCAAGATAGACGAGGATCGCAAAAAGGACGAAATATCCCGTATATACGATAAATGCGGCATTTTAGAGCAGATCGCGGGCAAATACGCGGATCCGCAGAGCTTTTATAACTTCATAACCCTGGGCGCAAAGGAGATGAGCGAGGGCGAGGGGGTAAATCTGCTCAGCGTGCACGCAAGCAAGGGGCTTGAGTTTTGCAGCGTCTATCTTATCGATCTGGCGCAAAACCGCTTCCCGAACCTCAAGCTAATGGCGATGGGCGGCAGCCTGGAGGAGGAGCGGCGACTATTTTACGTGGCGGTTACCAGAGCGCGCGACGAGCTGGTGCTAAGCTATGCGAAATTTGATAAGATTAGAAAAGTTAGCTACGAACCGAGCTGCTTTTTAAGGGAAGCGGGGCTGGTGAAGTAAGCATTTTGCTCGCTAAATTTTGAAATTTCATTTTAGCGCGGGCGGATCGTTTGAGTAAGAATTTTACTCCTCGCATACGCCTGGTGCGCCGCCCTGCTTCTTTATCGGATTGCTGAAGTAAGAATTTTGCCGCACGATTTTTGTAAAATTTTACGATTTGCAAATTTTTGCGGCGCGGACGCCACCGCGATATTTTACGGATCGCTAAATTTAGCAGGCGGTAGCGGGATTTGAAGCTACGATTGAGAGGCGTGGTTGCATGGGGCTTTTTTGCGAGCTGCGCGCGGGTTACACTACAGCGCGATCAAGGGCGGTCTGAAAATAGCAATATTTGCGGCGCGGGCAGCCATAAAATTTCACTCCCGTTCTGTTACAGGGTTTTAACGCGGCGAATTCCCCGCAAAATCTTGCGCAGACAGAATTCTACGGCAAAATTCGGCGATAGTGAAATTTCACCGCCCTATTTTGCTTTTTCCTTGCTTTGAAATTCGCGTGTTTTATACGGCGCGGAGCTAAAATTTTATTTGATAAATTCCAAAAATACCGCAAATTCCACGACGAGTTAAAATTTTAAAGCGCATCAAATTTACGGCGCTGCGAAATTTAAAATTTCACTACGTATTGCGCACACTGTAAAAATACGCGCCCTGCCAAATTTATTGGCGCGACGGAATTCCGAGCGGCGACAACTCGCATATTTATAAATAAATTTCGCGTCGCGTAAAATTCCATTGCAGTTAAAGCTTGCTACCGATGAATTTATCGCCGCACAAATATACTATCCCGCGCAAATTTAACGCGGCACAAAGCAGCCCTTCGCCGCGTAAACTCACAGCGTATTAAACACCCTATCTCCCGCGTCTCCAAGTCCGGGCACGATATATTTTTGCTCGTTTAGTCTCTCGTCGATCGCCGCGGTAAAAACCTCGACCTGCGGGTAGATCTCGCTAAATCTATGAAGCCCCTCGGGCGCTGCGATGATGGAGATAAATTTGATCTTTTTAACGCCGTTTTTCAGCAGAAATTTCACCGCATCGATCGCCGTGCCGCCGGTCGCAAACATCGGATCGATGATGATTGCGGTGCGCTCTGCGGCGTCTGTGGGCAGTTTGGCGTAAAAAAACTCCGCCTGCGCGGTCTTTTCGTCGCGCTGAAAGCCCAAAAACCCCACGCTAGCGTCCGGTATGAGCTTGAAAACGCTATCTAGCATCCCCAGCGCGGCGCGCAAAATCGGGCAGATCATGATCTTCGTGGCGAGCTTATACGCGCTGGTTTGCGCCACGGGCGTATGCACGCTCACCTTGCGCAGCGCCAGATCGCGCGTGGCTTCGAACATCATCAGGTAGCTGATCTCATCGACGAGCATACGGAACTGAAACGGATCGGTCCCCCGATCGCGCAGGATCGTGAGCTTATGCTCGATCAGCGGGTGCTTGATCAGCCTTACGTTAGGCAGCTCGCACGCGGTTTGGTACGTACATTTTTGGCTTTGGCTCATTTTCTCTCCTTAAATTTACTGAATTTTGCGCCCTTTTAGGCATTTTGATCGTATGTTTTAGCGCGAGCGCTCGCGTCATGTCGCTAAAATTTCGCCGATAACGGCAACACGATTTTAAATTTAAAGCGTCTTTGACTACGACGCGTGCATCTCGACGCTCAAGTTTAGCTCGGCGGCTCACTTTTAATTTAGCGCTTTTAAAAACGCAGCCCTTTAAATTTTGCTCGCTTGCGTCGCCTCTGATTTGGTCGCTATTTAAACACGGCGCGCTTTCTATCGGCACCGAGCGCTACTTTTCGGCGAGTGCTTGCGGCGTAAATTTTACTTCCGAAATTATCGTCTGAGGCGGCTTTAAATTTACTTAATGCTCTCGCTCGTGAGCTAAATTTTAAAATTCCCCGCTGTCTTGCGCGCCGATAAAATTTTAATTTCATGTATGCGGGCGCTGTGCAAGCAAGCTAAAATAAACAGCGTATCTTTTAATTTAACTCGCCGCAAGCTGTTAAATTTTTTAACGTGCCGCCACCTGCCGATCAAATTTAACAGCCCTACTCCTTCACCACGCGCAGAAACGAATACACGTCCTGAACTCCGGGCGCGTGCGTCGCGTACCAGATCGCGTGTTTTTCGTGCTCGATGTCGCTCACCACGCCGCTAAATACCACGTCGCAGCCCACGATCGCCACGCGCACCGCAGTGCCCGAAACATCGGTGTCGGAAAAGAGATTTTTCTTTAAATTTGTAAAAATTTCAAACGAATTGCACGGATATTCGGGCTTTTTGACGCGCAGATAGGTATGCACGCGCCGCACGCCTTCTGTTTGCCGAGCTAAAGCAAGTAGCGACTCGCGCATCGCTTCGCCATCCAGAAGCCCGATGAGATAGACCTCGCCGTAGAAGCATTCGACCTCCAGATCCCAGCTGCTAAGGCCTTTGGTAAATAAAATTTTGCTTTGGATTTTAGTCTGGATGAGCTTGTCGCTAGCGACCTCGCTCACGCTACGGCGGTCGCGCGCTACGGAGTAGATGTCATATACGCTAAGCGCGTTGCCCGCAGGCGCAAGCGGAGCCGCGCACGAGCTAAATAGCGCCGCGCAAGAGAGCAAAAACACCGACAAAAATGCCAGAAACAAAACCCTCAAACCCTCTCCAATCTCGTTTAATTTCTAATTATCTCAAGCTGGCTGCCGACTCCGCTTTTTAAATTTAGCCCCGCAGGTACCGTTTTACCGCGATCTGAAATTTTACGGCGCGAAATTTCACGGCTTAAAATTCCAAACCGACGCGCCGCAAAATTTTACAATGCAAATTTTAAAATTTACGTTGTAATTCGTACAGTTTGCGGAATTCTACGTTTTCGCCATAGCGGAATTTCACGCGCAGTATTCGTCGCCGTAAAATTCTACGTGCTAAATTTCATTGCAAATTTGCCACTGCGAAATTTTGCAGGGTAAAATTTCTCGCGGCGAAATTTGCCTCTGTAAAATTTTATATTTCAAACCCGCGCCCAAAATTCCGCCCAGCCGCGGCTAATTCGTCGTAAGTCCGCCGTCTATCGCAAATATCGCGCCGCTGACCCATTTCGCCTCGTCCGACGCCAAAAACACCGCCGCATCGCCGATGTCCTGCGCGCTGCCGATTTTGCCGAGCGGATAGATATTTTGCACCATTTGCTCAAACGCTTCGCGCCCCTGCGGGCTAAGCGCGCTTAAATTTCGCTCAAACTGCGGCGTAAGCACGCTACCGGGCGCTATGGCATTAACACGCACGCCGAGTTTGCCGACCTCGAAAGCAAGCGATTTGGTGAAAGAATTTAGCGCGCCTTTGGTGATCGAGTATGCTGTCGTAGTGCGTCCCACGAGCATTCGGTTCGCAAAATACGACGAGATATTGATCACGCAGCCCTTGCTAGCCGCAAGCGCGCCCAAAAGCCCCTGAGTAAGCAGATAGGGCGCTTTGACGTTTAGGTTTAGATGGGCGTCCAGCAGAGCTTCGTCGGTCGCTTCAAACGGCACGAATTTTCCCAGTCCGGCGTTATTTACGAGGATATCTATCTTAAGGGATAGCGCTAAAATGCGCTCGCAAAGGCCTTTTATCGTTTTGCTTTGCGCCAAATCCGCCTCTATCGCGTAAGCTTCCACGCCGTAACCGCCCAAGGCCTCCTGCGCGATTTTTAATTTCTCCTCGCTTCTGCCTAGCAGGATCAAATTTGCGCCCTCTTCGGCGAAACACTTTGCGATGCCAAGCCCTATGCCGTCGCTTCCGCCAGTGATTACGGCGGTTTTGCCCTCTAATCGTTTCATACTTTTCCTTTCAATGCGTAAATTTAGGTTCTAAAAATTTGAACGAGATTTATGGATCTCGCAAACTTCGAAATTTTGCAGGCTTTGAAATTTTATCAACTTTAAAATTTCGCAGCGAAGCGAAGTTTCATCGATAAAATTTTACTAATTTTAAAATTCCATCGATAAAATTTCACGGCAAAATTCCATCGTAAAGCTCGCGGCGGAATTTCATCGGGAATTTCATCCGTAAATTCCACCCAAACTGCGCCGCTTGGCTTACAGCACCTGTTTTACGCTACTAGCCGTGATTTCAAGTAGCCTCGTAGCAAAAGGAAATTTCGCCTTCGTTTCTTCAAACTCCGCGCCACTATCAATAAAGCGCGCTGTGCCCTTCACTACAAAGCCGCGCCCCGCTCCGAACCTGCCTGCTAGCTCCTTCGTTGCGACGCTAAGCTCGACGTTCGGATTAGCCTCCACGTTGCTTTGCGTCTTTTTCATACCCGCAGCGGGGATGAGGATGCGATCACCCTTAATGACGAGATATCTGTTCCATGTATTGCTGATATGAGCCTCGCCCTGCGCGCAGGTAGCGATACCCACGGCGCATTCATAATTCAAAATCTCCAAAAATTCCTTGCTAAACATTTTCTCTCCTTAAATTTACGTTTTAAAGCTCGCGATTTTGGCTGACAAGCCCCGCGCGCAACTGAAATTCTAACTACCTCCGCCACTTTCCGCCGCGGTTAAATTTTATACTTCAAAAGCGCCTCCTTGTCAGCTTTGCTTACGCGAAAGCTATCGCGGATCTTCGATATCGCCTTGTTTTGGACAAATTTAGCCGCCCGCTTGCTCGCCAAAAACGCAAGCGTGCTCTCGCGCTGCTTGATAAACATCTCGGCTATCGCCCACGCCGCGCCCATCTGCACATAATACCGCTCGTCGCTTTCGGCGGCGCAAATTTCAAAAAACTCCTCGGGCGAGATCGCGCTCATATTTCGCATAAAATAAACGTAGAAAAATCGCCGCTCAAACTCGTCCGCACCGCTTTTAGCCTGCTTTAACAGCGCGTCTACGAAAGCGGCGTCTCTGAATTTCGGAGCGAACATATCGCAAACCGCCCAATTAGGCATCGTTTTGATAAAATCGCTCGCAAGCGCAAATTTCGCCTCATCCTGCTTCAAAAGCATTATAAGAAAGCCCTTTAGCACGAACTCTTCGTGAAAAACGGGCTTATAATTTTGCAGCTTGCGCCGTGCCTCGTCCATCCCTCCCAAAACGGCGAAGCTTTTGCGGGCAAGTGCGCGCAGCGCAGGAGTGCGCACGCCTAAAATCTGCGGCGCGGGTATTAGGCGCTGTGAAAATTTCGCCAACTTCTCCTCGCTTAGCGCCCGCAGCCGCCCTAGCATCTTTTCTCGTAAATCCATGGCTTTCCTTTAAATTTGATCGTAAATTTAATCGCGCGCAAGATTGCGATTTTATAACGACGGGCCGAAATTTCGCCGCACAGGGCTATCTATATTAAACAGATCGTGCCGCATGCTCAAACTAATCGCCCGATAAGATCGCGTTCAAGTCGCTCGCCGCACTCGCCAAAGTCTTTTGCTCAAAAACACGACTGCCAAATCGCGCAATATGCCGCTCCAGGCGAAACAAGCCGTATCGCTAAAGCCACTTAAATAAAGCTAGGCGCGTCGTTTGAAAACAAAATCAGATCTCCGCTATGCGTATTTTCGCTCAAAACCCGCTGCAAATCGCGCTTGTCTTTCAAAACGATAGTCTTTTTTGGATCTATCCTGCTTTGCAGCACCTCGGAATTTAGCTCGCCCGTGATGATCGCGAGATCAAAAATTTCATCGATCTTGGCAGCCAGCGTCTCGTTGTCCTCGCGCGTGCTCTCGACGATGCCCGGCGTGATGATGACCTTGCGCCCGCCGTAGCTTCGCATCAGCTCGTAGCTTTGCAGCATGCCGCTTAGATTGCCGTTGAAGCTATCGTCGATGATGATCTTGCCGCCCGCATCGAGCCGCGCGAGCCTGTGTTCGACGGCACCGACGCGTGCGACGCGGCTTTTGATTTTATCAGCGCTAAGCCCTAAAAATCGCGCGATCTTTATGCACGCGGCGAGATTTGCGGCGTTAAATTTACCCAAAATCGGCGCGAAAAACTCATGCCTCTCGCATAGTTCTCTCCGCCCGTTTGAAATTTTATGCCCGTTTGGAGCCTCTTGCGAGCCCCGCTCTTTATCGCCGCAAATTTTATCGTCACGGGCGGTTTGTTCACAAAATTTTCGCTCGCCCCGCTCCGCGCAGGATATGGAATTTGCATCGTCAAAATCGGCGCCGTAATTTTTAGAATTTTTGTCTTTTTCCGCGCATGCCGCACTGCCTGCATCTAGGCTTAAATCGCCCTCCCCTTCACCACCTGCGGCGGATGTGTCTGCATGCAGCGTGGAATTCTCGCCGCTAGCACCGCTTTCATCATCGCTCAAGCTAAGGCTAAATTTTATTCCGTCCAGATCCGCGCCGTGGATTTTTAGCCCCTCGTCGTAGATCGTGACGCGCTCGTCCGCGCTTTTTTGCGTGGAGCTGTGCAAAAACGCATGCTTTAGCCGCGCGCTTGTGAGCGCTTCGAGCTTGGTTTTGCGGATGTTTTCGATGCTTTTGAAATACTCGATGTGTTGCGCGCCGATCTCGCCCACGACGACGATCTGCGGCGCCAAAAACTCGGTGATTTCGGCGATGTCGCCGCTTAGCCTGGCGCCTGCTTCGGCGATGTAGATCTGCGTATCTGCGGGTAGCGCCTCGTTTACGTCGCGCACGAGCCCTGCTAGCGTGTTTACCGAGCGTGGCGTCTTATAGCAGCGAAAGTCGCTTTTTAAAATTTGATACAAGAAATTTTTAATGCTCGTCTTGCCGTAGCTCGCGGTGATCTGAATGATCGTAAGCGAGGGCATCGAGGCCAACTTTTTGCGTGCGTCGGCCTTAAATTTCGCAGCCTGCGCCCGCTCGTAAGCAAAGCTCGCCACAAGAGCGGCGCCAAGCGGTAAAAATATCGGCAAAATCGGAGCTTCTGCGGCATAAAACACGGCGCTGAAGCCAAACGCACAGAGTACTAAAATTGCAAAAAATCGCTTCACGCGCGGCGTAAAGACGAGCTTTTTATCAAGTCCTCTTTGCCAACAATAAAGCGCTAGCGCATAGGCCGCGATGATTAAAATTTTAGCGGCACATAGGGCATAGAGGAATGCAGTGCCAAATTTAGCTGCGCCGAGACCTACCGCGATCTCGCAGCCAAAATACGCCGCCAGCGGCAAAATGAAAAAATAAATGTGCCACGCGGGCTTGGTGAAGTGAAAGATAATACGCGCGGGCTTATACGAAAACCACTGCAGGCAGGTGATCAGATAAAAGCCGAGCAGTAGGACGAATGCCGCGTGCGCGATCAAAAATATTATATTCATCTTTTAAAATTCCTTTTTATAAATTTACGCGCCCGCTTTGCGAGGCTGCGCGGGCAAACCGCGGCGAGCTCGGGCTAACCGGCATTTGGCTTCATTTGTAAATTTTACGAATTATCGCTTTGCAAATTCTAGTTTTACAAAATTCGCGTGCTCGCAAATTCACGCTCTCATGTTGGCCGCACGAGCCGCGCTAGAAATTTACGCTGCTGCGCGGCTCTTTCGTTATTGATACTGTGCCGCGCCTCGCAGGCTAGGCTTTGCGACGCTTTTATAATGCTGCGCGATATTTATGCCGTCTGAGCACTTCGGCTTCGTATCGCGACGAAGCGATGGCGCAGTTGTGCGACTAAATCTAATCGTCCGCTTTGCGGCACACATACACGGTTTCGGCGCATCTTGTACGGCTGCCGCAATCGTGAGCGCAGAGCGGAAACGATCCGCTACGGCGTAAAATTTTAAAATTTAACGCGACACGCTGTGATTTGGGCTTTGCGTTTTATACCGCGTGCCCAAAGAGCGGATTTTGCGCCGCTAAATTTAAACGCATACGCGCGACTTTTATGTTTAAATTTGCGCTTCGGTTTGCGATCTTTGACGCAAACAGATTGCAAAATTTTAAAACGCGGGAGAACTGCACTAAAGCGCCGCAATGAAACGCTTTTAAATTGCACCCCGCTCTTACATTCGCGCGATCTGTCTTTGCATCTAAAGCGCGATTTTTAGCGATGCTAAAATTTCACGGTTAAATTTTAAAATTTTATACAAAATCGCGTCTTGTTTTAAATTTAATGCGGCGCCAAATCGTTAAATTTAGCTGCCGCTAAGCTCCTTTTCGATCTGCTCGCCGATAAAATCCGCGTTCTGCAAAAAGAAAAAGTGATCCCCCGCCAGCGGATAAAATTTGCTGATTTTAACGAGCGAGTGGATCAGCTCGCCGCTTTTTAGGCTAGTGGCGCGATCGTCCTTGCCCCAAAAGATGAGCGCATTTTGCGGGCTTAGCGCAGAAAAAATATCGCGGAAGTCCTCATTTACGACGTTTTTTAGCGTCTCATACATCGTCTTGCTCATACCTGCGGCATCCTTGCTCGCAAACGCGCGCCAAAGCCCCGCTAGTCCAAGCCTTTTTAAAATTTTAAAAATCGCGATTTTTGCGCGCACGGCAAAGGGCTTGGGCTCGATGATACCGGCGCTGCTTAGCAGTATGAGATTGCGCGGAGCTAGCAATGCAGCGATCTTGCCGCCGAAGCTGTGCCCCATGATCGCTGCGGGCTGCTTGCCGAAAGCCGCGATAAAGGCACGCATAATCTCCGCGTAATCCTCGCTGCCAAGGGCGCGCGCGGGCTGCGAGCTGGCGCCAAATCCCGGCAGATCGACGCACACTAACGCGTAACGGCGGAATTTGTCCGCAAAAACTCTAGACATAAGCGCTTTGTTTGCACCCCAGCCGTGCAACACCAAAATATATTCAGTGCGTTGCAGGTTTGAAATTTCGTAGCTGATTTTGTAGCTATCGCCGCCGCAGACGAGCTCCTTACTCGCCACCGCCGCTCCTTTTGGCGTAAACGGCCTTGAGTAGCTCGACTGCTTTTTCGAGCCGCTCAAACTCGCTCATACTGATCATCACGGCTTCAAATTTGTTGTTTTTTACGATCAGGGCTTTTTTAATCTCTTGGTTTTTGATCTTGTTTAAAACGGTGCTGAAGTTGCGCACGATCTCGGTAGCGGTGTAAATTTCGTCTTGATTTATCATGACTCGACCTTTGGGGTAAAATTTTACGCAAAATTTAGCGTAAAATTTTAAACGATTAGCTACTTATTAGCGGTGATTTTGGTGATCAGCTCGTAGCTTACAGGGATCTGCCTCATCGGCGGTAGCGATGAAGCAAGAGCTGCTAAGACCTCGGAGAAATCATCAAATAGGTAGTTTGCGAGACTGCCAGGGTTCGGATTTATCTCGTTTAGATAAATTTCGCCCTCTTTTTCAAAAAAATCGCAGCGAATTAGCGCGCCATCGAATGATCCTGCGTTATAAAGCCGCGTAAAGGCATCTTTCATCTTGCCCTCTAGCAAAGCGCCAGGACGAGCGGGCTCGATCGCGCTACTACGCGAAAAATCCAAATATTTACAATCGAAATTTAAATAGCCCTCTTTTTTTGGCTCTTCGATGTTCGAAAATACGATTTTGCCGTCTATTTTAGCACCTGCGAGATTAAATTCCTTTACGTTTTCCCAGTATGGCTCTACGATCGCGCTGTCGTCCAGCTCAAAAGCCTGATCCAGTGCGTAGCTAAACTCGCTTTCGTTCTTGGCTATCGAAATTCCGATGCTAGAGCCCAAATGAGCGGGCTTAACGATGATCGGAAAATTAAAATTAGGCAGGCTAGTACGATTTACGATCTCATACGGCAAGGTTTTTACATTTGCGATTGCGGCTAAGTGCTTGGTTAAAATTTTATTATAGCTTAGCACGCTAGCTTCTATGCGAGGTCCGATATAAGGGATGCCAAAAAACTCAAATAGCGCTGCCATTTTGCCATCCTCGCCGTCGCAGCCGTGGATTAGATTGATATATGTGCCGACTTCTAGCATGCTTTTGCTAAACATTCCGCTCTCAAAAAATCCGCCCGCACCGATGCTAAGCCCTTTTGCTTTAGCATAGCCGCCCTGCTTAAAATACGCCGCGCGCATATTTTTATCCTCAATGCGGTAAAATTTACGATTTTTATCGCAAAATACAAACTCCAAGTCCCAGCCTTTTAGGGCATTTTTGACGGCAATTGCCGAGATGATACTTACTTCGTGCTCGTAGCTTTGAGCTCCAAAAACTAAGCCAAATTTCATTGTTTTCCTTCAAATTTTATTTTCTACGCTAATTTTTTTAACGCCTCTTTGACAAGATCTGACGTATTCGTGCTGCTGCAGCCCACTAAAATTTGATTGATCTTATCGCGCTTAAATCCAAGGCTTTGTAGCGCGGACGCCGCTTCGTTCTTATAAGTCTCGCTAGGACCGAATTCCATTAGCTTCGCATCGCCTAGTTCGGCAATGATCCGTCTAGCGGTCTTTGGGCCGATACCCGGAACTGAAGTTAGCGTCGCAGCATCCCCCGTAGCTACGCAACGCGCAAAATCCTGCGGAGCGAGCGTCGAACAAACCGCCATCGCCGTGCTTGCACCTACACCGCTAAGCTTGATTAGGGTTTCAAACATCTTTTTTTCACTCTCGTCTAAAAACCCATACAGCAAATCGGCATCCTCGCGCAAAATTTGCACGCACGCAAGCTCGGTCAGCCTGCCCTGCGTGAGCTTCGCGGAGGTATTTAATGACAATGAAAGAGCGTAGCTTACGCCGCTGGCGCATTTAATGACGCAAGCAGTGGGCTCCTTGCGCGTGATAATTCCTTCGATCGCCGCTATCATCTAAGAGCCTTTAAAATTTCGTTTATGCTCTCATTAAGCGCTAAATTTAGGGCATTATAAATGCTTTGCGAGCTAGGATCAGGCACAAAAACGCGCTTAGTGACGATGCCTGATTTTATGCTTTCTAAAGAATTCAAAATTTCATATCCCATCGTGACGGTTGCTTGATCGTTATTGACCTGAAGCGCTACGATACTGGTTTTTAGGCGCAAATCCCGCTCTTTTGGCACAAAGATCGGATTTAGCGAGCAGGTGGAAAATGCCGCATCAAGCAGCGCCTTATATACCATCTCGCTAGGCATCGTGATAAATTTGGCGTCGCTTGCGAACCGCGTTCGGTTTCTAAAATCCACTATTAAAATATCCCGCCTATCGACGAGATCGGTCGCCGTGATGGTGTCGATAAAGATATTTTTGCGCGTACCGCTAGGATTTACGCAACGCTTTTGATCATAACGCAGCTCGTAGTAGGTGTATGGCTTAGCCTGCTTGGCTAAGCAGCCGCCTAAAAATATCGCCGCCAGCGTCGCAGCAAGCGTAAACTTTATAAAATTTTTCATCTTTATTCCTTTTTATCGTCGCGATCCGCGCCTTTAGAAGTGTCTTTGAAAAAGAAATCATAAGGATTGTCCTCTAGCCTAAACATCGCACCTTGGAATTCTCTAAGTGATTTTTTGAGCTCGCCAAGAGTGTTTTTTGCCTCCTCAAGTGTAGGATCCAAGATTGCTTTTAGATTGTACTCGCCGCGATCGATACGCTTAGTAATGATGCCTGCGGTTTTATCCAGTGAATTCGATAGATTGGCAGCACTCACGGCAAAAGCATTTAGATTATCTAACAGCGCGTCTAGCTCCTTCTCGCGCTCGTTTAAATTTGCTATGAGAGTATTTACGTTAGCAAGCAGTGCGTCTAGGCTTTGGAATTTTTTCTCATCGCTTAACTCAGCGCTAAATTTATCCATCGAAGATAGAATTCTATCCACTTTATCGGTATTTTGCTTAGACAATAGCCCGTTAATCTTAAAGATCATCTCACTCACGCTATCGGTGATGACTTCAGCTTTAGAGCCGATTTTATCAAGAAGCGTTTTGTCCAGCGCAATTATCGGTTTTTTATCATTCGGCGGGAAAAGCTTACCACTTCCTTTCGTGATATTTATAAACGCAATTCCGCTTATGCCTTGAGATTCTACCTTAGCGACGCTATCTTGCGAGATCGGCAGTTTGCTTTTTACCGAAATTTCAATCTCGATGATCGCATTTTCGATATCGGCAAAGTCGATGCTTTTGATTATGCCCGCATTTACGCCGATAAATTTAACTTCGGAATTCTCCTTAATGCCTACGGGAAGCTCTTTTGTGTGGATATAGTAGGAGCGATAGCTTTCGCTGCGATCAGTCTTTGTAAGCATCCACCACATAAATGCCGTAAGAGCCGCGACGCAGATCATAACAAATGCGCCTACTATCGTGTATGAAGTTCTATTTTCCAATCTTTTCTCCTAATTTCAGAGTGTAAAATTTAAGCCCTGAGATATGCCTTAAAATAGCCATTTGGGCTTAAATTTTAAAACTTAGCACTTTCTCAAATAGTCGCAAAATTTGCAGAATCATCTGAGTTTAAATTTTAAAGCTTAGCGTGCATTTTGAAATTTCAAAATATCGTCGCGCCGTATTTTAGCGTAAAATTTTGCCGCCCCGGTTTAATTTAACGCCGCTTGCTTGTTAAAATTTTAAAATTTATGCACTATCCAATAAATGCACCTAAATGCGCCCTTAAATACGACCCGCCTAAATTTTAAAATTTTGATTGAGCCGCTAAGGTCTAAATTTTAAAATTTAAGCCCTGCGGAGCCCGGAATTCCTCGCTAGGTTTAAAATTTAAAATTTTCCCGCCGCTATTTTAAAATTTCAGCTCCTACCTATCTAAATTTTACCCACCGCGATGCGTATTTCGACTAAATAAATTTCAAAGCTCAATCCCTTTGCCTCATCTTAAATAGCTCTTCAAGCGGGTTATTCTTTAGGCTTGAAATTTCCTCGATGCTTCCTTCAAAAGCGATTTTTTGATTATCCACGATCAAAAACCGATCCAAAATGTCAAAGATACTATCCACATCGTGCGTCACCATCACGACCGTGACGCCGAGGCTGTCTCTAAGCTCGCAAACAAGCCTATCAAGGGCTCTGGCGCTGAGCGGATCAAGCCCCGAGTTTGGCTCGTCCAAAAATAAAATTTCAGGGCTAAGTGCTAGCGCGCGAGCCAGCGCCACGCGCTTTTTCATACCGCCGCTAAGCTCGTTTGGGCTAAGCGCGGCAGCCTCTTTTTTAAGTCCCACCTTTTGGATCCAAAACATCGATAGCTCATCTATCTCGCGCTCGCTAAATTTAGAGTATTCGCGCAATAACACGCCTACGTTTTCGAGCACGCTCATCGAGCTGTAAAGCGCGCCGAATTGAAACATCACGCCGCATTTTAGGCGGATCTCGTTTTGCTCCGCCTCGCTCGCGCGCCAAATATCGCGTCCGAAAATTTTAATTTCGCCGCTTTGCGGGCGCTTTAAAAATATGAGAGTTTTCATCAGCGTCGTTTTACCGCTGCCGCTGCCGCCTAAAAAGCCGTAAATTTCGCCCTTTTTGACGCTAAAGCTCACGCTATCGTGCATAACACGCGATCCGTACGCGGTAGTAACATCGCGCGCGACTATGATTTTAGCGCTTTCGATGGATTGCACTTGCTCACTCATAGCCCGATTTCCGAAAACAGAACCGCGAATACCGCGTCGATCGCGATGACCCAAAATATCGCATTTACGACGCTGATCGTAGTGTATTCGCCGATGCTTTGGGTATTTCCTTTGACCTCAAAACCCCGCATGCAGCCGATGATAGCAATGAATGCCCCGAAAAATGGCGCTTTAATTATACCTACTAAAAAATGCCTAAGCTCTACAGAAGCCTTAAATCTATCCAAATAATCGCTAAAGGCTATATCTAAATACGCGTCGCACACTATCATCTGAGCAAAAATACTTACCGAATCTGCGATAAAAATGACTAGCGGCATGATTAGTACCATCGCGATAATGCGCGGCATCGCAAGAAAATAAAACGGATCAAAGCCCATCGTCCTCATCGCATCGATCTCTTCTGTGATCTTCATCACGCCGATCTGTGCCGTAAAGCTCGAAGCCGAGCGACCTGCGATAACGATAGCGGCGATTAGAGGCGCCACCTCGCGCAGCGTCAAAGCACCCATTATATCGATGATATAGATGCTGGCGCCAAATTTAGAAAGCATATCCGAGCCGATGTAAGCAAGCACGATGCCGATCAAAAATGCCGTCAGTGAGACTATGAAAAGCGCGTCTATGCCGCTATCTTTGATGAAATTTACAGTTTCTTTGAAGCGGAATTTCATTGGATGAATTATAAAAGCCGTAAGTTTAGAGAAAAACTCGCCCAAAAAGCTTGCAAGGCTTAGCAAGCCTAGAATTCCAAGATGGCAATAAAGTCCGATCTGCGCTAAAAAATTTAGCCTACGAGACTCGGGTACGTAGCTAAAATCGATCGTTTTATCATCCATAAAGCTTAAAATTTTGGCGGCTTTGCAGCTATCCTCCACAAGGCTAACCCGCTTGCCGGCAAGGGCGTTTTTGATCATCAACGCCATGAAATAGTCTAAATTTGAAATTTCGCTTAAGCTTAGCTCCAGCTCGTTTAAATTTTTTACAGCTTTTTTTAGTGCAAGTAACTGCGAGCGCGAGCTTTTGTAGTTCCACTGCCCGCGTAGCGATAAGGTGTTTTTCCCGCCCGAGCTTTCGAGCGAAAAGGCTAAATTCCGCAAAAATTTCTCTCCAAAATCAAAAAATAGGGGAAATTATAATATAATCAACCTTGGCATTTTATAAAATTTAATGGAGATTTATGCTCAGAGGCTTTTTTACAAATAGCGCAGGCACGCTGGTTTCGCGGGTTTTGGGTTTCGTGCGCGACCTGCTTACCGCATCGGTTTTGGGCGCGGGAATTTACAGCGATCTGTTTTTCGTAGCGTTTAAACTGCCCAATCTTTTCCGCAGACTATTCGGCGAGGGAGCCTTTACGCAGGCATTTTTGCCTAGTTTTACAGCCGCGCGTAAAAAAGGAATTTTCGCCGCAGCAGTGCTTATTAAATTTAGCATTTTCATCGCGCTTTTAACGGCGCTCGTGCTGCTTGCTGCACCCATTTTTACTAAAGTTTTAGCATACGGATTTAGCACCGAGCAGATCGGTCTTGCGGTGCCATACGTGCGGATAAATTTTTTCTACCTTACATTCATTTTTGTCGTTACGCTCTTTGCCTCGCTGCTTCAGTATCGCGATCACTTCGCTACGACGGCGTTTTCGACCGCACTTTTAAATTTAGCGATGATAGCGGCGCTTCTGCTAGCTCGCGGTAAAGACGGCGCCACGGCGGTGCTTTATCTTAGCTTCGGCGTCGTGGCGGGTGGACTTTTGCAGCTTGCGGTGCATGTTTATGCGTTGAAATTTACCGGCATGCTGCGCGTCTTAGCCGGCGGCTTTGCGCGACTTGCACGGGGCGATAAACCGCAGACGCAGGGCTTTTATAAAAATTTTTTCGCGGGCGTGCTCGGTGCATCGGCGCTTCAGCTAAGCTCGTTTATAGATACCTTTTTTGCGAGCTTCCTTGCTAGCGGCAGTATCAGCTATCTCTACTACGCCAACCGCATATTTCAGCTGCCGCTCGCGCTTTTTGCGATCGCGCTTAGCACGGCGATCTTTCCGCGCATGAGCAAATTCGTAAAAGCTCACGACGACGCGCAGGCTCTGGCGCTTGTCGAACGCGGATTTTACTTCCTTTTGACGCTGCTCGGACTCTCTGCGATAGGCGGCGTGATGCTGCGAAACGAGATCACGCAGCTACTGTTTGAGCGCGGAGAATTTACCCGCCAAAATTCCATCGAATGCGCCGCGGTTCTCGGCGCGTATATGGTAGGGCTCGTGCCGTTTGGGCTGTCTAGGATTTTTTCGCACTGGCTGTATGCGAATATGAAGCAGAAACTAAGCGCAAAAATTTCGATCTGGTGCGTCTTTATAAACGTCGCTTTGTGCGCGCTGTTTTTTAAACCCTTCGGAGCCGTGGGGCTTGCGTTTGCAAGCACGATAACGGGGGCGTTTCTGCTCGGCTTCAACCTCTATTTTTTTGGATTTAATAACTTTTTAGCTATAATCCGCGCAAAAAAAATTATTGCGATCGCGGCGCTTTGTGCGGGCGAAGCGGCGATTTTATACATTTTAAAAGGCTTGTATTATGGTAATTTATGATAGTTTGAGCAAAAAGAAGCTCCCGTTTAAGCCCATTAGCGAGGGGCTGGCGCGCATTTACGCCTGCGGCCCGACCGTTTATGACGACGCGCATCTAGGCCATGCAAAAAGTGCCGTGAGCTTTGATTTGCTGCGCCGCGTATTGCAAGCGGAGGGCTATGAGGTAAAATTTGCGCGAAATTTCACCGATATCGACGATAAAATTTTAAAAAAGATGGAGCAGAGCGGCAAAAGCCTGGAGGAGATCACGGAGTTTTATACCCGCAGATATTTGCAGGATATGAGCGCGCTAAACGTCGCGGACGCGAGCATTTCGCCCAAAGCGACCGAAAATATCGCCGCGATCTGCGAGCTCATATCCTCGCTTCTTCAAAAAGGCTTTGCCTACGAGATCACCGGTGACGGCATCTACTTCGACACGCGCAAGGACGGGGATTATCTAAGTCTTAGCGGCAAAAAAGAGGGCGCCGGTAAAAACATCGCCCGCGTCGCCTCAAACGATGCCAAGCACGACGAGAAGGACTTCGTGCTGTGGAAATTTGACGAGAACTGGTTTGATAGCCCGTTTGGCAAAGGGCGCCCGGGCTGGCACAGCGAGTGCGTCGCGATGATTTTGGCGCACCTTGATAGCGGTGATCCGCAATTTTGCATCGACATTCACGCAGGCGGCGCTGATCTGCTCTTCCCGCATCACGAAAACGAAGCCGCGCAGTGCCGCTGCGCTCGCCATAGAGCGCTAAGCAAATACTGGCTTCACAACGGCTTCGTGCAAGTAAATAACGAAAAGATGAGCAAGAGCCTCGGCAATTCCTTTTTTGTAAATGACGCCCTAAAAATCGCACCAGGCGAGGCGCTGAGATTTTATCTCTTAAGCTCGCATTACAGGGCAAATTTTAATTATTCGGTGACCGATCTGCTTGCGAGCAAAAAGAGGCTCGATAAAATTTACCGCCTTAAAAAGCGCGTCCGTGACGTTTTAACTCCCACTGCAGGGCAAAATTCTGCGCCAGCTGCCTGCTGCGGAGGCTAAATTTAGATCGGAGATAATGGAATTTTTGAGCGATGATCTCAACACCTCAGGCGCGCTTGCGGTGCTTGATAGCTTTGTAGCAAACGCGAACGAAGCGCTAGATCGCGCACCAAAAGACAAGGCGCTAAAGGCTCAAATCGCTGCAAATTTGGAGTTTGCAAAGCAGACGCTCGGAATTTTATATGAGGATGAGACCGAATACTTTCGCTTTGGCGTGAGCGAGCAGCAAAGAGCGCAGATCGAGGAGCTGATAAAACAGCGCGCGCAGGCGAAAGCGGAAAAGGACTTTGCGAGCGCGGATGCCATCAGGGCGCGCCTTACGGATATGAAGATCGAAGTGATGGACACGGCTAGCGGCACCGTTTGGGAGGTCGCAGCGGAGTAGAACGTAAAATTTAGCGTAAAATTTTATGTTAAATTTTATGATTTTTTACGATGAGAAGCGTAAATCCGAACGCTAATCCGCGCGAAAATTTTAGCGCGATTTTTATCTGAAGTATTGCTATACCGCGGCGTGATTTTATTTAGTGATACGGTGCCAGAGCGATGTGTGGCGTGACACGGCGACAGAAGCGCAAGGTGGATCGCTATTTTCATTCGTCGGCGCGGCTGATGCAGCAGCGCGATATAGCGCGGTACAGCGGTAGCACTACGGATCGTCTGTGCGTAAATTTCAGTGCGATTTTATGGCAATTGGCGATGCAAAGTTGCGATGCAGCGCAGTGAAAGTAGCACTGCGGCAGCCTGTGCGTAAATTTTAACGCGACTAGGTGCAGTGGAATATGCTGCGGCGACGCGCAAATTTCGGCGCGATTTTTATAGCGATATTGTACGCGGGTGCACGCAGCGATGAAAGTCGCGATTTCATTTGTCAATACGGCTGATGTAGCGGCAAAGCTACAAGACAGGCTGCGATTTTCATTCGGCGGTGCGGCGGCGCAAAAGCGCAATGCGGCGCGCCGTTGTGAAGTCGCGATACACACGATGTATAACGGCACTTTGTAGCGCTTTATGGCGCCTCAAAGCATTTACCGCTTAAAATGTGGACGACAAAAGCGCGGAAGATCGCGATGAATAAAAACTCGCTCGCTTTAAGCACTTAGTGCTTCGAACGCGGCAAACAAAAAAGCTAAATCTCGGCATCGTTCGCGCGGCAGCGTATGTGGGCGGATAGATTTGGCGAGCTTGCGAAGCGCAAATTAGTCCCGCGCCGCCCCATAAATTTTGTGCTGCATCGCGGTCAAAATTCTAAAATTTAAGGAATTTTAGAATTATAAATTTTGGAATTTTAGGAATTTTGAAATTCCATCAATTTTGAAATTTCATGAATTTTTGGATTTTAAATTTTAAAAATTTTATAAAAAAGGATAGCATTTGAACGGCTTTAAAACTTTACTATCGCGCTTTAAGCCCTATTTTAGGGATTATAAGCCGCAGTTTGCATTGGCGATTTTGGGTATGGTGATGACGAGCGTGGCGACTGCTACGAGCGCGAAGCTGGTCGAGCCCGTTTTAAATAAAATTTTCGTCGAAAAAAACGAGCCGTATCTCTACACGCTTCCGATCGCGATCATCGTGGTTTTTGCGATGAAAAGCGGCGGTGCGTTTATGCAAAACTACTTCACCGCCTTCATCGGTCAAGACACGGTGCGCCGCTTCCGCGATAGGCTCGTCGCAAGCCTCGTGCGGCTGGACGTGGATTTTTTCAACCGCTTCCGCACGGGCGAGCTCATCAGCCGCACGATCAACGATATCGAGCGCATCCGCGTCGTAGTTTCGAATATGATCCCCGATTTTTTCACGCAGATCATTACGATTTTGGGGCTTTTGGGCGTCGTGATCTATCAGAGCCCAAAGCTTTCGTTTTTCGCGCTCGTGGTCTTTCCGTGCGCGATATATCCGCTCTCGCGCCTTGCAAAGCGGATGAAGAAAATTTCGCGCGAGTCTCAAGAGAAAACATCCGATATCTCCTCGGCGCTCAGTCAAATTTACTCCAACATCGAAATCGTCAAGGCAAGCAACGCTGAGAGCTTTGAAGTGGAGAAATTTAACGCCGAAAACAAGAAATTTTTCGGTCTAAATTTAAAGGCGGTCGTAACGACGTGTCTGGTAAGCCCGATCATGGAGATGCTGGGCGCCGTGGGCATCGCCGTGGTGATCATCGTCGGAGGACAGGAGGTCATCGCGGGTCAAATGAGCATCGGCAGCTTTTTCAGCTTCCTTACGGCGCTTTTTATGGTCTACACCCCGATAAAAAAGGTCTCATCGCTCTACAACAACATGCAAGACGCTATCGCAGCGAGCGAGCGGACGTTTGAGCTCATAGACTTGGAGCCTACGATCGTCGGAGGCGGCAAGCAGATGGGCGAGATAGGCTCGGTGAGCTTTTGCGACGTGTCGCTAAACTACGGCGACAAGGCGGCGCTGAAAGACATAAGCTTTAGCGTCAAAAAGGGCGAAATTTTAGCGCTCGTCGGAAACAGCGGCGGCGGCAAAAGCTCGGTCGTGAACCTGCTGATGCGCTTTTACGACGCAAGTAGCGGTAAAATTTTATTCAACGGCAACGACGAGATCGGCGAGTTTAGCATCCCTAGCCTGCGCGAAAACATCGGCCTCGTAAGCCAGCGCGTCTATATTTTTAACGACACGATCGCGCAAAACGTAAGCTACGGCGCGGAATTTAACGAGCAGCGCGTCATAGAGGCGCTCAAGCTAGCCAACGCCTATGAGTTCGTAAGCTCGATGAAGGATGGAATTTACACCGTGCTTAGCGAGTTCGGCGCAAATCTTAGCGGCGGGCAGCGCCAGCGTATCGCCATCGCGCGCGCGCTGTATAAGAACCCGCAAATTTTAATATTCGACGAGGCGACTTCGGCGCTGGATAACGCAAGCGAAAAGGAGATCTCAAACGTCATCGAAAAGATCAAACAAAGCAAAATCGTCTTTGTAATCGCGCACCGCCTCTCCACGATCGAGCGCGCCGACAATATCGCCGTGATGAAAAACGGCCGCATTCTCGCTATCGGCACCGACGCGAAGCTGACGGGCGAATGCGAGGAGTATCGCAGCCTAAAGGGGATAATGCAAAACAGCTAGAGCTTTAAAATTCTGCGCCTTTTGCGCCCCGGTTTTGCTCTACGAAATTTTAAAATTTTATCTTTGAAGCAAGCCGCATAAATTTATCCGCAAAGATTGAAATTTTACCTTGAAATTTAGCTGCGCGGATCGCTGTTTTGGCTACAGGGCTTTTTAATAAAGCTCGACTCTTTGGTGCGATGAGGCACGACTGCTAGAGCTTTAACGTTTGGATAAAATTTATCTTAAAATTTTAGCGCTT
Source organism: uncultured Campylobacter sp. (assembly GCF_937996225.1). Lineage (GTDB taxonomy): Bacteria > Campylobacterota > Campylobacteria > Campylobacterales > Campylobacteraceae > Campylobacter_B. Next base: position 302 of record NZ_CALKTC010000025.1, on the reverse strand, counting down.
CATTGCAGGCTGCCTCTAAATTTAAACGCTCGCGCCGTTTTAAAACCGCTGCGGTAAAATTTTATCGCGCGCTGGGCTTTTCGGCGCGCTACCTGCACTTGATCTTCGGCATCTGCGATAAAATTTTGGCTTTATTTTCCTTTATAAATTTTCCCATCTTTTTGAAATCCCTATCCGAATCGAAATTTTTCGCGTATTGCACAAGTACAAGTCCGCAGCTTTGCATATCTGCAACCATTAGATCGACTTCATATTTATTGAAATTAGGATCTCCGGGGGCAGGCGGATTAAGGATCGCTATT
>NZ_CALKTC010000024.1 GCF_937996225.1 uncultured Campylobacter sp. | reverse complement strand
CTGCGGGCGGCGCGGAAATTTTACGCCGCGGGGGCATAGAGGTGAAATTTGACGTCTGCTCTGCCGCGGCGGCGGAGCTTGCGGAGCCGTTTTATTTGGCGCGCGCGAGCGGCTTTTGCTTCATCAAAATCAACGCCACGCTAAACGGCGCGGTGCATGGGCGGATCGGCAGCGAGAAGCAGCGCGCGTTCGTGCACGAGCTGCGCAGCGTGTGCGACTACGTAGGCGTGGGTGGGCAGACCGTGTGCGCCGACAGACCGACGCTGGACGTGCGTGCGGCTAAATTTAATGAAATTAGCGCTTTGGCAAGTAGCGCCGATAAGCGAGTGTTAGACGCTTGTGCAGTGCCGCAAAATCTAAAGCTACGCCCGCCCGATGTGTGGATCCACTCGCGCCGCAACTCTTATAATAAGCCCAATGGCAACTTCACACGGAAAAGAAAAATGTATAGCGAATGTGTCTGCTAGAAGCAAAGTAAAAATCGGTACGATAAACGAGAGTGAAGTAAAAGCTAAGCGGGCGACAGGCTATTTTTTAGAAAATCAATGTATCTTAATAATCACGAGCAACAATCTGCGTAGAACAAGAGAGCAGCGAATTTATAAAATAATGAGCATAACGGATGCGCGAATAGACTAAATTTTAACTTTCAATGTAGAGTGAGAATAATAGCTGTCGTTATAGGCGTACGAAAGCAGAACTTCGCTCCAGCTTGCGCTACAGCCGTATTAGCGAGACCATGCGAAAGCGCATCCCTAATAAATACCCAACCCGTTACTCATTTTTTGCTCCTTCTTCTGGATTGTTTTTAATCAAATTTCTATCTGAAAAATTTATAAAAAATATCAACAAAAGTAGAAAAACCACCCCTTTTAAAAAGAATTTAAACTGTGCGGTCATCAAATATGGTCTTAACAATCTATGATCGAAATTATATTCTTTATATATTTTTCCATCTTTATCTTCAAGCTGTAAAATTTCATTATTACCTAATATATCTGGGCTTGGCTCGCCGTAAATTTTGATTTTTTGCCCTTTTAGCTTTTCGTAAATATCGCTATCGCTTTTGCTTATTTCATAAACCTTTTTCTTGCCGTTTTCTAGTTCTATATGTATTCGTCCGCCGCTTCCGCGAAAATTATAATAAACGTTTCTTAAAATTCCGGTATCGATCTCAAGCTCATTTAACTGCTTAGGCGACGTATCCGTTCTATAAATAGTAAGAAGCGTCCCGCATAGGACAAAAAGCAAACCATAACAGCCTATGCTAGCCACCTGTGCCGGCGGATGCGAAACTCCCCTGATAAAAACACGCCTATAAAATACATCGTAAAAATAATATAAGAGCCTTTTTATATATTTTGTTATGAATTTCATAAAATTTCCTTTCATATTCTTTTGGATGTTTTATTGAGTGATAATAAATTTGCTCTAAATTTACAAAATTTCCCACTTTAAATTTTAAATCTGCAGAAACTTTAAAACTAAGCAAAATTCAAAGATCAAATATACAAAATCGCCACTGCAGGGTTTCCACCTGCGTAGCTTGACTTAGCGCCGTGAAGTATAAAATTTCATCCGCCCTACTCCTCAAACAGATTTCTCTCCGCGGTCTTTAGCACGCGACCGAACGCCTCGCGCGCCTTATCGGTTGCGATGCGGCCTTTGGCGGTCTTTTCGATGTAGCCGTTGGCGAGCAGATAGGGCTCGATGACGTCCTCGATCGTGCCCTCATCCTCGCTAAGCGCCGCCGCGATCGTGCTAAGCCCCAAGGCACGGCGCTTAGCGTCAAATAAAATTTCCAAATATTTTATATCCATCTCGTCAAAGCCCTGCTCGTCCACGCCCAGCGCTTCAAGCCCTTCGCGCGCGCGATCGTGCGAGATAGCGCCCTCGTCGCGCACCTCAGCAAAATCGCGTATGCGTCGCAGTAGCCTCAGCGCAATACGCGGAGTACCGCGAGAGCGGCGCGCGATCTCGGCGCTGGCATCTGCCGCGCTTTCTTTTCCGAGTTTGACCGAAGCGATCTGCACTATCCGCGCAAGCTCGGCGTGCGTGTAAAACTGCAAGCGAAACTGCATGCCGAAGCGATCCCGCAGCGGCGCCGAGATCATGCCCGCGCGCGTCGTGGCGCCGATGAGCGTAAAGTGCGGAATGTCGATCTTGATGGTTTGCGCGGCGGGACCCGAGCCGATGATGATGTCGAGGCGGAAGTCCTCCATCGCCGAATATAGCACCTCCTCGATCGCGGGGCTTAGGCGGTGGATCTCGTCGATGAAAAGCACGTCGCCGCTTTGCAGGTTCGTCAAAATCGCCGCCAGATCGCCCGCCTTTTCGATCATCGGCGCGGCGGTGACCTTGATAGCGGCGCCCATCTGAGCGGCGATGATATGCGCCAGCGTGGTTTTGCCGAGCCCCGGCGGCCCGTAAAAAAGCACGTGATCGAGCACGTCGGCGCGCTTTTTCGCCGCGGCGATCGCGATAGCGAGGTTTGATTTGATCTTCTCCTGCCCCACGTAATCCTCGAAGCTCGACGGGCGCAGCGAGCTCTCCACGCTCTCATCGAGCTGCATCTTTTCGATCTCTACAATTCTGTCCATAATCTCTCTTTAATCGATTTTAAAATTTTAGCAAGTGTAGCGAAAAATGGCTAAATTTTGGCAATTTTAAAGGGACGGACCTTTGCGGGCGGAATAAAATTTGCCACGCGGAATTTTACGGTACGCGCTTAGGGCTGGGGCTAAAAAGCAGAGCACCCGTCGCGAAAGACTGCGAAATTTTATTGTGACGGCTCCCGAACAGCGCGCGGGTCGCTAACTGCGCGGAATTTGGCGCGTAGAATTTAAGGCTTTAGGCATTCGCGAGCGGTGATTGCGGAGCGGCGGCGCGAAATTTGAGCACGTAGAATTTAGAGGCAAAATTTAGCCGTTTGAAAAATACGCACGGAATTTTACGACGTAAAATTTGGCGCTTAGAATTTTGCGATATTAAATTCGGCGCCTGGAATTTTGCAACGTAATTTTGCGGCAAAATTTTGTTTCGTAGAGCTTTGATGCGGATTTTGTTTTTGCGGCAGCGAGGGTTTAAATTATATGCTTCACGCTCCGCAGCACGCAGGCGACTAGAATTCTATCTAACGAAGTCGGTTAAAATTTCGCAATGAATTCTGCGTATAATTCTACGTAAAATCTTATGCGAAATTCTGCCTTACGCACTTGCGCGGCTAGGTAAAATTTCGCGCGGAGTTTTGTCTTTCGCGACTGCTTGGAATTCGGCGCGGATTGTAAAATTTACCGCTAAGCTTAACGCGGGCTCGGGCGATTAAATTTAGCCGTGAATCTCACGACGCTTTATCGATCGCTCTCTTTGATCAAGACACTTTTATTGTCGTCGTCACTCTTACAAAGCACTCTATAATCTGATATTTCAATTGCGTATAAAAATACTACGCCGTCGCTTTGAAATTTTTTTCGAGCAGCCCTTGGCATATAGCTCGGCGAGTTTTGGACTATTGAGAACATAAAACTCATAGCTATCGGCAAAGTGCTCCATATAGCTGTAGGTGATGCTCGCCCAAGGTACTCGGTTATCGCCGCTTCTATTTAGCACGATAGTTCTAGCGTTTATCGTCGCGAGCTTTGATTTTAGCTGCCCAAACGTCTTTTTGTCCCAGCCGATGAGCTTTAGCCCATCGACGATGCTCGGCGCATTATCTTTGAAAATAGAATTTGAATAAAATTTCGTCTCGTTGCCGTCCAAATCGATCCAAATATACTCATCGCCGTAGGTGCTCTGGATCGTAACGCGCAAATTTTTAGGGAAGTTGCGACCTGCAAAAGCCAATAGGTCTAGAAATTTCTCGCGATTTTGCTCGTAGTTTTGCATCGGCGGGG
>NZ_CALKTC010000023.1 GCF_937996225.1 uncultured Campylobacter sp. | reverse complement strand
CGCGCGCCTCGCACGAATAATTAACCCCGGCGCTAAGCATCGGCTTAGGATAGAGCCTGATTGAGCTCTCGCTCACGCTTTCGTAGGTGCCCGTGATTTTGGGAGTGCATTTTAAGATCTGCTTTTGCGTGACACTAAATCCACTGCCGTCCACCCCGCTAATCTCGTAAGCCCCGCTAGCGTATTTGATCTCTACGCCCGCGGCAAAGCTAGCCAAAGCGCAAAATAGCGCTGCGCTTAGTAGTTTTGTCTTCATAAAATTCCTTTGCAAAAATTTTACGAAATTATATACAAATTAACCTTTTATTTTCTTTCATTTACTCTAAAATTTGCTTTAGCGAAATTTGCATTTTCGTCCAAGCAGCCAAGCTCAAAATCCCCTGCGCCGAGGTTAAGCGTAAAAGCCTCGCCGTTAGTGCGCGCAAAATATTCTCCCGTTTTAACTTTAGAATTTGCAGGCGCTAGGCTTTGCGTGGTAAAATCTCGTGCCGCAGAATTTTGTTGCGAGAAATTTTGATCTGTGAAATTTTTCGCTGTGAAATTTTGAACCTCCGAATTTTGCTCTGTAGAATTTTGCAAGATAGAATTTTGCGGCGCCAAATTCCGTGTGACTGGATTTTTAGTTATAAAATTCCATTCTACAGAATTTTGCTTCGTAAGATTTTGTGATTTTAAATTCTGCGGCGCTAAATTTTGTCGCATAGAATTTTGTGCTGTAGAATTCTGTTCTACAAAATTTTGCTGTGCTAAATTCTGCTTTAAATTATCTTGCTGCGCCGCGCTAGAATGCTCGAAATCCAAATCCGTGGAATTCTCCCCCGTAAACGCAGTGGAATTTAGCGCTATAAACTCCCGCGAACCGCCGCTTAGCCTGATATATACGCGCTCGCCAAAAACCGCCGTGCACTGCACCTTTAGCCGCAGCGTGCCGTCCGCGCCGGTCTCGTAGGTTTTGGCGTTTATGTCGTTTAGCACGGGCTTTACGGCAGCAAATTTAGCCGCACATCTTCCTGCGCGCACCTTTTGCGGATCGACTAGGCCGTGTTTTAGTAGATAAAAAAGCTCGCTCGTGCCGTAAATTTCGCACTCCTCGTTGGGCTCAACCCCATCGATCGTAAGATCCTCGGCGCTTTGAGCGCACTCTTTTTCGCGGTACGCGTCGGTGCATACTCGCCGAAAGCTCACGCCCGCGGGACGCGCAAACTCTGCCTCGCCCAGTATGCTCGATTTATCGAGGAAGGCAAACATATTAAACGCCACCTTCGCCGCACTCACGCCGCCGCTAAGATCTCTAGTCTTGGAGCCGTCGAAATTTCCTAGCCAGACGCCGAGTGTAAATTTAGGCGTGAGCGCAACGGTGTAGAGATCGCGCGCATCGGCGCTTGTACCCGTTTTAAACATCAGCGGCGGCGCGTTTAGGGTGTTTTGCCACACCGAGCCGAGATAGGAGCGCGGCGCGTTTCTTAACATCTGCGTTACGATATAGGCGCTCTGCGGGGTTAAAATTTTAGCATCGTCGCCGATCTTTGCGCCCGCTATTTCGATCTTTCGCAGCTTGCCGCCGTTTGCAAACGCGCTGTAAAGGCGAGCAAGATCCATTAGACTCATCGAAATGCTTCCCAGTGCGATACCCGCGCCGTAATAATCCTTGCTGAACTCCGCCAGATGCACGTTTGATAGCATCTCATACAGCCCGTCGTCACCAAGCATCAAATTTAGCTTCACCGCGGGGATATTTAGGCTAAGACTTAGCGCGTCAGTCGCGCTCACCGCACCCAAAAACCCCTGATTGTAGTTGCGCGGCACATAGCCTGCGAAGGTTATCGGCGCGTCGATCAGCTTCTTTGAAGGGGTGATAAGCCCGCGCTCAAGGGCTTTGGCGTAGATGAAGGGCTTGAGCGTCGAGCCCACGTTTTTTTGCGAGCGCACGCCGTCGTTTTGCCCCTCATTGGCGCTAAAATCGTGGCTGCCTACATAGGCGATCACCCTCATACTTTTGTTGTCGATCAACACTGCAGCACCGTTTCTAACGCCCTTATCGCGTAGAGAGAGTATCTCACTTTTCAAAAAACCCTCAAGCGCGATTTGGGTTTTCAGATCCAAGCTCGAATAAATTTTACCCTCGTTTAGACGCGTAAGCTCCTGCGCTAGCGCAGTTTGCTCCCTGGACTGCGCGCTCGCTTCGGAGCCTGCGGAATTTCCCCGCGCCTTGGCGTTTAGATCGGAATTTATTTGCGCCTTAGTGTCCGAAGCGAAATTTGCCCGCGATTTAGCGCCTGAAACGGAATTTGTCTGTATTTTGGCGCCCGGAGTAGAATCTGTCTGAGTACTAGCGTCCGACGAAGCGAAATTCGTCTGCGTACTAGCGTCTGAAATGGAATTTGCCTGCGGATCAAAATTTACGCTCGGCCGCTCGCTAGAGTTTGCATCTGCCTGCGGATTTTGCAGCGGATGCGCGGTATCTTGCCGACTATTTAAATTTAGATTTTGCGGATTTTGCGAGTTTTGATGCGGATGCGCGTCGGCGGCATTACGCCGTTTGTATAAATTTATATCTGCGTTTGGATTTTGCGGCGAATACTCGGTTTGTCGTTTATTTGAATTTGCATCTGCGCTAAAATTCTGCGGCGAATACACAGTGCCTCGTTGTTCGTTTAAATTTAGACTTTGCTGATTTTGCGAGTTTTGCGACGGATGGGCGACATTAATTAAATCTCGCCACTCATCCAAATTTGCGCCCTCTCTTTCATTTTGTTTTACGCTTTCCGATTTATTCGGTTTCGCGCCCGCCTGCGATTCTGCGACTTCGC
>NZ_CALKTC010000022.1 GCF_937996225.1 uncultured Campylobacter sp. | reverse complement strand
ATTTTATGTGTTAAACTACAAAAATTTAACTCATATTTTTACGCGATAAATTTAATATTATACGTAACTTGCCTTCTATATACCACGAGCGATCGCCAGAGCAGATACGGTTGGTTATTTTCAAGATGATAAGCCGGCTCGAATATGTAATTCCAGCATTGTGAGAGCGGAGCGTTGCGCTAAACGTCCACCCGCACGAACGCCCAGTGCATAAAATCCCGCTTTGGCTCGTATTTGCCGCTGTTAAAATACTCCGCCAGGCGTGCTTCCTCCGCTTCGTTTAGCTCGCCGCCTAGCATCCAGCGCGTCTTTTGCACAAACTCCTCCGCGCTTTTCGCTCTGCCGCCGTGACACCAGGCTTTGATATAGATGAGGCTCGGCAGATAGCCCATTTGAAATAGGATGTTTAAAAGATAGACGAAGTCGGGCTTTTGCTCCACTTCGCGCCCTATCGCATCCAAAATTTCATCATCCACGAAGCTGCCGCCCACCTTAAACGTGATGTAAAGCGATTTTTTAGTCTTTGAAAGAAGCTTTTTAAGCGCGGCTTTTAGATCGTCCACCTCAAGGCAGCGCGAGGCGAAAACGACGTCGCACGCGGGCACGTCAGACCAGTCGTCCTCGAAGGCTTTTTGCGCAAATTTAGCGTTTTTTGCGCCATAAATTTGAGCATTCTCGCGGGCAAATTCCAGCATCTTTGGCGAAAAATCGTAGCCGTAAATTTGATCCACCTTTTCCGCCGCCAGCACGCTTAGCGCGCCTGCGCCGCATGCGAAATCAAGCAGCGTGGAAGCACCCGAAAAATCTACGCGTGATAGAAAGTCCCGCGCATAGGCGCTTTTCATCACGCCTTCGTTGAAGCTCGGAGCCTTTTTGTCCCAATGCTCGGCCAGTTTTTTGCTTTTTGCGTCTTATAAAGCGCGTCAAAGTCGATCTCATCGTAGTTTGAAGCTAAAATCATAATTATCCTTTCTAAAATTTAGCGAGCAGATCGCACCGATTTTTCATTAAATTTTAACGTAAATTTATGCGCCGCCCCAAACCCGCCTGAAATTTCAAACCGCCCGGCGAAAAGTACTAAGGTAAGCCTACCTCTGCGTATTTTATATGCTCGAAATTCTTTAAATTTTCACCGAATGACCGTAGCTAAATTTTAAAAAACCTCTTCATAAATCAAAATTTTTACTCTACGCTCGCGCTTGTTCGCTCCGCCTTTAAATCGCCGCTTTGGACTTATTGCAAAGTCTCCAATCTAGCCGCTATCACCTTTTGCATTGCTTGATTTTTCTTGTTTTTGGCTAAAATTTGTAGCCTCCTTTTGCCGATGCGTTTGTCGGCAGTCTTTAGAATATTCACAAGCCCCCACTCATCGGCCTCGAAGTGCTTTGCAAACAGCTCATCTTTGGGCGTGTCGATATATTCGCGGATAAGCTCGCCGATGTCGCTTATGTCGTTACCATATGGATAAATTTTCGTTAAAGCGCCCCCTGCTAGGCTTTTTACGCCGCCGCTTTTTAGCACGAAATCCTTCGGGTAATCAAAAATAATCTCGCCCGCAAGCGTGATAAAATATCGCGGCAAATCCGTGCTGCCGCGCCTGCTTTGCATCCTATAAACCGTGCAGTGGAGCTTAAAATCAATGCTTTCATCCACGAGCTCGTAAAGCCGTTTTGCAAGCTTGCTCCAACGTTTCATTTTGCCCCCTTTTATCTATTTATCGCCTCTTGCGGTTTCGCGCGTAGCTTTTGCCGCCCTTTGCGGCGATCGCGCTCAAAAACTCCGCACCTTTTCTATATTTTTTCAAATCTGCTTTTTAAAATTCTGCCGCGCTAAACGGCTTCCCAAAATCTCGGCTCCGTCTTGATCGCGCCTCGGTTTTTCTCGCGTAAAATTTGCAAAAATTCTTTAAAGCTCGGCTCAAAAATCGAAGCGGCGGGCACAAATTTATACTCTCGCTCGGGCTTGTCCGCGCTGCTGCGTTCAAGTTCGCTCGCGCCGCCTGCGAAGCAGATCCGCCAAATCCTAGCGTGATTTATCCGTATCTTTGTAACTTCAAGCTCTAAAATTTGCTCAAATTTATACTTCGCCGCGAGCTTTTGTCCGTCAAAAACGTAGATGAAATCCTGATCGAACCAAAGGCTCTCACGCGAAATGAAAAACCTCTCCAGCCAAAACAGAAACGGCCGCACGGAAAGCCTTTTTACCGCGTCTGCTTCGCTTATCCCATCTATCGCGGCAAGCCGGCGCGAGCTAAGCTTGCGAGGATTGCGCCGAAGGAGCGTCCAAATAATCCCGCCTATGAGCAAAACGCTAAAAATTACGATTAAAATTTGAATTAAAGCTTCAGCCATTTAAAATTCTAAGTCCTTTTACAAATGCGAATTTCGCCTCCGTATCGCTCCAAAACGAACTTCTGCTAAAATCCGTCTCCGCGCCGTTTGCAAGCTCCTCATAAAGCTTATAAAATCGCCCTTTGTAGGTGCAATCGCTTAGGCAGACGTTGAAAAACGCCTCCGCCGCGTCCTTGCCGCCGAAATAAAAGATAAAGTAGATCGGGTACAGATCGAAGGCGCTTAGATTTTTGTTAAATTTAGCCCCATGCCGCATCATAAACTCCACCGCCTTTTGCTTATCCTCAAAAAGCTCAAAAATAGGCAGCGCGCAGTCCTTAATAGCCGCGCTAATCTCGCGAACGCTAGGCTCGAAGCTGGCGCCCGCGAGCTGCCAGTCGCGGAATTGCTTGCGCGGCGTGAGATAGCTCAGATACGATACGAAAACAAGGTCGGTCGAGTAGGACAGCTCCTCTTGCATAAGCTTTTTTAGGCGTTTGCAGTAGATCGCGATCTGCGGCAGGATGCTTACGCTGCCGGCGTAGTTGCGCATGCTGGAGCTAAAATAAATTTCAAACGAAATATCTTTGTTGCTTGCGAGCTTCGTTAGTTTTTGCCCCTTTTGCGTGGGCTTGAAGTACGCAAAATTTGCCGCGATCTCGGCGCAGCCGTTTAAAAATATCTCTCGCGGACTCATTTTGCTTCTTTGTCTGTACCAAATTTTTTGAACACAGTTCACGCTCCGGGGCGACTTATTTCCTAGATGAAGTTAGTCGCCTGCTGCTTTCTTATGAATAAATGACAAACGAGTCAAATTCTATTGAGGCTGCACGGCGTAGGCTTGTCTGCGCAACTCTCACTGCCATACTAGCACTCTTCGTCATAATAAATTTTATAAAATTTACCTTTTTTATCTGCGCCTTGCTCGATATTTTGGCGGTTACCATCGATGACTATTTGTATTTTTTTATCTAAATGAATCACGCGCTTATATAAACGTTGTTGTTTTTTACGAGCGGCTTCGGAAATCGTAAATTTATCGTCGATGAGAGTGTCGCTTTGTTCTTCGTATTCTTTTTTATAATGATGAAATTTTTTGATCAAATTTGGCTCAGCCATAACCTCATTATCAAAATCATCAATATTAAACAAATCATTGACTTTAAAGAATTGTATCGATTTATTTAACAATTCGATTTGATCCGCCTTTGAAATTTCAATGTCTTTGGGTAATTTTTCAGTTATAAATTTCTTTGTGAAAGACATAAAATTTTGAGTATTGGCATACCCGTCTTTTCGTTTACGCACATGTAAAAAATCATTTATCCAATACTGAGCTTCGGTGCCTCTGCCCGCATTATCCACGACAGTTACCACATAGCCGCTTTCTTGCTCTTTATTAAATATTAAGCAGCCTTTATCAAGCTTTTTAATATTGATTCCCTTTTCGCTTTGTAAGTTAAAATTACCGTTTTCCTGTAAAACTTTTAAAAATGTGTCTTTATTTTCAGATTTAAATAAACCTACTGCATCGAGTGTTTCGCCGTCTAAAATACAGTCCTTGAAATAGACAGTATAAAACTCGCCGCACTTGATTTTAGGGTGAGTGCTTTGTTCGTAGAGGTGCTTGGCTAAATTTATGGACTGTTTGTAAAGCAGGTCTTTATTTTTAAAAATTTTTGATACATATGAATACACTTCGTTTAGGCTCAAATCGCTTTCATGGTGAAAGCGGTAATAATCTTCGGAAGTAAAGGGGGTGAGGAAATAATCTATTAAAGTCTCTCGTATATGATTTATTCCATCCAAATAAGAATTAGATAAATTTATCTCCTCACCCCTGAGTTTGTTGCCTACCTTATGCAAGACACATTCATATATTTTAATTTCAAATGCTGAAAGCATTTCTATATCCTACCAAATTGCTCAAATTTTTCTTTTTTCAACTTGTTAAACTCTATTTTTAGTTCAGATTCTAATTCATTAATGTTTGAAACTTTATCTTTGGATTTATTATCAATATACAGTGTTGATTTAATATTAAAAATACCATCACGCAGCGGCTTGTTTACCAGAGCACCCGAGAAGTTCATAATAACAAAATAATTCCCAGAAACTCCTCTTATGTTATATTTATAGTTAATTGCTAATTCTTCGCTTAGAATGATCTCTTTTAAAGCATCATCTTGTAATTCTTTTATTGAATCTAAATATCTGCCTTTTAGTTGAGCAATACACTCTTTCCCTTTTTTATCAGCATATTCATCAGGTAGATTTGCCGATTCATCAAACATATATTTAAATGATTTAGCCTCAAATTTTCTAAAAATATTAGAGGAATCAATATTTGTGAAACTCAATAAAAAATTAGTTCGTTCTTTGTTGGTAAACTCGGAGAATTTTATCTCAATACATCTTTCTTCAATTTCATTGGCCTTAATCAGCTGTTCTGAAAACTGTTTGACTACTCTTTCAGCCGCAACTCTTGCTATTTTCGAATTATATTCCTTTGTGAACTCTATTTTGTTGTCGTTTTTCTTAATGGTTACTATCGCTATACTTCTTGCAATACTTACAAGAGCTTGTTTGTTGGGATTCTTTTGTTCTAAATGCATTTTAAAAATGTGGCCATCAGAATCGTTTTTAGGCTCTATATATTCCAAAGAAACAATATCGGCCTTCAATCCATTTTGTAGTTCGTCTTGATTAATGTTTTTATTCGCAAGTAGCTGACTTAGTTTCTTGCTTGCGTCAACTAAGTTATATTGTGCAGAACTGGATTCTTGCGTCTTTTTATCCACATTTACAAACTCAACTAATGATTCGATGTCAAGCGAACTAAAAAGCATGCTCGTCATCAATTGAATTATTCTTGTTTTGCTAGCTGTTCTGAAATAAATACCTTTATTTTGCAAAAAGATTTTTAAGTCCTCTGCCTTTACTGCATCAGAATTTAAAAAGGGTTTTAAAGAATCTCCATAAGGTAAGTAATCTATAAGATGAGGCTCAATTCTTAATTGCTTTTTCTTATTTGTTATCTCATCAAAATCTTCATCTTTTATGTTTGTATTCATATTCAACGGTACAATTTGTAAATCGGAACAATTACATAAATTTAGCTTTTCTATATAAATTCTATTTGTCAAATCATTATTATTGTAGCTACGAATAACCTCGCTAGCTTCATTGTTATATTGAATGTTATCGTAATCTGTAAAGTAGATTTTATATTCATTTGCTAAACCGCTCGTCAGCCGTATGAGTAGCCATATCACCTTTTTCAGTCTATCTTTACTATAAGGATCCGAACAAAAGAGTAGGACGCTAATTTTGTTATTGTCTTCTTTTATAATAGGCAATATCGAAGAATTAATATATTGAGGAGGCATATAAGTATTTCTTTTGCCTATTTTATTGATTTGAGAATTGTCGTCTGTAATGGGGTATAAAAATTTTGTAGTCAAACCATCCCTGTATTTTCTTGCAGTAATTATAGAACTAATTAAAAAATCCGCTTTTTTATTGTCAATCGCATAGTAAATAATATTGTCGCCCAAATATCCTCTTTTGTAAGCATTGTTCAATCTTGCGATTGTTTGATTTTGCTCTGACTCTTTGAGAGATAAAAGAAATTGAACGCAATACTCAATAGAATTATTTGGTTTGATTTTATTGTTTTCAATTAGACTTTTTCTTACAGTATTAACGCAATGCGTATTATATTTTATAATATTTGAATAGTCAGAAAGATATTGGGCATCTATATTTGCATTGATATAAACAATGTCATTTAAGTCATCTTTAAGTGGAGAATTATAATTTCCCCAAAAATCTATCTTAAATTGTTGATCTTTTCCTAATTTCTCATCATAATATGTAACTGATTCATTTATACTCAATGATTTCCAACCTATCAAATTTAAAATATGTTCTATTATTGCAGAGTCACCGTATTCTTTATTATCTAGCGCGTCTGGAAGCAATACTGAATATAAACTTTTTTCTAAATGCCTTTCGATTGCCCGCAAGGAATCAAGTAGATTATTTTCAAATTCAGATCGTTTAATAGTTTTCCCTATTACGGAGTCTTGCAATACTTGTGTGTTTAATGCTCGCACAAATAATTTTCCCAATTTAGGACTAATAATATTCTTTCCTTTCTTTTCAAAAAAGGAATTTATTTTAGCTAAAATTATTGCTTCAAAATCATTTATTTCTAGGACTTTATTTATAACTACAACTTTATCGATAATGCCATCTTTAAGTTTTTGCAATTTAGAGTCAATATGACCAACTAAAATTAGCTCGTATTTATCAGCATCGGGGCTTTTGGCGGTTAATTCATTCGCCCATTTGTTTGCAGAAGAAAAAGAAAATGGATTTTGTGAAGATTTGACTTGAACAACTTTTTTATTTCCTTCTTTATAGGTCCATAGAATATCGACTTTCTCGGATTCATCATTAGGCTCAACACAAACCGTTTCCCAGTCTGCTTTAAAAGAATCCAATATCGCGACAAGAGACTGAAAAAGATAGCCTTTTATTGCATATTGCCCGTTCATTTTTTGTTTCCTCTTGTATCATTTTTTATCTTTAATTTTACACTAAAATTTATAAATTTATTAAATAGTTACGAAAATGCCCTCCTCTTTTTTTTTGAATTTATATCAAAATAACCTACAACCTATCCTCGTATCTTTCGTAGTTTATGCCGTAAATTTTATCGATATTTTCGGCATTTATGAGCTGCTCGCTGCGCCCGAAAGCTAAAATTTCGCCGTCTTTTATAAACAGCGTCAAATTTGAAACAAACTTCGCGTGGCGCGGGTAGTGTGTCGTCTGCACGAAGGTATAGCCCTCGTCGCCTAGAGCTTTTATCATCTCGAGCAGCTTGATCTGATTGCCAAAATCCAGCCCATTTGTCGGCTCGTCCATAAAGATCACTTTCGCGCCCTGAACCAGCGTGCGCACGATATACGCCAGCTGCCGCTACTTAAAATTCGCCTTTTAAGATTCTGTCTTTATGCGGATTGTGCTTAGAATTTTATATCGTCGCGTTTTTTGAAATTTGCATCGCTGCAAATAAAATTTTATCTAGGTTTAAAATTTGATGCTGCGTTGTTGCGCTGCGTAAAATTTCAATAACGCGCTAAATTTCAAGTTACGCGCCGAATTTAGCTCGTACGGCAAATCAAGCGCGCCGTATAAATCACCTATAAAATTTGCTTGCGTGAAAAAGCCCGCCTTTCGGCGGCCTAGGCGTATAAAATTCTACCCAGGCGGATCATGTTCGAGCCGCATTTGATCGCGAGCTCAAAATCATCGCTCATCCCCATCGAGCAGATCCGCGCGCCGTGCGGCACGAGCGCATCGAAGATCTCGCGGCTAGCCTCGAAGCTTCGCGCGATCTGTGCGGGCTCGCTCACGTGCGCGCCGATACTCATCACGCCGATTAAATTTAGATTTTTGCACTCCTGCTTGATGCGTAAAAACTCCTCCACCGCGCGATTTTTATCGAGCCCCGTTTTGGAGCTCTCGCCCGCGGCGTTGATCTCCAGTAGCGTATCTAGCGGATAAGTTAGCCGCTTATTTACGGCAAGCGCGAGTTCATAGGAGTTGCAGCTCTGCCACAGCGTCGGGCGCAGAGCGATGAGCTGATTGATTTTGTTGCTTTGTAGCGTGCCAATGAAGTGCCACTTTAGCGGCAGTCCGCGCAAGGCCTCGCTTTTGCGCTTCAGCTCCTGCACTCTGTTTTCGCCGAATGCGATCTGTCCTTGCGAATACAGCTCGCGCACCTCATCCGTGCCTACGTTTTTGCTCACCGCGACTAGCTGGACTTCGCCTGCGCCTGCTTTCGCAGCCTCAACGCGCTTTAAAATTTCATCCAGTCTCATTTGTAAAATCCCAAAATTCTAGCAAAATCATTCAGCACCGTAAATATCATTAAAAGTGCTAAAATTCCCATACCTACGTAGCTGGCGCCCACGAATACCCGCTTTGGCACAGGGCGGCGAAAGATGAGCTCAAAGAGATTAAACGCGATGTGTCCGCCGTCGAGCGCAGGGATCGGAAAGAGATTAATAAGCCCTAAATTTACCGATATTAGCGCCACGAGCGCGAGCAGGACCGCAGCGCCGTAATCGACCGCCTTTGAGGTGATGTCGGTGATAGCGACGATGCCGCCCATCTCCTTGGGCGAAACGACGCCGCTAGCGAGCTTCTCAAGACCTACTAAGATGAGCTTTGATGCCTCCACCGTCTGATCCCACGCGAAGCTAAGCGAGCTTGCGCCCTTGTGATACAGCGTCACGGTCGCGTTGTAATCGGGCGAGATCCCGATGAGCGGCACTCTAATGCTCTCGCGCCAGATGGTTTTTTTCTCGCCGAGCTTCGGCGTGAGCTGTAGGCTCAGCCGCTCGCCGCCGCGCATGATTTCTAAGCTCAGCGGCGCTGCGGTTACCTGCTTTGAGATGTCGTCCCACTCGCGGATCTGCTTGCCGTCGATTGATAAAATTTCATCGTTTAGCATTAGCCCTGCGCTTGCCGCGGCGGAGCCTGGCGAAATTTTGCCGACCTTTGGTGCGAGTTTTTCGACGCCGATGTAGCCCAGCGCGATGTAGATCAAAAACGCAAGCAGCAGGTTAAAAAACGGCCCCGCAAAAAGTATGATTATGCGCGCGATCGGGCCTTTGGAGTTGTAGCTGTCGGGGTCCGCGCTTGCCGCGGCGGGATCCAAATCCTCCTGCCCCTTAAGGCTCACGTAGCCTCCCAGGGGGATCGCGCTGATGGCGTACTGCGTAGCGCCGATGCGCTTAGTAAAGACCTTTTCGCCGAAGCCCACGCTAAAGACGTTCACCCCCACGCCCAGCGCCCGCGCCGCCAAAAAATGCCCCAACTCGTGGAAAAAGATGAGGAAGCTGATCGCCAGCACCGTGACCATAAAATTTATCGAGTAAAAATAAAATCCGACCGCCAGGATCGCGAGCGTTAAAATTATGCTTTTCAAATTTCAGACCTTTGTAAAAAATGGGCTAAGCTTACTATTATTTTGCAAATTTTAAGCTTAGATCGCCGTTTAAAGCCTTAGCTCGCTTTTTTAAACTTGGTTGGCTTTGAGCTTAGCTCGTCGTTTCGGGATATAAATTTAGCTAAATTAGGGTGTGCGGGCGGAATTTAAAATTTTAAAAGCGAAATTACACCGCGAGCTTTTGCGGAGCGGATTATAAAATTTCGCCGCACTGGGCTTTTGCTTTGAAATGCCGCTATGCTTTGAAATTTCATTATGTTTTGACAAGTCGTCATGCTCTAAAATTTTGTTGCGCTTTGAAATTTCGTCGTGTTTTAAAATACTGCTGCGCCGTCCTGAAATTTTGCGCGGCGGTTTAAACGAAATTTTACGCCGTGAAATTTTGCGCAGTGGATTTTATCTTTCAAATTTTATAGGCTTAGCACGCCGCCGTGCGTGCATAGATCAAGCATCTATAGAATTTTATCGGTAAAATTTGAACGTGAAATTTTAAAATTCCGTGTCGTCGTTATAAGTGGAATTTTATGCCGAAATTCTATCGCTAAAACCCACTAAGCTCGGGTTCTAACGCTTTGCGATGAGGTTTTGTAGCTTCACAATACATTGTTTTAGTTTGATAAAAAATTCTGATTCTTCAAATGAATGTAAGATCAAGCTTAGTTTAAATTTTTCATCTATTAAATTTGGACTAAAGCCCTTTAATCCGCTTTCGCAAGTGGATCTAAACATTTTGCGTATCAGTCGTTTTATTTTGCCTTGCGTCGGCGCGGCGCTGCGATCGCCTAAAATTTCTATTTTCTTTATCTTATATCTGATTTCATTTATTCCATCTACGGTTTTGTTGGAAATTTGCTTTAGCACTATATTTGCGTGGTATTCGTAATAACCGTGATTGTAATGAGTAAGCGTAAAAAGATCATTACTGCCAGCCGAGCCCACTTTTATAAGAAAAATCTCGTTTAGCTCCTTTGAGATACACCACAGACCATCTATCTCATCTCGGCTTAAGCTAGCTAGACCGTGTTGATTTCTAAATGGATTTATGATTTGCTCTAGGTTATCCTCAAAGCGGTATCCATCAATCAAAAATCTACCTACATAATCAATGTTGTAATCCAGGGCGTCTATTAGCAAAACATTTTCATTTTCGGCGTTAAGGGCGTCTTGTAAAATTTTAAAAATATCGCTTTTGCTGAGTTTGCCGCTACTTCTTGGTTCTAGCGCATAGAGTTTATGGATACGTCGCTTCTGTCCATTTATCATCCTAAAATCGCCGAACCAAGCGCCGTAAGTAATGACTGTATCAAACATTTTGCCTTGATAATACAATCTATATGCGTTAAAATCTAAATTACAATGATCCCAAAAGCCGCTAAAGCTCCCGTAGTTTATGAGCCATGCGCCAAGCTCTCTATCTATGCGCCAGCTTAATTCTATAGAAATTTCAGGATAACATCTAAAAGGCAATCGCTTTTTAGAAATTTTGTTTCTAATATCTTTTTCTACCTTATTGAGCTTATACTTTCTTGCATTTTCTTCGCCAATTTTCTCTTCAACTGCGAAAGCCATATCTAGCCTAAAATTTAGCCTTTTTTCGTAGCCTTAGCATACGCTGCGACGTATTCAAAGCCCGAATATAGCGTCAGTGCAACCGCGATCCAGAGCAGGGCGTTTGCATAGGGCCACTGCATCGTTAGCCAGCCGATAGCGATCATCTGAAAGACCGTCTTCACCTTGCCCGCCATCGACGCGGCGACCTCTACGCCGTCGCCCGCCATCGCCACGCGAAGGCCAGTGATAAAAAACTCGCGGATTAGGATCAGATAGATCGCCCACGGACTGGCGCGCCCGATAAACATAAGCCCCAAAAAGCCCGCAAGCGTAAGCATCTTATCGGCGAGCGGATCGATGATGGCGCCTAGTTTGGTCTTTTGATTCCAAGAGCGCGCGATGTATCCATCGAAAAAGTCCGTGACGGAGGCGATGACGAAGACGAGCGCGGCGAAATAATCGATCCAGCTGACGTGCACCGAGCCCACCATGCCGCCGTTCGCATGACCGGCTAGTAAGATCAGCCAGAAAAACAGCGGCGCCAGCGCAACGCGAAAGCTCGCTAAAATATTGGGTAAATTTAGCATTATTTAAAGGTCGTTCCGCCGTCGACGATGAAGGTGTGTCCCGTCACCCAGCTAGCCTTGCTCGAGCATAGAAATAAACATGCTCCCGCCAGATCCTCCGGCTGCCCCATACGTCCTAGCGGGCTAAGCTCGGCGGTTTTATCGCGCACCTCCTCGTAGTTCGTAAAGGCCCTAAGCGCGTCCGTCTCGATCGGTCCGCCGCTAACGACGTTTACGCGGATGTTTTTCTCTCCGAGCTCGGTCGCGGCATAGCGCGCCATCGCTTCAACTGCGGCTTTTGCAGTGCCGTGACCCGCGTAGTTTTCGATATAGACTAAATTTCCAGTGGAGCTAAGCGATATGATCGAGCCGCCGCCTACCGCTTCCATACGCTTTGCGGCTTCTTGCGCGCCCACGACGAAGGCATTTACGGTCGCGGTAAAGATATTGTTGATACCGCGCGGCTTTAGCCTCATAAATTTAGTGTATCCGCCCGCGACCGCGCGACCCGAGATGATGGCGTTTGAGATGAAAAAATCCACTCGCGCAAAATCCTCGTCGATCTTGGCAAATAGCTCCTTATAGGTCTCGGGCTCTAAGATATTGAGCGCATAAGCGCGCGCCTTGATGCCGTAGGTCTTCTCAAGATCGGCTGCTTGCGAAGTCGCTAGCTCCTCGTTGGAATTATACGTAAAAGCGATATTTGCCCCCGCAGCTGCGAATTCCAAAACTATCGCCCTACCTATGCCTCTCGTGCCGCCGCTGATAACTAGCGTTTTTCCTTTAAATTCGTTCGTCAATTAAAATCCTTTGATAGTGTATTGTTTCATTACGTTTTCTATTTTTTTGAGGTTTTCCGCGCTCGGCTCGCAAAGCGGCAAGCGGTACTCTAAACTCGGCGTCAGGCCCGCGATATACATCGCCGCTTTGATCGGGATCGGATTGCTCTCGCAGAATAAAATTTTATTGATAGCGTAGAGATCGTCGTTGATCTGCTTGGCCTTTAAAAACTCATTTTGCAGCGCAAATTTCGTTAGCCTCGCCGTGTAATCGGGCAGTAAATTTGCAGTGACCGAGATCACGCCCTTGCCGCCGTTGCTTAGGATCGGATAGTTAATCGCATCCTCGCCGCTAAGCACGCTAAGGCGCGGCTCGTGCGCGAGTAGATCGACGCATTTATCTATGCTGCCGCTGGCTTCTTTGACGCCGTAGATATTCTCGCAGTCGTTAAAAAGCTTGATGATCGTATCCGCGGCGATGTCGCAGCCGGTGCGACCCGGGACGTTATATAGCAGCACGGGCAGGTCTACCGAGCTCGCGATCGCTTTGTAGTGCAAATAGAGCCCCTTTTGAGTGGGTTTGTTGTAGTAGGGCGCTACGGATAAAATTCCGTCCGCGCCGTGAGCTTGCGCAAACTGCGCGAGCCCGATCGCTTCGTGAGTTGCGTTACTGCCCGCGCCCGCTAGCACCTTAACGTCCGTGCCCTTGCACGCATCTACGGCAATCTCGATACAGACTCGGTGCTCGTCGTGCGTCAGCGTCGCGCTCTCGCCCGTGGTGCCTACGGGCACGACCGCGCTTATGCCGTTTGCGATCTGTCTTTTGATAAGCTTTGCGTAGGTCTGCTCGTCTAGTTTGCCCTCTTTAAAAGGCGTGATCAGCGCTGTCATAGAGCCGATTATGACATTTTTATTCATCGTTTTCCTTTCGTAAGATAATGCTTGTGGAGCTTTTAAGGCTTAGATAGGTCTTCATCGCTTTTTTAACCGCGTTTTTATCTAGGCTTTTGATCTCGCACTCCAGCCTAAATAGCGCGTCCAGATCGCCGCGGACGATGTAGCTGCCGTACATCTGCGCTACCTTGCTAGCGCTGTCGAGGGAGTAGATCAGATCGCTACTTAGGGTGTTTTTGATCTTTAGCATATCATCGTCGCTTATTTTAGCTTTTTTGGCTTTTTCTATCAGCGCCAAAATTTCACTCCTCAGCGTCTCGCCGCTTACGCCCTGGTTGCAAACGGCAAAGACTATAAATAAATTCTCGTCCTTGGCGCTCATATCGTAGATGTTGATCTGATTGGCGAGCTTTTTCTCATCGACCAGCATGCGCTGCAAAAGCGAGCTCTTGCCCCCGCTAAGATATATATCCATCGCTTTGATCACCGCGGCGTCTGGGTGGTTAAACGGCGGAATTTTAAAGGCGACCGCAACGATCTGCGCCTCGCTGTTTTTGTAAATAACGCTAAGCTTCTCGCCGTCTTGCGCGGGCTCGGTGCAGTGAAGACGCGGAATTTCGCTTTTGTTTTTTACGGGCGCGAAGTATTTTTTAGCCGCATCAAACGCCGCCTTTTCGCCGATGTCGCCGGTGATCAGCAGCACGGCGTTTTGCGGCTGATAAAATTTAGCGTGAAATTCCTTGATATCTTTGATGCTCCAGTTTTCGATATCCTTGCGGAAGCCGATCGGCGTCCAGTGGTACGGGTGGTACAAAAACGCGGCGTTATAGAGCCTGAAAAATAGATATCCGAACGGATCGTTATCAGTGCGCCACAGCCGCTCCTCGAGCACGACCTTGCGCTCGGGCTGAAATTCTTTGTCTTTGAGGCTCAAGTTTTGCATGATATCGGCGTAAAGATCCAAGCAAACTTCTAAATTTGAGCTCGCGCACTTGATGAAGTAGTGCGTGTAATCAAAGCCCGTGCTTGCGTTATTCACGCCGCCAAAGCCCTTTACGATCGCGTCGAACTCGCCCGCCTTGCGATTTTTCGTGGATTTAAAATTTAGATGCTCCAGCATGTGCGCGATGCCGCTTTTGCCCATCGTCTCGTCGCGGGAGCCGACGTTGTAAAACACGTCCACGCTGATGACGCCGCTGCCTTTATTCATCGGGATATGATAAATTTGAAGTCCGTTTTGCAGCGTGATTTTCTTAAATTTTGGAAACATTAATCTTTTTTCGCCTTTCGTTTTTTGCTTGAGTTTTGCTCTGCGTCTTGGGCGCCGCTCGCTTCTTTGGCCTCTTTAGCCTCGGCATTTTTAGTTTTGGCGCTGCTTTGCTTTGCGTTTTTGGCTTTTAAGCTTTTGCTTTCCGCGCTACCTTTTGGTGCGGCTTTAGTTTTAGAATTTTTACTTTCTATGTCGTTTTTTGATGCGGCTTTGGTCGCGGTTTTTGTTTTGGCGGTTTTGCTTGCCGCGACACTTTGTTTTATGTCTTTAGTCTCTAATTTCTCGCTCTTTGCGCCGCTTTGCGAGAGATTTTTAGCCGCGGCATCCTTTTGCTGCGCAGTATTCTGGACGGTATCCTTCTGAGAAGCGTCATTATCCTTCGCAGTATCCTTCTGCGCGGCGTCTTTTTGCGTAGCGTCCTTTGAAATTTTACCGCGCTTGGAACCTGTGCCGCTTTTGGAGGTAGTTTTTAAAATTTTATCCTGCTTCTGATCTGCGCTGCCTTGCTTTGTGTTTTTAGCCTCTAAATTTTCGCTTTTTGCGCTGCTTCGTTTTGCGCTTTCAATCTCCGAATTTCCACTCTCCGCGCGGCTTTGTTCGGCCGAGCTTTGATCCGTCGCAGTATCTGTGTTTATCAAGGCGTTTAAATTTGCCGAAGCGCTAGAATTTTCGTCCGCTTCGGAGTTTGAATTTGTTTGAGTGGTTGGAATTTCATATATTTGAGTGCTTAAAATTTTGCTTTCGCCGTCGTTTAAAATTTCATCCGTCTCCTTGCTTTCGGGCGCGTTTGAAATTTCGCTCGTTTCCTCGCCTTTGGCTACGTTTGAAATTTCATCCGTTTTGGTAACCGCTTCTTTGCTTTCGCAAGCCCTCAAATCCGAGCCGTTGCCGTGACTTTCAACTCGATCGCCTCTTGCGCCGTATCTTTCGCCCGCGCGATCTTTTAAATTTACTCCGACCGCCTCGCTTATGTTATTAAAGCCGTCTGCGCGCAAAAGCTCCGCGAGCCCCTCGTTGATCGATTTTGCGACGAACGGGCCCTTGAAGATAAAGGCGGTAAAAATTTGAACCAGGCTCGCGCCTGATTTGATGCGCTCGTAGGCCTCCTGTGCGCTGTCTATGCCGCCGCAGCTGATTAGGATCGTGCGGCCGAAGAGCTCGCGAGCGACCTGCGCGAAAAGCTCGCGCGATTTTTCGGTGATCAGCCTGCCGCTTAGGCCGCCAAAGTCCCTAGCGTTGGGGCTTAGCGAATAATCAACGCTTGTGTTGTTTATAATGATGCCGCTTGCGCCACTTTGCACCGCGCACTCGCACAGCGCGATCGCCTGATCCGCGCTCATATCGGGCGCCAGCTTTAAGACGAGCGGCCTGTTCGTGATTTTTTTCATCGCTCCGATCAGCTCGCTTATGAAGCTGTTTTCTTGCAAAGCGCGCAGATTGGGGGTGTTTGGCGAGCTTACGTTGATGATGAAAAAATCGCACAGTCCGTTAAATTTACGACCTAAGGCTTCATAATCGCTCAGCGCATCCTCGTTCGGAGTGGCCTTGTTTTTGCCGATATTTGCGGCGATCGGGATTTTAAAAGGATAAATTTTTCGCACGCGATGCTCAATAACGTCGGCGCCCTCGTTGTTAAAGCCCATCGCGTTTTGGATGCTCTGCTCGCTAACGAGGCGAAAAAGTCGCGGCTTTTCGTTACCGCTTTGAGGGCGCGGCGTAAAGGTGCCAAAATCGATGTGTCCGAAGCCAAGAGCGGCCAGCGGAGCGATCATCGTGGCGTTTTTGTCGAACCCGCCCGCGATACCTACGGGATTATCGAAGCTGAGATTCCATATATTTTGAGTTAAAATTTCATCTTTATAAACGCCGAATTTTGCCAAAGCCTCAAGCCCGCCCGGAGTCGCATAAAGTGCGCGAAGTCCGAATTCTGCGATCTTGTGAGCGGTTTCTGGATCAAATCGAAAAAAGATTTTTTTCAAGGTATCATAATTCATAATTTTTCCTCAAATTTTGCGTAATGGTAGCTAAAATTTAATTAAATATAGATAAGGATTTCGCGCCGTATTTGCAATCTGCGGCGATAAAATTTAGTTCCGAAATTATGCGCTTAGAGGCTGCGTAGAATTTCTACGGCTCGCCGCGTCGATCTGAATTTACGCAGAAGTTCAAAGATGCGCGGCGCAAATTTTATAAATTTAGCGCGCCCGAGTGCGTGCCGAAACGCGCGGTGTCCGTGGCGCAGCTCGTGATAGCAGGAGTCGTCGCGATTTTATCCTGCGCCGATCTGCGCTCAATCCCGCTGACGCTAAATTTTAAAATTTAAAGCGTCCTGCTCGCGCCGTTTGAGTTTAGCGCGCCTCTTTGCCGCCGAAAGCAACAATCATCGTGCCCAGAGGAATGATCGCAACGCCCAAGATAATAGCTAGCGGGTTTAGCAAGGACAGCTTGGCAAGCAGGTAGATCGCCGCCACGAGCGCCGCGTAGGATAGAATTTTAAACGGAGAGAAAAACGCCCCCGCAAAATTGCTCCGAACCTCGCCCCTTTCGTGCTCATCATCCCAATCATCGGCGCCGTCGTCCGCGCCTTCGAAATCATCCTTTGATCCGTCGCGCGCGCCGCCAATCTCACTTCCAAAATCGCTCGTACCGTCGCTCCACTCGCTGCTATCTACATCGCCGCCACGATTGCCGTTATCTGTGCCATCGCTATGATTGCTGCGATCTGCGCCGTCGCCCAGGTCGTCGCAACATCCGCTTGTGCCGCCTTGCGAACTATCGCTAGCTTCGTCGTTTATGCCGCCGTGTGAGTTGCCACAAGTCGCGCAATCTTTCATATTAAATTTATCGGCGGCGCGTCCCAAAGCGATCGCGTCGTAAGCGGAGGTTTTGTCGTCGCTCTTCGTAGAATTTATGTCGCATTCGCCAGCTGATGGCAAGCTGCGATGAGATCGTAGAAGCGGCTTCGTAGAATTTATGTCGCATTCGCCAGCGGCGGTTCTGCTGCGCTCGGCGTCTAAATTTGAACTGCGAGTAAAATTTATATCGGCGGAGTTTGCGGTACGCTCGGCGGCGGTTTCGTTGTGCAGGGCGCAGCTATCGCCGTTTTTGGTGCTCGTCGCGCCGCTAGTGAAATTTACGGCGTCTTCGGAATTTTGCGCGTTTGAAATTTCGACGCCTGAATTTGCGCCGCTAAAATTCTCGTTCTTTAAAATTTCGCCGCCGCAAATTTTGCCGTATGAAATTTTATCGCTGCTGCTCGCGCCGCCTCGGTTTTCGCCGTGGCTTGGGGAGTTCGTATCGCAGGCGAAAGTTTCGTTGCTTATGAAACCTGCGGAATTTTTAGAGCTTTGCCGTAAAATTTCATCGTATTTACCGGCTCTTAGCTCATCTTCTATCTTGTTTCGGTAAGCGCGAAACGAAAAATATACCGCGCCGAATGCGCCCAAAAATCCAGCCTCCAAGCTGAGAAGCCACGCAAGCGCTCGTACGCCGAAAGAGCCCGAGCCGAAAAATCCGGCGCCGCAAAGCGCTAGCCCAAGCAGGACAAACGCCGCGTTTAGCACGCAGTATATGATCAAAAACCGCCTACTCAATCCCGCTCATCCAATTCATCGTCGTCGTCGAAATTTTTCGGATCCGCCTTGTATTTCGGATCGTTTTCAAGCTCTTTTAAGCTCGAATTTAGCGCCTTACACGCACGGTAAACGTTCAAAAATGCCGCCGCGATACCGATGGCGATGCCAAGCCAGAGCAGAAGCAGCGAGCCCGTGAGGTGCCGCAGCCCAAGCCCGATCGCTACGCCGATGCCGATCGCTACGACGATCGAGATGCCTAGGCTGATGTCGCAGGCGCCCTTTACGATTTTGTTTAAATTTTTCGTTACTCTCATCTAAAATCCGTAAAATTTTAAAACGCAGCCCTTAAAGCGCCGCCATCGCTTCATCCGCGGCGTTCAGCGCAAAGTCGATCTGCGCTTCGTTCATCGTGGAGCAGATAAAGCCCGTCTCAAACTGACTAGGCGCCAAAAATACGCCGCGCTTAATCATCTCGCCGTGGAATTTCGCAAAACGCGCCGTGTCTGCCCGCAGGGCGCCATCGTAGTCGTGCACTTCTTCGTCTGCAAAAAAGTAACCGAACATCGAGCCGACGCAGGCGGTTTGCAGCGCGATGCCACGGTGCTGCGCTATGGCGCAAAGCCCGTCCGTGAACCTACGTGCTAGCTCACCGAGCCTTTCGTAAAGTCCGCCGCTAGCGTAAATTTTACTTAGACTGGCGATGCCCGCAGCCATTGCGACGGGGTTTCCGCTTAGCGTGCCTGCTTGATACACCGCTCCTAGCGGGCTTATCATATCCATAATTTCGCGCTTGCCCGCAAACGCCGCCACGCTCATACCGCCGCCGATGACCTTGCCGAAGGTTACCAGATCGCCGCGGACGCCGTAGATGCCGTAGCTGCCTAGATCGCTAGCACGAAAGCCGCTCATTACTTCGTCGATTATAAGCACGATATTTTTCTCATCGCACAGCGCGCGAAGCTCGGTTAAAAATTCGGGATCCGCCGGCACCAAGCCCATGTTTCCCGCAATCGGCTCGATGATGATCGTGCCGATGTCGTTTTGCGCTAGGACGTCCTTTACGCTTTGTATGTCATTGTATCTAGCTAGGTAGGTGTTTTTTGCGACGTCCTGCGGCACGCCCGCGCTGCTTGCATTACCGAAAGTGCTCGCGCCGCTGCCCGCTTTGACGAGCAGGCTGTCGCTGTGACCGTGGTAGCAGCCCTCAAATTTTAAAATTTTATCTCGTCCGCTAAAGGCGCGCGCAAGACGGATCGCGCTCATCGTGGCTTCCGTGCCGCTGCTGGTAAAGCGGATCTTGTCTAGGAAATCGAAATTTTTTAGCACCAGCGAGGCAAGCTGCGTCTCAAGCGGGCTGGATGCGCCGAAGCTTAGCCCTTTTTTGGCGGTTTGCACGACGGCGCGTTCGATGTCCGCATCGGCGTGACCGAAGATGAGCGGGCCCCAGCTCTGTACGAAGTCGAGATATTTTTTGCCCTCGACGTCGTAGATGTACGAGCCCTCGCCGCGATCGACCATGAAAGGCTCGCCGCCTACGTTGCCGAATGCTCGCACAGGCGAATCGACGCCGCCGGGGATGAGTTTTTGTGCCGCTAAAAATTCGTCGTGATTATTCATTTTTTCTCCTTCTTTTTGGGTTGATTTATCGATTTTATATATTTGTAGATGATGATGATCTCGTTTTGCGTCAAAAAGTAGCTTGGCATCACGTCGCGCGAGCTGCTGATCCCGTCGGCGAGCTCCTGAAGCGATAGATTGTTGATCGGCGGCGCGTTTAGGGCGCGTTCGTAGTAGGCGCCCGCGGTGCGGTTAAATTCCTTATACGTCGCGATCAGCGAGCCCTCGCCCTTTTCGCCGTGGCACTTGTCGCAGCCGATGCCGCGCGGGTTTTTATACAGCATCGCGCCGTATTCTTCGTCGGTGATGAAGCTCTCGGCTTGTGCGTCGCGAGGTAGAAAAAATATGGTCGCGTTTAAAAACAGCGCTAAAAATATGAAATTTCGCATCTTCTCGTTTCGAATTTTTGGCGCAATAATATAAAAAATGTGCTTAAATTTCATAACGCAGCTATCTTTTCGATCCCCTCGAAATAAAAGATATTTAGCTCATCTTGCCTGCGGTAGAGGAATTTTAGCCCGTGCGCCTTGGCGATATTATCGACGATGTAAAGCCCCAGGCCGAAGCTTTGCTTGGCGTTGGTGCCCTTGACGAAGGCCTCTTTGTAGTAGCTAAAGTCCTTCTGCAGCGGCTCGCCTAGCGTTATGAAGTCCATCGTTTGGGCGTCTAAGCGGATTAAAATTTTACCGTCTGAGGCGTATTTGACGGCGTTGTCGATTAAATTTTTCACCGCGACGCAAAAGAGCTTCAGATCTACGTTTAGGCTTAGGTCTAGCGGATTTTGCAGCGTGACGCAGCCGGGCTCAATCATTGCGATACTAAGCGCTTCTTTTAAAATTTCATCCATGGGAAAAATTCCGCATTCGCCTAGCGCCGTGCCCGCAGTCGCACGCTCGACCGCTGCAAATTCGTTGATTAGACTCTCCAGCCGCTCAAAGACGGAGATGAGACGCTCCTGATTTTTGCCGTGCTCGATCATCTCGACAGCGATGCGACCCTTTGTGATGGGGGTTTTGAGCTCGTGCATTATGTTTCGCAAAAAAAGATGGCGCGATTCGTTAAGCTTATTTATCTGCGTGACCGCCTCGTAAAATGCGTGCGAAACCTCGGAAATTTCGTCGTTTCCCGCGCTTACGTCCTTGATCTGAAGATCGCCTTTAGCAAATTTATCGATCTGGCGTTTGAGCTTGCGAAGGGGGCGAATTTTGCGGATGATAAAGATATACGCAAGCAGGATGATCACCAAAATGACGCCGTAGATCGCTTTGAAAATATCGTAGCGGTAGGGCTGATACTCCTTGTCGTTTAAAAGCCGCGTCTCGCCTGCGTGAGTGATTTTTAAGTAGTGCTTGCGCTTAAAAAGCAGGATGTCCGCAGAGCCGATGTCTGCGGAGATGCTGTCTAAAATTTCGGCGCCTTTGATGATCTCATCGCGCTTAGCTTCATCGCGGATGGTCGAAAACTCGAAATTCGCGACCTGCCGTTCGTATTCGACATCGCTGATGAGCTTGCTCATCTGATATAGGTTCGCGCGCGCAACGATGGAGTATTTGGAGTTTAGTTCACGGGTGTAGTTTTGCTGATCATAGCCGATAAGCCAGAGCAGAGCGAGCGAAACGCCCACGGCAGCGAGCGCGAAGATGAACGTGATGGTGTAAAAAATCGACGATCTTACTTTCATTAAATTTATATGATCCTTAAATTTTTAAAATTTCAAAGCTTTGTAAGCCGCGGGCTTACTTTGGCTTTGGCGCGCGGACCGGCTTACGGCTCATTCGGCTTTAAATTTGCAACGCGTCTTAAAGGCACGGCGTGTAAATTTTAAAATTTCATCGCAAAGCAGGGCGCTTTTAAATTTAACAGCCGCGCCGCTTTAAATTTTAAAATTTTTCTCGCTGCCCTGGGCTCTGTTTTTTATAACTAGCCTCGCGCGTAGAGCCGAACTGCTTGCCGAATTCGACGATAAAATTCCGCGCGCATCTAACTGCGCGCTAAATTTATAACTACAAAATTTTATCGTAAAATTTTAACGCTTCAGTTGCGGCGCCTTAAATTTAAACGGCAAGATCGCGTGGACCGACTTGCGATTTCAGTTTCGCCGCGCGAGTGCCTATTAAATTTAGAGCCGCGAGCGGCTAAATTCTATCGCACCGCCCGCCGGGCGCAAGTCCGCTCATTGTATCAGCTTATAGCCTACGCCGCGGATAGCGTGAATGTAGCTGGGTGCCTTGGACGTTTCGCCGAGCTTTAGACGGATGCGACCGATGATGACGTCGATGCTTTTGCTCGAGGATTCCTCGCTTATGGAGCTGCAGTTGTAGATGAGCTCCTCGCGGGTGATCGCGCCGCCTTCCTTTTTGATGAGATACGAAAGCACGTCGTATTCGGCGATGGTGAGCGACAGGGGCTGTCCTTTGAAGCTGATGACGTGGCGGAAATCGTCCACTTCGAGGTCTTTTTTGGGCTTTGCGGCGCGCTGGATGGAGTTTATGTCGTAGCGCTCGATGTGGCGTTTGATGCGCGCTAAAAGCTCTTGCGGATTATAGGGCTTTGGCAGATAATCGTCCGCGCCGAAGTCAAAGGCGTTGATCTTATCGGTCAGATCGTGGCGGGCGCTTGAGATTATGATCGGTATATCGGTGTTTTTGCGGATCTCTTTGCAGACCTCAAGCCCGTCCATCCCAGGAAGCGTGAGATCTAAAATCACGAGGTTGAAATTTTCTAAATTTAACTTAGAAAGCCCCAAAAACGGATCGTCCGCGACGGTAATATCGATATCGTATTGCTGCAGATATTCGCTTAAAATTTCGGCGAGTTCTAAATCGTCCTCTATCATTAAAATTTTAGTCATAAAAAAGCCTTTGAAATTTTGCGCGGATTATAACAAAATATAGTTTATATATTTTAAAGCGTCAGGCTGGGGCGAAATTTTATAAAAATGAAACGCGGAGGGGAGAAATTTTGAAATTTTTTGAAATCTGGTGAAATTTCAAAAATCAGCCCCAAAAATATGGTGAAATTTTAAAAATTAAAGAAGCAAAATCTGAAAAATTGACGAATTTGGGCTAAATTCGGCTAAATTTTGCCGATTTTTGCGTTTTTTTCTTAAAAAACTATTGTATTTTTTGCGAAACTATTGTAGAATACCGCCCAAACCACTTTATTTTAAAGGATTAGCATGAAAAAAGCTGATTTTATCCAAGTAGTTGCCGATAAGGCAGGTCTTTCTAAAAAAGATACCGTTAAGGTAGTAGATTCTGCTCTTGAGGCTATCAAAGAGCTTTTGGTAAAAGGTGATGACATAAGCTTCATCGGCTTCGGATCTTTCGGTATTGCAGAGCGTGCAGCTCGCGAGGGTAAAGTTCCTGGCACAAACAGAACTTATAAATCTCCTGCTACTAAAGTAGTAAAATTTAAAGTCGGCAAACAGCTAAAAGAGGCTGTTGCAGCTGCAAAAGGCAAGAAGAAAAAATAATTTTCTTGCTCCAAGCCCCGTCTTCGGGGCTTATCTTTTTTAAATTTATACAATCAAGACTTTTTAAAATGCCCGAGTGGTGAAATTGGTAGACGCACCAGACTCAAAATCTGGCGAGGGCGACCTCGTGTCGGTTCGATTCCGACCTCGGGCACCATAAATCTTCTTTAAATTTTATCCTTAATTTCAACCGCCTTTTGTAAATTTCAACTTGCTATAAAATTTTTTATACTATTATTACCGCGGTATTTCTTTAAAAGAGGCAATTATTTATGATACGTAAAATTCTTATCGCTAATCGCGGCGAGATCGCGGTTCGCATCATTAGGGCCTGCAGGGATCTGCATATTAAAAGCGTCGCGATCTACACCAAACCTGACGTTGATTGTTTGCACGTAAAAATCGCCGACGAGGCCTACGAGGTAAGCACTGATGCGCTAAAAGGCTATCTGGACGCTAAAAAGATCGTCGAAGTCGCTAAAGAGTGTGGCGCTGATGCGATACATCCTGGATACGGCTTTTTGAGCGAGAATTTTGACTTTGCAAGAGAGGTCGAGGACGCGGGCATTATCTTTATCGGTCCGAAACCCGACGTTATTCGTAAAATGGGCAACAAAAACATCGCTCGCTATTTGATGCGCAAAAACGGCATTCCGATCGTACCCGGCACCGAAAAGCTAAATCACGAGAGCATGGATACGATCAAAAAATATGCGCGCGAGATCGGCTATCCCGTGATTTTAAAAGCTAGCGGCGGCGGCGGCGGACGTGGTATCCGTGAGGTATGGGACGAAAAAGATATGCAGAGTGCCTACGATTCGTGCACTAGAGAGGCGAAAACATTTTTTAACAACGATGAAATTTTTATGGAAAAACTCGTCGTCAAGCCGCGCCACATCGAGTTTCAGATCATCGGCGATAATTACGGTAACATCATTCATTTATGCGAGCGCGATTGCTCGATCCAGCGCCGCCACCAAAAGATTATCGAGATTGCGCCGTGTCCCTCGATAAGCGAGCATCTACGAAAGACGATGGGTACGACCGCGGTAGCCGCGGCAAAAGCGGTGAATTACACCAACGTCGGTACGGTGGAATTTTTGCTCGATGACTACAACAACTTCTATTTTATGGAGATGAATACCCGTATCCAGGTCGAGCACGGCATCACCGAGGAGGTCACGGGCGTCGATCTCGTCGTGCGCCAGATCCGCATCGCAAACGGCGAAATTTTAGAGCTTGAGCAAAGCGATATCAAACCGCACGGCTACGCGATCGAGGCGCGTATTACCTCCGAAAACGTCTGGAAAAATTTCACCCCCGTTCCAGGCACCGTTAGCGATTATTATCCAGCACTAGGCCCTTCCGTGCGCGTCGATAGCCACATCTACAAAGGTTATAAAATTCCGCCGTTTTACGACTCGCTTCTAGCCAAGCTCATCATCAAAACCACCGACTACGACCTAGCCGTTAATAAGCTAGAGCGTGCGCTGAAGGAGTTTCGCATCGAAGGGGTGCGTACTATCATTCCGTTTTTGCTCAGTATCAGCAAGTCGCGCGAGTTCCGACTCGGCTTTTTCGACACGAGCTACGTAGAGAAAAATTTAGATAAAATTTTAGAAAACACTATGGACGATATGCAGCCGAATAAAAACGAAGCGATTGCCGCTATCGCTGCTGCGATGCGCAAATCGGCGCGGATTTAGGAAAGAGTTATGGATTTTTTAGATAGCCTAAAAGATATAAAAAAGGATATGCTTAAGGACAAGGCGGCAAGCTCCGTGCCCAAAAAGCCTAAAAAGAGGAATCCAAATCGCGACGAGTTTAAAGATATTTTCAGAGATGATGATTCAAGCTTGCAAAGCGGGGGCGGCTTAGACGGCGCCTCGGATGGGGAATTCGACGTAGCCAAAGAGAGCATCGCCGCACGCGAAAAGCGCCTCAAAGACGAGTTTTTAAAATACGTGGACGCGGCGAATATCAAAAAGCTGAATGATTGAAATTCCATTTTGTACGCTGGATTTTGCCTGCCCCTATCTAGGCGGCAGAGCCGCACGCAGCGAGTATCTCTACATAAAAGACTGCGACTTCGAATATAATTCAAACTTAGTGCAGCACGGCTACCGCCGCTTCGGTAGGTATTTTCAAAAGCCCGTTTGCGCAGCCTGTGCGGAGTGTAAAAGCCTGCGCGTCGATGCTTTAAATTTTAAATTTAGCAGATCGCACCGCCGCGTCTATAAAAATAATCGCACGACCGCCTATGTATGGCAATCTCGCCCGCTTTTAAACGATGCGCGTTTGGAGCTTTTCGCGCTCTATCACGACTACATGCATCTAAAAAAGGGCTGGCCTCTGCAAGAGATCGATTTTGAGCGATATGACGAAATTTACGTCCAGGGTCACGGCGACTTCGGCAAAGAAATCTCTTACTACGGCGAGGACGGGCGGCTTATCTGCGTCGATCTCATCGATATCGTGGATGACGGCATCAGCTCGGTGTATTGCTACTACGATCCGTATCTGCCGCATCTAAGTCTGGGTAAATTTTCGCTTTTAAAACAGATCGAGTTCGCCCAAGATCTGGGGCTACGATGGATCTATTTGGGCTACGCGGTTGAGCAGTGCCCGAGCCTGGCGTATAAATTTAGCTACGAGCCGTATGAAATTTTAAACTCATACGTAGAGCTTGACGCCCCCGCCTTGTGGGAGGGGCACGTAGAGGGGTAGGTTCCACGCGCGGATGCTCAGAAATAGCCTAACGCGCTGCGTGGAAGGGTGGGTTTCGCATACCCGTACGGCGACAGCGCGCAGGAGCCGAGATCGTACCGCCGCGCAAAATTCGGTCTCGCGCAGATATGAACTCGGTATGTTAAAAGCACGCCTCGGCGTCCAATCTCACGCTGAAATTTCGCGCATTATGAGTCTTCAAGGCTTTTGAGTCACGGCGGGCGTTAGATTTTGCGCTGAAATTTAGCGCCGCTCGACCTGCAAAAATATCCGCGGCGATGAAATTTAAGGCGATGAAATTTAAAAGGAGAGCAGATGGATTTGCAAATTTTACGGCAGGCTAGGCATTTGCGTGTCGCAAGACGGCACACGCGGCTTTTGAGCGTACTTGACTCTTGAGTGTGCGCGAAAAAGGGCGATCGGTTTCGTAATATAACTCTTACGCTGCCGTAATTAGCCTTGGCGCTGCGACCGGCTTCGGCATTGACCTAATTTCGGTATCGCGATCGGCTATAGCGTCGCAACCGACGCCGCTACGTAAGCGGCGAAGCGCAAAAAGATGGCTTATAAAGCACGATACAGCATATATTTTGTAAAATTTAAGCAAACTGCGAAGCCGCAATAAGACGGCCGGTTACGGCAAATTTATCAGCTCGACTTTGTTTTCCAGCGATTTTGGGATCAATAAAACCTTGCCGTCGCTTGAGATGTCCGCAGGTCTTTGCATCGCGCCGAGGTTTATTTTGCGTATCTGTCCGTTTGCATCGATACGCCAAATTTTACCGCTTAAAAGATCCTCACCCCAATCGCTAACTAAAATTTCGCCGTTTTTTCCGCGCGCTATGCCGTAGAAGACCCCCTTCATATCGGCAAAGATCGAAATTTCGCGAGATTTCAAATCCATGCTTAGCACGCGCCCCGAAACCTTTCCACCAAGATCGAATGTAGTGATCAGAAGCTTATCGCCTTTAGCCAAAAGTCCGTTTGGGCTGCCTAGTGATGGATCGATGCGCGCAAACTCATCCGCGGTGCGCGAGAGCAGGTCGATGCGCCAGATCGTCCCACGCGCGGGATCGCTTGCGAGCAAAACTTCGCTGCCGAGCGCTACGACGTCGTTTAGGGCCTGTGCTCCCTCGATTTTTAGATTGAAAATCTCCTGGCCTTTGCTAAAGCCCCTGATTGCGTCCAGATCGCACACGTAGAGCACGCCCTCGATCTGCGCCATTCCGCCCGGATTTACCAGATCGTCTATAAAATTTGTCTCAACGACACCCGAGTTTTTTACTATACGGCTGATGAAGCCGTCGCGCTCTTGTGGATCTTCACTACTGCCGCGATTTGCGATATAAAAAGCGTCATCGGTAATGAGCGAACCACTAGGTGCGCTAAATCCGTCGATCTCTAGGCCAAAAAGCGCGCCCGCCAAGGCGCACGAAAGTAGAACTTTTTTCATAATTTCTCCTTGATCTCGCCAAAATTTTAAGAATTTTAAAATTTTAAGGGAAGCGACGAGTGCCGGGTTAAAATTTTAAAATTCGCAGCGAGCTTTAAGATGAGCGAAATTTAAACCCGCAGAGCAAATAAAAGTGTAATTTTAATTAAACAAGGCGGCTTAATCGGCAAAATTCTAACGGGTCGGAAGGCCTTGCTTCGCGCGTCGCTTTTGATTTGATGCGTCGAAGCCGAAGCGAGTAGGTTTTGTGCGCGCTTTGGTTTACGCCGCCGCTCGCTGAATTGCGCCGTGAAATTAGACGGCATTGCGCGGAATTTCAAGCACCGTTGCATATGTAATTCATTTGCGGCTGTGTTCGTTTTGAAATTTAATTCTACGAGTGGATATTTTTTGCAAATTGTGGGCGTGATTTTGGTGCGCAGACGGCGGCGCCGTGTTTATAAAACGGCTCGCGCTTTAGAATTCGGCCAAATTTAAACAAAGCGCGATTAAAATGCGATTTAAATTTTATGTACCGCGGGTGTAAATTTCGGTCGCGAAAAGAGAACCTGCCGCAAAAATTATTTAAAATTTGCAGTGCACAAAACGCCCTTTGAAATTTAAAAATTTTAAAACGAACCTAGCTACTTTTCAAAAATTTAATACGCGAAATTCAAGTGCACGACTAATCGCAGCCGTACACTTGAATTTTAAATCGTAAAACTTAAATTATAGAATTTAACCGCGCGCGCCGAAGCGGGAAGTGAAAATCCAAAGCGCTCTGGACAGCTTAGATGCTAAAATCCTCGCCGAGGTAGAATTTGCGCACATTCGGATCGTTGGCTATCTCTTTTGCGGTGCCGCCGGCGAACAGCTCGCCGTCTTTGATGACGTAGGCGCGGTCGCAGATCGCAAGCGTTTCGCGGACATTGTGATCGGTGATGAGCACGCCGATGCCAAGATCGCTTAAATCGCGCACGATGCTTTGGATATCATTAACGGCGATCGGATCGACGCCTGCAAACGGCTCGTCCAAAAGTAGAAATTTTGGCGTTATCATTAGGCTTCGCGCGATCTCGCAGCGCCTGCGCTCGCCGCCGCTTAGGCTCACGCCTTTGCGCAATCTGATCGGCTCGATGTTGAGCAGATTTAGCATCTCATCGACCTTTCGTGAGGCCTCCGTTTTATTTTTATAGGTAATCTCTGCAGCGAGCATTAAATTTTCCTCAACGCTGAGCTCCTTAAAGATGCTGCTTTCTTGTGGCAGGTAGCCGATGCCGAGCTTAGCGCGCTTATGAAGCGGAACCTTTGCGATGCTATTTTCATTAAGCAAGATATCGCCGCCGCTAGCGCTTATCAGCCCGCAGATCATATAAAACGTCGTGGTTTTGCCTGCGCCGTTGGGTCCTAGCAGCCCTACGATCTCGCCGTTGTAAAGTTCCAGCGAGATGCCCTTGATGATCGGTGTGCCTTTTATTGTTTTTTTAAGACCCCTGACTTCCAGTTTATGCATAGCTTACCTCGTATTTTCGCCCTTGCGCGTGCGGCGTGATCCTCACTACGCAAAAATCAAGTTCATATTTTTTAAGTAAATTTATCAAATTTTCATCCGCCCATTCGATCAGATGAAGCCCCTCTTCAAATAAATTTTCAAATAGCCCGTTTTTTAAAATCCCCTCGCAGCCGCCGTTATAGATGTCGTAATGATAAATCTGTCCGTAATTTTGCATGATCGAAAATGTAGGCGAGCTCACGTGCTCGTCTAACCCATGCGCCCGCACGATCGCGCGCGCAAGCGTCGTTTTGCCGCTAGCAAGATCGCCGATGAGCAAGATTATGCCGCTTTTTGGCAGAGCCTGCACGAGGCGTGAAATTTCATCCTCGCCGCAGATGAGTTCAAAGCTCTTGGACATACTTTGCTTGCTCGCTTTTGGGCGTATTTTTCGCGCTAGGAAAGGCTAGGACCTTAAAGCTTTGCTTCCTATCCAAAAAGCTTATTGTGATAACGTCGCCGATTTTAAGCTCTTTGGCGGGCTTTGCTACCGCGCCGTTTACGGCTACGACGCCGCTTTTACACATATCTTCGCTGATGGCACGCCGCTTAGTGATATTTACTGCGTTTAAAAATTTATCGATTCTCATGGGCGTGAGTTTAGCGACATTTGCCTTAAAAGCAACTATTAAACTATTTTTGGTAGAATTTCGCCAAATTTTACGTAAAGGATTTGAGATGGCAAAAGATGTAAAAAAGGTCGTTTTGGCGTATTCCGGAGGACTAGATACTAGTATTATTTTAAAGTGGCTCGGCGATACTTACGGCTGCGATGTGGTGACTTTCACCGCAGATATCGGTCAGAATGAGGATTTGGAGCCTATCAAAAACAAAGCTGTGAAACTGGGCATCAAAAAGGAAAATATCTTCGTAGAGGATCTGCGCGAGGAATTCGTGCGCGATTACGTGTTCCCGATGTTTCGTGCAAATGCCGTCTATGAGGGCGAGTATCTTTTAGGCACATCGATCGCGCGCCCGTTGATCGCTAAAAAGCTAGTCGAAATCGCGAAAAAAACTGGCGCGGACGCCATAAGCCACGGCGCTACCGGTAAGGGTAACGATCAAGTCCGCTTCGAGCTTGGCGCATACGCGCTAAATCCCGATATTAAGGTGATTGCGCCGTGGAGGCTGTGGGATCTGAACTCTCGCGAGAAGCTTCTTGCTTACGCTAAGAAAAACGGCATCGACATCGCTTCAAAGCCCGGCAAATCGCCGTATTCAATGGATGCGAATATCCTTCATATCTCCTACGAGGGCTTGGTGTTGGAAGATCCCGCTCATGCGCCTGAGGAGGATATGTGGCGATGGACCGTAAGCCCTAAAAATGCGCCCGATAAGAGCGAGATCATCGAGATCGAATACAAACACGGCGATCCCGTAAAGCTAAATGGCAAAGCGCTTAAGCCGCACGAGATGCTAGCAGCGCTTAACGAGCTTGGCGCTAAAAACGGCATCGGCAGGCTCGATCTTGTAGAAAACCGCTACGTCGGTATGAAGAGTCGCGGCTGCTACGAAACTCCAGGTGGCACGATCATGCTAAAGGCTCACCGCGCGATCGAGAGCATCACGCTAGATCGCGGCGCGGCGCATCTAAAAGACGATCTGATGCCGCGCTACGCCGAGCTCATCTACAACGGCTTTTGGTTCAGCCCGGAGCGCTTGCTGCTTCAAGAGCTGATAAATAAATCCCAAGAGCACGTAAACGGCAAGGTTAAGCTTGAGCTTTATAAGGGTAACGTGACCGTGCTGGGCAGGGAAAGCAAGAGCGATAGCTTGTTTAATACTGATTTTGTGACGTTTGAAGAGGACAAGGTTTTCAATCAAAAGGACGGTGACGGATTTATCAAGCTAAGCGCGCTAAGATTTATCATCGCGGGTAAGAACGGACGCAAGCTTTAGCTGAAATTTTGCCTCATAGCGGCAAAGCGCACAGGCGGATTTCACAAAACGAAATTTTAAAATTTATCGAAAAATTAAACACTGGATATTACAACTGTTTTTATCTTCTTAATCTCATCATAACTTGGATCAATTACAACTCCCCATATTAAATTAACGTTTTTATCCTTTACAATATCTGAAATTTTCTCTGTTATTTTTCCAATATCCATAAGTGAAACACTTGTTCCTGTTGTAAAATTTACTAAAACTCTTTTAGCATTTTCCAATTTACCTTCAAACAAGTTATTTTCCATAAGCTGTTCAATTATTTTGTCAACTGCGTTATCTCCCTTTCCTTCCCCAACTCTAATAATCGTATTCTTAGCATTATGAAGAACTGCTTTTACATCTAAAAAATCAATATTCATAAATCCAACTTCCGTCAAAATATTTACAATTCCTTCAATCCCTTCCTTTATAATTAAATTTACCGTATTATAAACAGATTCAAGCGGCTCTTTTCTATCAATATAATTATATAATTTTTCGTTTGGAATAATAATTAGACTATCCGTAAGTTTTTCAATTTTCTTTATTCCTGTATTCGCAATTTTCAGAGTTTCAAATCCCTCCAGATAAAATGGACGAGCAACAATACTAATAGTAAAAATACCCAATTTTTTTGCAACTTCAAGAATAATAGGCATTATTCCACTTCCAGTAGATCCACCAAGCCCAGAAATTAAAAATAGAATATTTGTCCCCAAAAGCAATTCCTGAAACTGATTTTCACATTGAAATGCCACTCTTTCAGCCTTTTCCCTGCTACATTCCTTAACACCAGTATCTAAAAATATTTTTTTCTCTGCGTGACTCGAATCAGAACTTTCACTATTTGTATCAATAG
>NZ_CALKTC010000021.1 GCF_937996225.1 uncultured Campylobacter sp. | reverse complement strand
ACCATTTTAATATCAATTTTGCGCTAGCTCGGCTTTGCAAATGCGGCACGAAAGCGGTGCTTTATAAAATTTAGTCGCGAGCTGCAGCGCCGGTTTCGTGCTAGTGCAGTAAAATTTAGACTCGCGGCAAGAATGCTTTTTGATTAAAATTTATAAAATTTTGCGCTTTCGTTTGCCGCGTAAATTTAAACAAATTTTATTTGCACGCCTTGCGCAGCCGCGCCGCCCGAATTCTCTACTCGATCGAGAATCGCGCTTCGTAACCTATAAAAATCGTGCAACCGCTGCGTTTAAATTTAAAAGCGCGTAAATTTAGCGCGACACGCTGTTTTTAAAAATGCGCAAAAGCCCTACGCTTCAGTGATGACCGCCTTTACGAGCTTGGAAAATTTCACCCCTTTTAGCGCGCCGATTTTGGCGCTGAGCCGCTCGATCTTTGAAATTTTATCTCGCATCGTGATCTCCTCGAAACAGTGGCGCTCGTCGATGTGGAAGTGGCTGGTGCTGACGATGGTGACGTTTGCGTGGTGCTCGATCTCTACGAGCTGCTCGATCAGATCGCTTTGGTGATGATCGTAAGCGATGCAAAGCACGCCCACGCAGTCATCCTCGCCATCTCCGTGAAGCACGCCCTCAACCATCTTTTCGCGTATGAGATCGCGGATAAACTCGCTGCGGCTTAGGTACTGCTTGGCGCGCACCATCTCATCGAGATCCTCAAAAAGCTTCGTCGGCAGCGAAATGCTAAATCTTACGGCGCCCTCTTTTTCCTCTTTTTTCATAGCTCCCCTCATTTCGCGTATTTTGAACGTAATTTTACCGAAATTCCGCTCAAATAGTAAGAATTTTGCGCTAATTTGGCTTATTCTTTAAAATTTAAAGCTCCAAAGCATCGTGCGTATTTTGAAATTTTGCTCGCGATTTCGCATTGTATTTTAGTGCTAGCGCGATGAAATTTACCGGTGCTACGTTAATTTTAAATTCTACCGCGAGCTTGCGTTCAATTTTAAGAGTCGGGCGCTAGATAACGTTTTAGCTTGGGATCTGCACAGTATCTAGCCATGCGCCGCGGCAGAATTTTGTATCGGTTGCCATAGTGGTGCGCCGTGACGCTATGGCAGGAAACGGCGCGCCATTAAATTTTAAAATTTTAACGTTTCGGCTGCGACATATAAAGACAAGCAAGGCGTAAATTTGTTCGCTGATTTTGCGATTTTAGAAAAGTTAGCCGCGGTGGATTTTATCGCCCGTAGCGTATAATTCAAGAATTTACGCAAAGTACGGGCATGGCGCAGAGTTCATAAATTTAGTGGCGAGATGAAACTAATAAATTTTAAAAAGAGCGAGCTTGGCGGCTATAGTTGCGTTTTTTGTGGACAAGTTTAGCGCGAAATTTCGCTTAGATATGCCGCGAGCTGTCCGTATGCGATGCCGCTGTCGTTGCACGGGATCTCGCGGTTTAGATGAAATTTAATGCCCCGCGCGCGTAGCTTTTTGCACGTAAGATTTAGAAGCGTCGCGTTTTGAAAGACCCCGCCGCTTAGCGCGACCTCGAGCCCGAAGCCCTCCGCAAACTCCGCGATGAAGTTTGCGATGGCGTTTATAAATTTCGTCGCGGCCAAGTGCGGCTCATCGCTCAAAGCCTGCAAAAACGCCTCTTCGTAATCAATCACGTAGCATTCGCCGCCAAGGCTCCACGGCGCCTCGCCATCTGAGGAATTTGCCGCGGCGTTTGATATGGAATTCGCCGTAGAATTCGCTGTGTTTATTGATAAATCATAATTTATCTCGCCCGCGGAATTTAAACTACGAGCGTTTGTCGAATTCGGCGCATAGGCAAAATTTTGCTCGGTATCGCCGATTGTGGAATTTGCCGCGGAATTTTCCGCGTCGCTAGCCGAGCCGCAAACGTTCGCGGCGTTCGCGGCTGCAAATCTTTCACCGCTATTAGAATTCGTCGCGCGGCTATCGCGATTTATCGAGCCGCTAAAATTTTCCGCTATTCGCACCGCAGCATCGATAGAATTTCCTCTGCAGACGCCGCTTTTATCCTCGCGTTCTGCACTGCGGATAGGATTTTTCGCCGCGCCAAATTTCTCGGGCATGCGCACCGCAGAGTCGATAGAGCTTTTTATCTCGTCAAAAATCCCTGCTTCGCTTGCCGCGCCCGCCTTTTTTAGCGCGAATTTATAGCTCTGCTCGCAGCCGTCGATATATAGGTTCTCAAGTCGCATGCCCGCTTCGCCGTCGAAGCTGATGGCTCGCAGGTCGCAAATGACCGCAGCAAACGCATCGAACAGCCGCCCTAGCGAGCTTGAGCGGATGGCACGAGGCGCGATTTTTTCTAAATTTGCGACTTCGCTTGCATTAAATTTTGCCAAAAACTCGCGCGCAGTGCCCTTTGCATTAAATTTAAACACGAGTGCGAGCGCAAGTTTGTAGATGTTTTTGATCGCATTCTCGCCGCCGATAAGCGCGATCTCGTCAAATTTCGCGACGCGTCGGTAGCCGCGCGGATCAAAGATCATCACCTCGCCGCCCCAGATCGTGCCGTCCGTGCCGTAGCCGGTGCCGTCGAAGCAAAAGCCGAGGTATTTTTTGCCACTAAAAAGAAGATCGTTTTGCGCTAGATTCGACACCAGATGCGCGAAATGGTGCTGGTAGCGCACCACGGGGTATCCGCGCTGCTCGAAAAATCGCGTGTGTGAAAACTGCGGGTGCAGATCCGCGATGACGGCATCGAATTTCAGCTCGTAGGCGCGCACGAACATATCCAAAAGCGCGAAAAATCGCTCATTCGTAGCGACGTTTTTAAGATCGCCGATGTAGGGCGAGATGAAAATTTGCCCGTCTTTGTAGATCGCAAACTGATTTTTCAGCTCCGCTCCGAGCGCCAGGAAAGTGCCTTTTAGCCGGAATTTGCTAGGGAAAATTTTTGGATTCATTCCGCGAGATATTCGCAAAAACAGCGCGCGATTTAAAGCGTCCTCTTCGGCGGAAAAATTTGTGTAGCTCGCTAAATTTGTAGTGCTTGCGGATTTTGCGGCATCTGCGAGATTTACAGCATTTGTGGAATTTAGGGCACTTGCAGAATTTGCTAGACCTGCGGCGCGGACGGATTCCGTTTCGCAGTCAGAATTTATTTCGGCGGCGAAATTTTCCTTAAAATTTTGCGGTGCGGTAAGGGTTTGCGCGTCCGCGGAATTTATGGCAGAATTCTGCGCCAGGATGGAATTTTTCGCGGAGCTATAAGCCGTTTTTGAACCGGGCGCCGAAGCTCGCGCTTCAAACTGCGGCAAAAAGGCGATACTATCGTCGCTCGGCGTTAAAATTTCGCGGTCGTTATCCAGGTAAAACGAGATGACGCCGCCCAGCTTCGCGCGCAACTCCTCGCTGCTAAAAATAATGGGCTCGCCGCTAATGTTGGCGCTAGTAGCGACGATCGGGCGATCAAAGTATTCAAAAAATAGCAGATGTACGCCGGTGTTGGCTAGGAAAA
This sequence comes from uncultured Campylobacter sp., assembly GCF_937996225.1. Taxonomy (GTDB): domain Bacteria; phylum Campylobacterota; class Campylobacteria; order Campylobacterales; family Campylobacteraceae; genus Campylobacter_B. Next base: position 477 of record NZ_CALKTC010000021.1, on the reverse strand, counting down.
TGCCGATTTTATTAAGGTTCGGTGCCACGCTTGGAGCGATAAAAATCGCGCCTGCTCTAAAAATCGCCGAAAAGCTTGCGGGCAAACGCACGAAATCGCCCTCGCTATCGGAATGGGCGCCGCGCGCGTCCGCCGTGCACGCCTGTGCAGAGCATGAACCTTGCAAATTTATCGTCTGTTGCGGACTCGGCTCGCTCGCCGAGCGCTGCAAATCCGCCTTATTTGCAGCATTTTGCAAGTCCTGCTCACACGCCCCACATCGCGAATTCGTCCTATCCGCGGCATATTGCAAACTTGAAGTATTCGCAGAGCTTCGCGAAACGGGCTCGTTCGTCGCAAGCCAAGAATCAGATATCTTCGTTGAGAGTTGTAAATTTTGCTCGTCCGCATGCCAAGAATCGAGCGATACGTATTGCAGTTCTCTGCCATTTGCCGCAAATTGCGATTTTAGCTCGTTAGACGTAGCTTGCGCCTCGC